>JBBRIE010000022.1:0-22969 GCA_038221545.1 Lysobacterales bacterium
TGGTGGGCGGATTCCACCAGTTCGGCCACTTCGTGAGCGGCGTCGCTTCCCTGCCCCGGGTCGTCATCCTCACCATGCACGACATTTCGCTGCACCCCGAGGAGACCACTGCGGTGCTCACCCCGACAGGAAGGCTGGTGCTCGAGGGAACGGTCAAAACCTATCGGTATCAGGATCCTGAAGAGGCGGCGGCGGCGGCTGCCGCGTCCGATCTTCCGGCAGGTGCAACCCCTGCTCCCGCACCGGGGGGGCTCTGAGCATGCGCATTCGCAGCGAGGCACTCAGGTGGCTGGCGCTCGGCACGTTTTCGGTCGTGATGCTGGGCTGTAGCCGGGGGACGGATGATCTCGTGGCCAAGGTCGAGGCGATCAAGCAGGAACGCGGCGAACCGCTGGATCCGATTCCGGTCATGCAGACCTTCGAGAGCTTCCGTTACGCGGCCGACAACCTGCGCGACCCGTTCACGCCCAGCGCGGACGAGGAGGATGCGGGAGGGGCAGGCCCGAGACCCGACCCGAACCGCGCGCGCGAGACACTTGAATCATTTCCTCTAGACACACTGGACATGGTCGGCACGATCGGGATCGGCAAGTCCCTCAAGGCGTTGATCAAGGACCCGGATGGCGTCGTGCATCAGGTCCATGCGGGGAAGTATCTCGGACAGAACTACGGCCAGGCCATCCAGGTCTTCGAGGACAGGGTGGAACTGGTCGAACTCATCTCGAACGGGTCGGGTGGCTGGACGGAACGCCCCGCTTCGATCGCGCTGGATCAAGAGTAGGCGTTGGGGACCACGACATGAGCAACTCAAGACTGCGCACAAAGGTGAACGGCATGATCAGTCGCGGGAACTTGCAACGCCGCTTCGTTGCGGCAACGGTTTGGATGTCACTCACCGCTGTCGCCCTTCCGGCGATGGCCCAGAATGCGCTCGAGGCAATCCGCTCGGCGCCCGGCCCCGGCGGCCGCACCGAGATCATTCTCGACATGGCGGTGGCGCCGACCACCCCGAAACTCTTCACGATCGGACAGCCTCCACGGATCGCACTCGACCTGCCCGGCACGCGCAACGCGCTGGTGGAGCGCCGGGTGAACATCGGCCTCGGCGCCGCAGAAGCGGTCACGGCGGTGGAAGCCGGAGGACGAACCCGCGTGATCGTGGAGCTTGATCGCATGGTCGGGTACACGACGCGGATCGAAGGCGACAAGCTGATCCTGAGCCTTGACGGGGGTGCCACCACGGTCGGACAGATCGCGGTGATGGCCGCGAACGACCCGACCAAGGCCGTCAACTTCAGTCAGAACCTGGTCTCCAATCTCGACTTCCGACGCGGCAGCGAGGGCGAGGGCCGCGTCATCATCCGGTTCAACAACCAGAGTGCTTCGGCCAACGTTCGCCGCGAAGGCGACAAGCTGTTGATCGACCTGCCCGGCATCGGCCTCGGCGCGGATGTGCCGAAGCAGCTCGACGTGACCGACTTCGCCACGCCGGTCGAGGGACTGGCAGCGCGCGCCACGGGTGGCGGCAGCCGCATCGAGGTGGACACCAACGGCAACTTCGAACACCTCGCCTATCAGACGGGTGGCGAGTACATCGTCGAGTTCACAACGCCAAAGGTCGTCTCCGAGGCACGCCGGGCGCTCGAGGCGCCGGTCTATTCCGGCCAGCGCGTGACCTTCAACTTCCAGGACATCCCGGTGCGCTCGGTCCTGCAGTTGATCGCCGACGTGTCCGATCTCAACATCGTGGTGGCGGATACCGTGCAGGGAAATGTCACGCTGCGGCTCGACAATGTGCCATGGGACCAGGCGCTTGACATCGTGATGAACGCGAAGGGTCTCGACAAACGGCAGTCGGGCAACGTGATCTGGGTCGCGCCCCAGGCCGAGATCACCACGCGCGAAACCCAGCAGGCGGAAGCGCGTGCCCGCCTGGACGACAACGCGCCGCTGGTTTCCGAATACATCCAGGTCAATTACGGCAAGGCCAAGGACATCGCGGAACTGCTGACGTCGGAATCGCTGAGGAGCGAGGGGTCAGGTACGGGCTCCGCGGCGGCAAGCAATCCATCGTCCGGGTTCCTCTCGCAGCGGGGCAGCGTGACGTTCGACGAACGCACTAACGTTCTGCTGGTCAACGACACCCCGCCCAAGATCAACGAGATACGCGAACTGGTTGCGCGCCTCGATCGGCCGGTCGACCAGGTGCTCATCGAGTCCAGGATCGTGATCGCCACCGAGACGTTCGGCCGTGAGATCGGCGCCCGCTTCGGCATCTCGGGAGGCTACGAGGACCGCGACGGCAACATCATCACGACCGGCGGCAATTCGGCCGTCACGGACCGGATGAACAACATCGCCCTCAACAACCGCTTCGGGGGTCGGACCACGGGACTGCCGGTGGCATCGCCGGACCCGATCATCGGCAACGGGGTGCTGGTACCGAACCTGTCCGATCGCCTCAACGTCAACCTGCCGGTTACCAATCCCGCGGGCAGCCTGGCCCTTGCGGTACTCGGTGCCGATTACCTGCTCGACCTCGAACTCTCTGCGCTTGAGACTGAAGGTCGCGGTGAAGTCGTCTCCAACCCTCGCGTGATCACGGCCAACCAGCGTGAAGCGGTCATCCGCCAGGGCGACGAGGTCGGCTATGTGACCATCTCACCCCAGTCCGGCGGCGGCTCCATCCCGATTCCCAACGTGCAGTTCAAGGAAGTCCTGCTGGAACTCAAGGTGACCCCGACCATCACGCAGGACCAGCGCGTGTTCCTCAACATGAACGTGAAGAAGGACGAGGTCTCCGGATTCGTGAGCACTTCGATTGGCGACGTGCCCCAGATCCAGAAGCGTGAATTGAACACGGCCGTGCTGGTCGACAACGGCCAAACAGTGGTTCTGGGCGGAGTCTACGAGTTCAGCAAGCGCGAGGACCTGCAGAAGGTGCCCTTCCTGGGCGACATTCCCGGTCTCGGCGCCCTGTTCCGCAACAAGAACCGCACCAGCGAGAAAGCGGAATTGCTGATCTTCGTCACACCCAAGATCCTCGCGCAGAGCCTACGCTAGCCCCCGGCCAGCGACGTCCTCACCGCCCTTTACTTCGAGCCGCCCGAACAGATGTCTGGAGAACGTTGAATGAAAGCCCTTATCCAAATCCTGATCGGCCTGCTGGCGGCCACGTTGCTCGCCGCATGCGGCGGCGGTGGCGGCGGCGGTTCCAACGAGGGTGGAAGTTTCACACCGTCCGAACTCCGCGTGACGTTCGAGCCGACGCCAGCCACGGCTACGCCGAGTTCCGTGATCCCCATCGCCGTTCGCGTTGTGAACAACAACGGCGTGGCGGTTGCCGACGGCACCTCGGTGTCGCTGTCGGTGACGCCTTCCGACCTGGCCCTCGTTTCTTCGTTCATTTCCCAGAGCCCGGGTGGTACGACGCCGGTTAGTGCATCGGTCACCACCACGACGCGCGGAGGCGTCGCGCAATTCCGCCTGCACACGCGCGGTGTCGGCACGGTCACGTTGCGGGCAACCGCGACCGCCAGCGGCGCGGGCTCGTCGACGGCGACGCTCAACTTCAACATCGTCGCGGGTCCGGGCACCGACCAGCGACTGACACTGCTGACGCAAAACAGCACCCTGCCGGTCAACCCGGGCGTGCCGTTCTTCATCGGCTCCCCCTACATCAGCAACACCACAATCACCTTCCGCCGACTGGACGGCACGCTGATCCAGCAGCCGGACGGTGTCGTGGTCGCGATTGCACCCGGTTCCGTGGGTTTCTGCGCGTTCTCGACACTGGACGATCCCACGACCACTGAAATCAACGAATCGACCATTGCGATCGGAAGCGGTCCTGTCGACGTCAATGCCGGTATCGCCTTCATCTACGTCTGGTCGTTCAACCAGCCCGGAACCTGCAACATCGTGGTGACGGGGCAGGATCCGCAAACCGGCGAGACGGTCTCTGTGACCCAGACATTCACCATCGTGGGTGGCATCGCGAACGTGCCGACCCAGGTGTTCATCGCCGCGCCCACCGATCCGCTCTACGTGCAGGGCTCGGGCGGCGTAGACTCGATCCCGCTGGTGGCAAACCTGCTCGATGGCAACAATCCCGCGCGCCCGGTGCCCAATCCGCCGGCCGGCACCAACAATGCCCGCGTCGAGATCGTCACCGGTCCCGGTGGCGGAGAGCGCGTGACGGGTGTCAATGCCGCGGGCACCACCGTCAGCGGCACCGCGATCAACCTGCGCAGCACGGGCGGCATCGTCACCTTCAACCTGATCTCCGGCAACCGGGTCGGCCCCGTCGTTATCCGCGTGACCGCCGATCGATTTGACAACAACGTCGACAACGGCATCCAGGATCCGGTGGTCGCGACGCGCACGGTGATCATTTCCGACGGTCGACTGTTCGACCTCGACATCGCCAACCGCAATGCCATCATCATCGACAACATCGGTGGCGACCCGACCAACCCGAACCCGATCTACACGGTGACGATCACCGCCATCGCGACCGACCGCGACGGCAACCCGGTCATCCCCGGCACGCAGATCGATTTCGGCCTGATCGACACGCCGCTCAATGGAACGTCGTTCGTGATCTCCGGCAACGACGGCAATCCGCAGGAAGGCGGCACGCAATTCACCGCACCCACGGGCAACTTCTCCCTTGCCGGGCCCAACGACACCATCGTGGTGTTCGGCGAGGAAATCCCGGGCCAGCGCGACATGGAAGCGGCGCGCACGATCCAGCAGATCACCAGCATCAACAGCCTGCTGGTGATCCGCCCGTTCAACCGCAACGACACCACTGGCTCCATCGTCGACGGCGGGCCGATCTTCCCTTACGTGATCGGGCGCGCAGCCGACGGCAACATCACCAACAGCGCGATCACAGACGAGAACGGTATCGCCAGGGCCACCCTGCGGTATTCGCAGGCGCAACTCGGCAAGCCGGTCATCGTCTGGGCCCAGGGCAGCGGTTTCGCGGCCAATGGCACTCCCAACCTTGTGGCTGACGTGGAGCGCCTGACATTCGCGGGCGCAGGCCCCGCCACGCTGACCGCCAATCCCTCGAGTGTCGTCGCGAACTCCACGACCTCCGTGCTCCTGTGCCTCAAGGACAGCAACATGAGGGGCGTGCCCAACGCGATCATCACCTTCACCTCGACCGCGCCTGCGAACGGCCAGGTGCGCGTTGATGGGCAGGCGACCCCGGGTACCGTAGCCTCGCCGACGGGAGCGAACGGCTGCACCACCACGTCGGTGAGCAGTACCAACATCTCGAACCAGGGCGCGACGATCACCTTCACGTCGGGTGGCGCATCCACCGACGTCGTGATCTCTCCGGAGGGCAGCCTGTCGCTCTCGGTGACGCCAAGCAGCTTCCTCGTGCCTGCGGGTCGCTCCTCCAACTTCGCGACGGTCTCGCTGCGTAACGGAACCGGGGCACCGATCAGCGGCGCCGCGGTCGACGTCGTCTGTACCAGCACCGGTGGTTCGCTCAGCGCAACGGGCGGCACTACCGACGCAGCCGGCCAGTTCTTCACCACCATCACGTCGGACGGATTCGTGGTCGATGACGATGCCGATCCTCTGACCCCCCCGACGACGGAGTCCGGCACCTGCATTTACCGTGTGGTGAGCAACCCGACAGTCACGTTCACGGTCAATGTGCGGGGCACGATCGGATGCACGGGGATCAGCCCGCCACCGCCCGGCTGCCCGTAGGCACGGACGCGTTGCGTATGTAGAAAGAAGGGCCGGGCAACCGGCCCTTCTTCATTTCCGGTTGTCACCTTTGGCAGCCAATTTACGTATCCACCAGAGAGGGCGCCTCCACGGCGCTGTAGAGGCTTCATCCGGGTGGGCGGCTGAAAAGTGGGACAGTTGCTCGTTGACCGGGATCCGTCCCCCTCCCTTGATCGAGCGGCACGCTCGATCGGAGCCGAGCGCCGAGGGCACCCGCATTCCGATGGCGGGGTCGCGGGTAGCGGGGTAGCATCGGTCGGGCACAAGGCGGGGCGGGCGACAGGTGCGATGACATCAGCGACAGTGTCCTTTGCTGCAGGCGAAATCATCTTTCGCGAAGGCGACGCGCCCACGACCGCATTCCTGGTGGAGAGCGGCGCGACCGAGATCTTCCGCGGATCGCCCGAGGCGCCGCAGACTCTTGGCCAACTGGGCCCTGGCGACCTGCTCGGCGAGATGGCTGTGATCGACGACTCGCCGCGCTCGGCCAGTGCGCGCGCCGCCTCCGATTGCGTACTCACCGTCATCGATCATTTCCAGCTGCGTGAGCGGCTGGAGAACGCTGATCCCATCGTGCGTGCGCTGCTCCTCGCCCAGTTGCGGCGCTATCGCAACGTGTTGAGCGGATTGGACCGCCGCGCCGTATTGCGTTCGCGCGCAGTGCCCCGCACGCCAGGCAAGCTCGACGCGCTGCTAGCGCCCGCGGCCGGCAAGATCCGCCTCGAGAGCCAGCTCATGGAAGCGATTGACCACCAGACGCTTGCCTTGCAGTACCAGCCGATCGTCGGGCTTGTCGACAACGAGGTGCGCGGCTACGAGGCGCTGGTACGCTGGCACCATCCCGAGCGCGGCATCATTTCACCGGCGGAGTTCATCCAGCTCGCGGAAGAGACGGAGCTCATCCTCCCGGTGGGCCGCTACGTGCTCGACCACGGCTGCAGCGCGCTTGCAAAACTAGCGAAGTGCGGGCGGTCGGACCTGCACATCGCCATCAACACCTCCGCGCGCCAGTTGCTCGACGACAAGTTCCTTGCCGAGATCGAGTCTGCGCTGAAGCACCACGCGGTGCCTCCGCGCGCCCTCCACGTGGAAATCACCGAAAGCCTCATCCTCGATCTCGACTCTGTCAAGCGCTTCATGAACGGCTGTCGCGAGATCGGCGTCGACGTGCTGCTCGACGATTTCGGTACCGGTTACTCGAATCTGGGTCATGTGCATACGCTGACGTTCGACACGATCAAGCTAGACCAGGGATTCTCGCGGCAGGCGCTTGGTTCGACCCGCTGCCTTTCGGTATGCAAGGCGATCATCGATCTCAGCCGCGCTCTCGACGCCGAAATCGTCGTCGAGGGGATCGAGACCGAGGCGCAGCGCGACCTGTTCCGCGACCTGGGGTGCGAGTACGGGCAGGGCTGGTACTTCGGCAAGCCACTGGACGTCGGGACCATGCTGGCAAGCCACGGTTACGTCGAGGATTCTCCGCCCGCGACCGCGTGAGTACCGTTTCACCGCGCGTGATGCCGCCCCCACTTTCGATTTGCTGCGTCCACTCCACTAGACTCGCCCGCAGCGCGCTGCCCGCCCCGTGGCGCAGGAAGATACCGTGACTGCAGCGGCCAGCGCCTCCCTCGTCGATGCCATCGCGCGCTTCCGCATCGCCGACGCTGGCATCGACGAACTCATCTCCAGTGCGATGCAGCCGTTCGCCGACTTGGTGTCCGCTGCCGTGTTCGCCACGATCCCGATGTTCGGCCATCCGGTGCCGTGGATCCTCTTCTGGCTGATCGCGATCGCGCTGTTCTGCACGTTCTACTTCCGCTTCATCAACGTGCGCGGTCTGGCGCAGGGCTTCCGCATCATCCGCGGCGATTACGCAGAGGCGTCGCACGCCGGCGACACCACACATTTTCAGGCACTCGCCACCGCGCTGTCGGGAACCATCGGTCTCGGCAACATCGCGGGCGTCGCGGTCGCGATCACGCTCGGCGGGCCAGGCGCGACGTTCTGGATGATCGTCGCGGCGCTGTTCGGCATGGGCGCGAAGTTCTGCGAGTGCACGCTGGCGGTCAAGTTCCGGCGCGAACACGCGGATGGATCCGTATCGGGCGGTCCCATGCACTACCTCCGCCACGGCATCGCCGCCGAGTATCCGCGGCTCGCTCCGCTCGGCGCAGTACTGGCGTTCGTGTTCGCGGTGTTCTGCATCTTCGGCTCGATCGGCGCGGGCAACCTGTTCCAGGCGAACGCCGCATACCAGCAGATCCTCTACATCACCGGCGGTGACCAGAGCTGGCTCTCCGGGCGCGCCTGGGTGTTCGGGGTGATCGTCGCGGTGCTCGTCGGCCTCGTCGTCATCGGGGGGATCAAGCGCATCGCCAAGGTCACGGAAAAGCTGGTGCCGATCATGGGCGTGCTCTACCTGCTCGCTGGCTTCGCGGTGCTGGCGGTCAACTTCGACAAGATCCCGGCCGCGATCTCCAGCATTTTCTGGGGCGCGTTCTCTCCCCAGGGCATCGCAGGTGGAGCCGTCGGCGTCATGCTCACCGGCTTCCGGCGAGCGGCTTTCTCAAACGAAGCAGGCATCGGCAGCGCGCCGATCGCGCACGCCAGCGTGCGCACCGGCGAGCCACTGACCGAGGGACTGGTATCGCTCTGGGAGCCGCTGATCGACACGGTCATCATCTGCACCATGACCGCCCTGGTGATCGTGGTCGCGCAGAACTCGCTGCTCGACCCCGCGGCGGAAGGCGTGGTGCTCACCTCGCAGGCATTCGGCACGGTGCTGCCGTGGTTCCCCTACGTGCTCAGCGTTTTCGTGTTCCTGTTTGCCTATTCGACCATGATCGCGTACTGCTATTACGGCACCAAGGCGACGACGTACCTGCTTGGCGAAAGACCGGGTGTAGAGCTTGGCTTCAAGCTGTTCTTCTGCGCGATCACCGTGGTGGGCGTGACCATGGATTTCAGCAAGCTCGTCGATTTCTCCGACGCCACCTACTTCATGATGGCCGTACCCAACGTGATCGGCCTCTACCTGCTCGCGCCGGTGGTCAAGCGCGAGATGGATTCGTACTTCGCGCGACTCGCGCGTGGCGAGATCCGGTCGACGCGCGGCATTCCCGAACACCTGGTGGGTTCCCCGTAAGGAGCACGCAATGACGACGTCGGCAACGGGCGCAGCCGCCCCGACCCCGGAGATGTACGTGGCCCCCGCGCCACCTCGCCGAGGCATGCCGCTGCACACGAAGATGCTGATCGGCTTCCTCGCGGGGCTCGGCGTCGGCATGTTCGTCCACTATTTCGTCGGCCCCGACACCCCGTGGGTGACGACGCTCACGACCTACGTCACGCAGCCGTTCGGGACGATCTTCCTGCGGCTCATCTTCATGCTGGTGATCCCGCTGCTGTTCTCGGCGCTGGTGGTCGGCGTCGCCGAGATGGGCGATATCCGTGCATTGGGAAAAGTCGGCTGGAAGACCCTGGGCTACACCATCATCGTCTCGGCGATCGCGGTCGTGATTGGCCTGCTGCTGGTCAACTGGCTCAAGCCCGGCGTGGGCATCGATCCCGGTGTCGCCGCGGAGATGCTGGAACAGGGCAGCGCGCGCGCGCAGGCAATCGTCGGCGACGTCAAGAACCAGCCCACCGGCATCAACATGCTGGTGTCCATCGTGCCGGACAACGTGGTCAAGGCGGCGGCCGAAAACACCATCCTCGCCATCATGTTCTTCGCGCTCATGATCGGCATCGGGCTGGTGCTCACCAAGTCGCCAGCGGCCGACGCGCTCAAGCATGCGATAGAGGGATTGTTCGAGGTGTCGATGACGCTGATCGGGCTCGTCATCCGCCTGGCGCCCTACGCGGTGGCGTGCTTCATGTTCAACCTGGCGGCGCTGTTCGGCTGGGACCTGCTGGTGCGGCTCGGCGCCTACGTCGGTGTGGTCGTGCTTGCGCTCGGCCTGCACATGTTCGTGACCTATCCGCTGGCGCTCAGGCTGTTCGGCGGCAAGTCGCCGGTTCAGTTCTTCCGCCAGGTGCAGGAAGCGATGCTCATGGCGTTCTCGACGGCCTCGAGCAACGCAACGTTGCCTACCGCGCTCAGGGTCGCCGATGAGGAACTGCAACTCCCGCGCAGCGTGTCCCGCTTCGTGCTGACCGTGGGCGCCACCGCGAACCAGAACGGCACCGCATTGTTCGAAGGCGTGACCGTGCTTTTCCTTGCGCAGTTCTTCGGCGTCGAGCTGTCGCTGATGCAACAGGTGACGGTGATGTTCGTCTGCATCCTTGGCGGCATCGGCACGGCCGGCGTCCCGGCAGGTTCATTGCCGGTGGTGGCTCTCATTTGCGGCATGGTGGGCGTGCCGCCGGCGGGCATCGGGCTCATCCTGGGCGTCGACCGATTCCTCGACATGTGCCGCACCACGCTCAACGTCACCGGCGACCTCGTGGCGGCCGTCGTGGTGTCGCATGGCGCCGAAGATGTGCTTCCGCCCGCGCCTTCACCGCAGTAACGCGCGGCGGGATCACTACGATTGCCGCAGCGCCAGAGACCGACACCGACGCGCCGAATTGGTTACACCCGAGACTGTCGCCCGCCCACGCGGACACCGGAACGCACAATGCGACTGCGAGCGCGACGCAGCGCCCACCCCGGCGGTGGGAAGGGAAGAGCTTCGCCATCCAACAAAAGTCCAGAGGACGAGGCGAGGCCCAGCCTGAAGGTCCGGTCAGGACTTGGACGCGAGCGCGGTGGATCGGAGACAATGCGCCACGCTCGCCGGAACGAGCTCTGGAAACGCTGGCGTGGCATTCCACGGTTTCCTCGCAACACCGCGCGGTTTCTTTTTCGTCGCCACCAACGGAGTATCGATGCCTACCCGCCGTGAACTGGCCAACGCCGTGCGCGCCCTGGCGATGGATGCCGTGCAGGCCGCCAACTCGGGCCACCCCGGCATGCCAATGGGCATGGCCGACATCGCGGAGGTCCTGTGGAACGAGTTCTATCGCCACAATCCGGCAAATCCCAAATGGTTCAACCGCGACCGCTTCGTGCTGTCGAACGGCCACGGCTCGATGCTGCACTACGCGCTGCTGCACCTCTCGGGCTACGACCTGCCGATGGACGAGCTCCGGCGTTTCCGCCAGTTGCATTCGAAAACCGCAGGACACCCGGAAGCGAGCGAGACCCCGGGCGTTGAAACAACCACCGGTCCACTCGGGCAGGGCTTCGCCAACGCCGTCGGCATGGCCCTCGCGGAGAAGCTGCTGGCGGCCCGTTTCAACCGGGGCGAATTCCAGGTCGTGGATCACCATACCTTCGTGCTGATGGGCGACGGCTGCCTGATGGAGGGCATCTCGCACGAAGCCGCGTCGCTCGCCGGCACTCTCGGGCTCGGCAAGCTGATCGCGATATGGGACGACAATTCCATTTCCATCGACGGCAATGTCGCAGGCTGGTTCACCGACGATACCCCGGCCCGTTTCGAAGCCTACGGCTGGCACGTGGTACCTGGCGTCGACGGCCACGACAGCGATGCGGTCTATCGTGCATTGCGCGAGGCGCAGGATGTGGACGACCGCCCGAGCCTCATTTGCGCGCGTACCGTGATCGGATTTGGCTCCCCGAACAAGGCTGGCAAGGAATCTTCGCACGGCGCCGCGCTCGGAGCCGTGGAGGTCGCGGCGACCCGCGCGCAGCTTGAGTGGCCGTACCCGCCCTTCGAGATTCCGGACGACATCTACCTTGGATGGCGCGCGACCCATACCGGGCTCGTGCACGAGCACCAGTGGAACGAAGTTTTCGATGCCTACTCGCGCGACTATCCCGAACTTGCTGCCGAACTGACGCGGCGCACGCACGCGGAATTGCCCGAAGATTTCACCGAGACGGCCAACGCGTACATCGCGAAACTGCAGCTGGAGGGACCAGCAGTCGCCTCGCGCAAGGCGTCGCAGATGGCGCTCGATGCGTTCGGGCCGCTGCTGCCGGAACTCATCGGCGGCTCCGCCGACCTCGCGCACTCGAACCTTACGCTCTGGAAAGGCTCGCGCGACGTCAACGCGCCCGGCGGCACGGGCAACTACGTGTACTACGGCGTGCGCGAGTTCGCGATGACCGCGATCAGCAACGGCCTCGCGCTGCATGGCGGTTTCATCCCGTACGACGCCACATTCCTGGTGTTCTCGGACTACGCGCGCAACGCGGTGCGCATGAGCGCGCTCATCCCCGCCGCGGCCATCCACGTGTATACGCACGACTCCATCGGCCTTGGCGAAGACGGCCCCACGCACCAGCCGATCGAACACCTGGCATCGTTGCGACTCATTCCGAACAATCCCGTGTGGCGGCCGTGCGACGCGGTCGAAAGCGCCGTCGCCTGGCGAGTCGCGATCGAGCGGCGCGGCGGCCCCTGCTGCCTCGTGTTCTCGCGCCAGACGCTCGCGCACCAGCACCGCGATGCACGCCAGGTCGAGGACATCGCGCGAGGCGGTTACATCCTGCTCGATCCGCTCGACGCGAAGGTCGAGATGATCTTCATCGCCACCGGCTCGGAGGTGGAACTGGCGATGGAAGCTGCGCGCCACCTGACGCAACAGGGCGTCGGCGTGCGCGTCGTGTCGATGCCCTGCACGCGCGTTTTCGACGAGCAACCGCCCGAGTACCGCGAGGGCGTGCTGCCCTCATGGTGTCGCAGGCGCGTGGCGGTCGAGGCGGGAGTAAGCGATTTCTGGCGCAAGTACGTCGGCCTCGACGGCGCGGTGATCGGCATCGACTCGTTTGGCGCGTCCGCACCGGCCGAACACCTGTTTCCGCACTTCGGCTTCACCGTTGAGGCGGTGATCGACGCGGCGCGCGGCCTCGGGTGATCGTTCGCAACGTAACCGAGCTGGCGCTCGGCTCTACAAGGGCTCAAACCGCCGGTTCCCGTAGAGCGGAGCGCAGCTCCGCTGCTTCCATTTCGCTACGCGATCTCGACGCGGTAGAAGTCGCGCAACGCCGCGTGTACGCCGGGCGCGTGCTCGCGCAACAGCGCCGGCGCGGAAAAATAGTACTCCGTGACCACCGCGAAGAACTCGTCGGGGCTTTCTGCTGCATAGGGATCGATGGCGGTGTCCTCGTCCCGATCGACTGCGGCCACCATTGCGTCGTATGCCGGCTGCAGTGCGCCTCGCCAGCGCGACAGCGATGCACGGTCGAGCGGCGGAGTTCCGTCGAGCACCCCGTCGAGGAGGTCGAGCTTGTGCGCGATCTCGTGCGCGGCCACGTTGCTGCCCGCGAACGGGTCGGCGAGATCCTCCTCGATGGCCGCCCATGAAAGGATGATGGGGCCGTGGCTCCACGCTTCCCCGTCGAGTTCGTCATCCCATTCGGTGACGACCGAACCGTCGTAGTCGTGGTCATGGTCGTGCTCGTGGCGTCTAACGCGGAACGCGCCGGGGTAAAGGATCACGTCGCGCCAGCCCCGCCAGGCATCGCGCCCGAGCGCGAGCATCGGCAGACAGCACAGTACGGCGACGATCAACCGACGCTCGGCCGACAGTTCGAGTCCCTGTGCGCCGACCAGGTTCTTGTCGCGCAGGAACCGCGCCGCGAGGTCCCGCAGGTTCGTCAGGGTGCCGGCATCGAGTCCGTCGAGCAGCCGGACTCGACTGCAGGCCGCGCTCCAGAGCGCATCTTCGACCACGTGTGCGCTGCGCAGCCATCGCGATGGCCTAGGCACGCGAAACTCCGGGTCGAACAGTGCGGTGCGGGATTCGGCTGGATCCGCCGGCGGAAGGGGTTACTTGAATGTTCCCGGGATGAACGCCTTCCAGCGACCCCGCGTGCTCACCGATGCATCGCCGCCACTACCCGAGGAAGCCGCGGACTGGGAAGCGGACTTCCGCGCCGGTTTGACGCTCGAGGTGCCAGGCGCGCGGGGCTTGGTCGCACTCGCGGGCGCCGCATCGCGCGGCACCGAAATCTCGCTTCCGATCGCGTTGCAGAGCGTCTGGGTCGGGGGCTCCGTGACGGCCGCGAAAGCAGGGCCGAACATCGCGAGGGCGAGCAGCGCGATCGACAGTCGCAGGCGGGCGAGGGACATCGTCATGGCTCCTGCACTCCGGACGCGAGCGCATTCGGTGGATCAACGGGAACCCGTCCTTCCTGGACGGGCCTTCGTCACTCGGACTTGGATGCTGGAACCGGCGCGAAGGTTTGCTACACCGCGCAGGATACCGCCAACCGCGGCAGATTTCCTGTGCCTGCTGCACTGCACCACCGCGCCTTCGCGCACCCCGTCTACACTCGCGGCACTTCGATTCAATGGACAGGAATGGCGTGCGAGGGGGCGTTTCCGGTCATTCGATTCGGCAGGCGCTGATCGCGGGCATCGAGCGCATGCAGAGCCGCCGCGAGGAGCTCGATCGCATCAACGTATTTCCCGTGGCCGATGGCGACACAGGCACCAACCTGGCGTTCACGCTCGGTGCGGTGCTCGACGCAGTCCGGGAAGAACGCCAGCCGAACGCGGGGCTCCTGTTCCGTCGGGTTGCCGATGCCGCGCTCGAGGGTGCGCGCGGCAACTCGGGCACGCTGCTTGCGCAGTTCGCGCAGGGGATGAGTGAAAGCCTGGGATCCATGCCGCGCCTGGACCTGCGACGCCTCGCGCACGCTGCGGGCGGTGGCTCGCGGCTCGCGCGCGAAGCACTCGACGACCCGCGCGAAGGCACGATGCTGTCGGTGATCGCCGCCTTCGCCGCTGCGCTCGATGCGGCGGCGGGCCGCGCCACGCACCTGCGCGAAGGCTTCATGCAGGCACTCGAGCGCGCCCGCGAAGCGCTGGCGCGCACTCCGCAACAACTGGCGGTACTCCGCGAGGCGGGCGTGGTGGATGCCGGCGCTTCCGGTTTCGTCGAAATCCTCGAAGGCATCGGGGCGCATTGGGACAGCGCGCATCGGCGCCGCGATCCCCGTGTCGAGTCCGATGGCGAGGAGCCGCGGCGCGCGAACCTGCCTCGCGAGGGCGCGCACTTCAGTCCCGGTTCGCCGCAGCGCTTCTGCACCGAGTGCATGGTCACGGGCGACGCGCTCGATCGCGGCGCGATCAAGGCGGCGCTGGCGACTTTGCCGTTGTCGAGCCTCGTCATCGCCGGCAGCACGCGGCGGGTGCGTGTGCACGCACACATCGACGCGCCGTCCACCCTGTTCCGCGCCTGCGAGTCGTTCGGAATCGTCAGCGGCCACAAGGCCGACGACATGCGTGCGCAAGCCGCGAGCATGGCGTCGCAGCTGGCGGTCGCGGTCGTCATCGACGGTGGCGCCGACGTGCCACCGGCCGAGGCGGAACGGTGCGCGCTGCACTGCGTCCCGGTGCGCGTGAGTTTCGGCGCGCGCGACTACGTCGATCGCGTTTCGCTCGCGCCCGCGGAGTTCTACGCGATGATGCGCAGCGGCGCACATCCTCCGCCGCGCACGTCGCAGCCGCCGCCGGGCGATTTCTCCCGCGTGTTCGAATACCTCACCGCGCACGGGCACGACGTCGCCTACGTCGGACTTTCGCGCGCCGTCTCGGGCACGCTGCAGGCCGGCGAGGCGGCGGCGTCGCGACTCTCGAGCGGAAAGCGCGTCGTATCAATCGACACGCGTCGCGCGTCGGTCGCGCAGGGCCTGCTCGCGATCGACGCGGCCGAGCTGGCCGCGGACGGGGCGGATCTCGCAACCGTGATCGCGCGTATCGACGAGATGCGCGAGCGCACGCGGCTGTTCGCACTGATCGCGAATCCGAGTTATGGCATCCGCGGAGGCCGCGCGCCGCGCCTTGCGGGGCCGCTGGCACGCTGGCTGCGCGTGCGCCTGATCGTCGGCATGGACCGGCAGGGTCGCATGTCGCTGGCCGGCATGCTGTGGGGCAACACGCGGTTGGGCGAGCGCTTTGGCGCCTGGCTCGCGCGTCGCTGTCGCGGCGAGTCGCGCTGGCGCATCAACATCGGGCACTGCGACAACCCGATGGGTGCCGAAGCGCTTGCGGGCGAGCTGCGACGTCGCCTGCCGGCGGTGGACGCCTGCTGGATCGGTGACGCGGGCACCGGTATCGGCGCGCACGCGGGTCCGGGCGCGCTGATCGTCGGGGTGCAGGCATGGCTACCGCGTCCCGTGAAGTCGGTTGCCACCACGTGCCATCCCGAACCAGTGGCGCGGTCGTGAACCCGGCGCCGGCATGGCTGACGGTTGTGGTCGCGGCATACCTGCTGGGGTCGCTGTCGGGCAGCCTCCTGCTCGGCCGCCTGCGCGGTGTCGACATCCGTACGCTCGGCAGCGGCAACGCGGGCAGCACCAACGCGTTGCGTACGCAGGGCCTCGCGTTCGCGGCCGGCGTCATGCTGATCGATGTCGGCAAGGCGGTGCTCGCGACTGCGCTGGCGTTGCGGTTCGCGCCGCGCCTCGGATTACCGGCCGAATCCGCCGCGGTGGTGGCAGCCACCGCGGTACTGGCAGGCCACGTGTGGCCGCTGTTCCATGGTTTCCGCGGAGGCAAGGGCGCCGCCACCGCGGTCGGGGCGTTGCTCGTGTTGTGGCCGCAGGGAGCACTGGTCGGCGTGCTGACCTGGGTCCCGGTGCTGGTGCTCGGTGGCTGGGTCAGCGTCGCGACGATGTGCGCGGCATTCGGCTTGGCCCTGGCGAGCCTTTGGCCGGGGATGCCAGGCGTGTCGCCGCTGGTCTCGCTGTACTCGGCGTTCGTCGCAGTCGCGATGGTGTGGACGCACCGCGCCAATCTTGCGCGCCTGCGTACCGGCAGCGAGCATCGGTTCGAGGGGGTACGCCTGTTGCGCAGGCGGCGCGATCCGTGAGCGATGACGCATCGTTGCTGGAGGCGTTGGGCGACGGCGCCGTGCATTCGGGGGCTGCCCTCGCGCGGCGCTTCGGCATCACCCGCGCAGCCGTGTGGAAACGCATCGCGCGGCTGCGAGCGCAGGGCGTCGCCATCGATGCGGTGGCGGGGAGCGGCTATCGAATGGTGCAAGCCTGGGACGCGCTCGACCGCTCGCGCATCCTTGCATTGATGCATGCAGACGGCCTCGCGACCCCCACGTCGCTCCAGGTGGTCGCGAGCATCGAGTCGACCAACGACGCGCTGCGCATCGCCGCGCCCACGCTGCCGGACCTCGGCGTCCTCATTGCCGAACACCAGACGCGGGGCCGCGGGCGCCGGGGGCGTGCCTGGGAATCGCCGCTCGGTGCCGGGCTCTGGTTTTCGATCCACGCGCAGCACGAAGGTGGCATCGGCGCGATGGCCGGCCTCAGCCTGGCCGTGGCAGTGCTGGTGTCCGAGGCGATCGAGCGGATCGGGGTGCCGCGCATCCAGCTCAAATGGCCGAACGACGTCTGCTGGAGCGGGCGCAAGCTCGGCGGCATCCTGATCGAACTGTCCGGCGACTGGCACGGGCCGGGCACCGCGATCATCGGGATCGGCATCAACGTGGCGCTGCCGCAGCGGAGCAGGGCCGCGATTGGCCAACCGGCGACCGATCTCGCAGAGGCGCTTGGCCGCAGGCCGGATCGCAACCAGGCCATGGCGATATTGCTGGGCACGCTGCTGCCGGGTCTCGCGGAATTCCGCAACGAGGGGCTTGAGCCGTTCCGCGATCGCTGGCACGCGCGCGATGCGTTGCGAGGAAGCGTGGTGAACGTCGACGGCGGCGCGCACGCCTGCGGCGTCGCGGACGGCATCGACGAGGTCGGTCGATTGCGTATCCTCACCGCCGACGGGCTGGTCACCGTCGGTGCGGGCGAGGTAAGCGTGCGCGCAGGCGCTCAGGGCGAGAGGAGGCTTGATGCCGCCCGCTAGCCAGACACTGCTCATCGATCTCGGCAACACGCGCGCCAAGTGGTGCGCGCTCGCGGAGGCGGACGGAAATCCGGACGCAGTGGCCGCATGGCCGCATCGCGAGCCGGGATTCGAGGAGGCGTTCCGCGAGGCGCTGCGATCGTGCGAGTGGAGGCAGGTGTGGATCGCCAGCGTGGGGCCGCCGGAAGCGCTGGAGACCGTCGCGCGCTCGTGCCGGGAGTTGCTGCCCGGCGTGCCGTTCCGCCACGCGCGATCGCAAGCGCGACTCGGCGCCATCCGCAACGGTTACCACACGCCCGCGCAGCTCGGCGTCGACCGGTTCCTCGCGCTGCTGGCAGCGCAGCACCGATGGCCCTCGAGGCGCGTGCTCGTCGCCTCGATCGGCAGCGCCGTCACCCTCGACCTGCTCGAAGCCGACGGCGCGCACGCAGGAGGCGTCATCGCGCCTTCGCCCGACGCCATGCGCCATGCGCTCGCGGGACTGTCCGCGCGTCTCGACGTCAAGGAGTCCGGTGCGACGGCGACCTTCGCACGTGACTCGGCGGCCGGCATCGCGAGCGGCTGCACGTTGGCGGTCGCGGGCCTTGTCGAACGCTGCCTGCGAGAGGCGACCGCAGGTGGCGAGCCGCCGCTGCTGGTGCTGACGGGTGGCGCTGCCGCAGGCGTCGCATCCCGCATCCCGCTGGACGTTCTGCAAGTGCCGTACCTGGCGCTCGCCGGGCTGGCCTGCTATGCGCGTCTCGAACGCGACCACTCCGGACGATGATCGGCGCCACCGCCTACAATCGCGGCTGACGCGGACCAGAACCAAGGCATGTTCGTACGCCTGTTGATGTTGTTACTGCTCGCGGCCAACATCGGCGTGGCCACCTGGCTGGTGATGGCGCAGCGGCAGCCCGTGCCGAGGTTGCCGCTCACCGATCCGGGCGTGCCGCCGCTGGTGTTGCTGGCCGAGCGCGATCGCAGCGCCCGCGCGAGCGCGCCCGCGCCCGGACAGCGCCCCGCACGCCGCGACACGGCGTGCACCAGCCTCGGGCCGTTCGACACCCAGTCCGACCTGCGCGCGGCGATGAATGCACTGACTCCCGTGGTCGAGCGCATCCAGTTCCGCGAAGGTGCGCGCACGCAATCCTACGGCCACGTGGTGTTCCTGCCCGCGCAGGCGTCGCGCGAGGCGGCGCTCGCCTTCGCGCGGCAACTGTCGTCGCGCGGCGTGCGCGATTATTACGTGGTGTCGTCGGGCGACCAGCAGAACACCATTTCGCTCGGGCTGTTCCGCGACGTCGCCAACGCCGAGCGCCGCCGCGCCGAACTCGCGGCGCTCGGGTTCGACGCAAGGATCGCCGAGCGGACCGAGGCGCGGCCCGAGTATTTCCTGGACTTTGCACAGGGCGCCGCGCGCGCAGTCGACTGGCGCGCACTGCTGCCCGACTCGCGCAACGTGACGGCACGCACCATTCCCTGCTTCTGACCGCGGGACCTGCCCAACGCTACAATCCCGCTCTGGCCGGCATAGCTCAGTTGGTAGAGCAATCGCCTTGTAAGCGATAGGTCCCCAGTTCGAATCCGGGTGCCGGCACCAAATGAAGATTCTTGGGCATTCGAAGATGCCTCCGCGTGTCCCGCAGCCCCTCTTTCGTCACTCCCGCGGCCGATATGCCATAGGCAAGGAATCAGTGAGATCTCTTCACTGCGCCCTGAACTCCGTCACCAATGCGATCTCCAGCACTTTCGCAGCAAAATGTCTCAGACCATTTGTTCGAGTACACCGCGCGCGGCACGTCCGCATCTTCGGGGACACGAGCAACTCCTGACCTGTTCCGGCTGCTGTTCGTGGCCTGATAGGTCAAATTGCCCCCTATGACAACGACTCGATAGGGTTTAAAACCGCACCCCTTAGATAGATAAACAGGGCTGGAGCGTGAGTGCCGCTGGAAGGCACCCAGCACACCCACGATTGCGATTCGACGGCAGAGCACGCGTTCTGTTTTTTCAGGAGCGCTCGCGCACCGAGATCATCCGGCGGGGTACGATGGATCGGGGGTTGAGCGGGGTCCACGTAGACTCGTGCACAGCCAGTTTCGTTCCAGATTGGAACGCTTGGGGAGATGAGGATGAGGAATTTTTCGCTTTTGCTAGGAGCACTCGCGGTAACTTTGGTGGCCGGCTGCGCCACGCCGACCGTGGTAGAGGAATCGCGCCCGTCGGACAAGCGCCTGACGTGCGAGCAGCTTGAAAACGAGATGAGTGAAGCGGACAACTTCCGTCGCAAAGCCGAGCAGGAAAAGGGCGTCACGGGGACCAATGTAGCTGCGGCCATTTTCTTCTGGCCGGCGATCCTCGGCACCTATGCAAACGCTGGGGATGCGATTCGAGCAGCGGACAACCGCAAGCGGAACCTGATGGATATCTATAACGAGAAAGGCTGCAAGTAGGCCCTCGGCTCAGCGGGCGGGCTGACCCTGCCCGCTGGCTGTTCCGCCTACGTCCCACAGCGACTTGGAGAGTATTGCGTTAAGAGTGCGATGATTCTGGATGGGCTAATTCATCTCGGACAACAATGCAGCGACCCACACTGGAAGACGCCCATACGCGCGGGCGCGATCCGATCACGATTGTGGGGCGGGTCCATTGGGTCGCTGGATGGAAGGATTGAGTTTCGCCATTACCCGGGGAAAGCAATGATTGCACGCACTGCCGCTGCCCTGATGCTCGCTACCCTCGCTGCCTGCGTCATTGTCGAGCCTACTGTGCCGCGCTATAGCGGACCCGTGGTTGCCCCTGCCGATGGCCCCGCGCAGATTGATTCCTACTTCCGCGAGACATTGAAGGACCCCGACTCCGCAAAGCAGTACACGATAAGCGAGCCGTTCGATTGCAGGACGGGCGACGCGAGCAGGGCAACATGCATTTGCGCAGAGATCAACGCAAGCAATAGCTATGGCGGATACACCGGGGCTCAGCTGTTCCGCGCAATCTTCGACGAAGGCGGACACCTGTCGAGCGTTAGCGAATCCGAGTTTCACGGAAACGACCTGTTTCCACAGACCTGTCCGAAAGGAATCGAGTTGATTGCCCGCAGTACAGATGGCGTCCACGCGCCTCATCTGCCGTAGGCGGTGATGAGAACGATCCGGGCCCCAAAAACAAGCACGGCTCCGTATACCGCAAGCAAAGTATCCTGAGCACTGCCGCAAGGAGAGTGCGCACGCGTGCGGAACGCAAAGGCGTTTTTGTTGTGTGCTCGCGTAGGGTCCGGAGATGAGCCACGGCGGCGGCTTGAATGCCGAACGCTGCCACTACAATCGAAAACTGGCTACTACCGCTGCTGATACATTCAGACCCTGCCAAGGCCATGCGCCGCTTGCTGTCGGAATATGCGATCGCATTTGTGGAAAGCGACCACGCGCGGGCTGCCGAACTGGCCACCGCCATTCGTGAGGCCATCGCGCGCCACGACTCGCAGCCGCTGCACTAGGGAGGGTTGTCGAATGGCTGGGCGGATGGCATCGAACGCCTGGCAGACAGGTTCGCAGCGCCAATCCGTAACATTTGACAGGGTCTGCGCGCCGTGGGGGCATATATGGGGGCACAACCCGCAGAGGCCGATATTCAAACGGACAAAGAACAACAACATAGGCCCGCAATGCGGAGCCGGGTGCGCCTCGGCGACGACGCGAACGCGGCGTCGACCCCGAGCGCTCGATCATCCGAAGAAGACCGGCTTGAAGGTGCCGCGCTACGCCGGGCCGCCGATCGAGGCGGCGAGATCGCAGACGACCTGGATGCTGCCGTCCGCACCTGGACGGAGGATGGCAGCGGCGATGCACTCGCCGCCCTGCGCGCGCGAAACCTGGAACATCGGCACCGCGACGTCGTCGTCGGCCGGAGTGACCAGCGCCGCGCCCGTTGCCCAGAACTGCGTCTGGTCATCCCGGTAGCCGAACAGCGCGAGCACCACCCGATCGGCGTTGCGCATGCGCATGAAGCCCTGCGAGGAATGCGTGTCATTGGCGTAGATCCCGGAACGGAGCGCGGGGCGGGTCCGTGGATCGGACACGACTCTGCCACGTCGAGGATGGCCGGTGGAGTGTGGGTTGAACGTCGCCTCAAGCGCCATGCCAACAATCGGCCCGCGGAATCGACGCACACTCCAGGGTCGCGGGCGGTGCGCAGTGCAATTTTTTACGGGACAATGCCGCTCATATCCCGGACCTGCCTCGCTCGCACGCGACAGGTACCCGATCCCACGCCGCGTGCCGGCAGCAACAGGGAAACGCCATGCGTAACACCGAGATGTCGATGGATGCCATCGTCTGGAATTTCCACGAGTCGCTGCCGGAGAAGGTCGCCGAGTTCGAGCGCCTGTGGGCGGCGTGGCAGGCCGACCCGCCCTCTCCCGCCGCGTGCAATGACTTCCGCGTGCTGATCCACCGGATGTCGGGCGCCTCGGCTGCCTTCGGTTACGAGTCGCTCGCCGAGCGGGCGGTGGACCTCGAGCGGTTGGTCCGTCCCGGTGTCTGCGAACACGACCATCTACCCGAAGCCATCTACCGGCACATCGAACAGTCGGCCGTGAGGCTGCTGGGAGAATTGCGCCAGGCCGCGGCGAAGGATCAGCCGCCACCGGTGCCGACATGAGCAGCGCCTGGGTGGATGCCGCCGCTGCGGGCGCCTCCGCGACGCACGCGGGCAAATCGCCGCCCGCGATTTCGCTCATCGGCGTGCCGACGGACGTCGGCGCGGGTACTCGCGGCTCGTCGATGGGTCCTGAAGCGCTGCGGGTCGCGGGTTTGCCGGAAGCGCTCGTCCGTCGCGGCCACGACGTTCGCGACCTCGGCAACCTTTCCGGCCCGGTGAATCCCTGGCGCGATCCGCGGGGGGGCTATCGACACCTGCCCGAAGTCGTCGCGTGGAACCGTAGCGTGCTGACGTCCGTCTATGCAGAACTCGAGGCGCGGCGCCTGCCGATCCTCCTGGGTGGCGACCACTGCCTCGCCATCGGTTCGATCACTGCCGTCGCGCTCTTCGCGAAATCGCAGGGCAAGCGGCTGCGCGTGTTGTGGCTCGACGCGCACGCGGACTTCAACACCAGCGAACTCACCCCGTCCGGGAACGTGCACGGCATGCCGGTGTCCTGCCTCTGCGGGATTGGCCCGCGCGAATTGACGCACCTTGGCGGCGAGTCGCCGATCCTGCAGCCGAACCAGATCCACCAGATCGGCATCCGCTCGGTCGATCCGGGCGAGAAGCGCCTGGTCAAGGAAGCCGGTCTCATCATTTACGACATGCGATATATCGACGAGGTCGGGATCAAGGGCACGCTTGACCAGGCACTCGCGGGCCTCACCGACGACGACCACCTGCACGTCAGTTTCGACGTCGAT
>JBBRIE010000023.1:0-22644 GCA_038221545.1 Lysobacterales bacterium
TCGAGCGCGAGCGCGGCATCACGATCAAGGCGCAGTCGGTGTCGCTGCCTTACAAGGCGCTCGACGGCAACACCTATCAGCTGAACTTCATCGACACACCGGGTCACGTGGACTTCTCCTATGAAGTAAGCCGGTCGCTTGCCGCGTGCGAGGGCGCCTTGCTGGTGGTGGATGCCGCACAGGGCGTCGAGGCGCAATCGGTCGCCAACTGCTACACGGCGGTCGAGCAGGGCCTCGAGGTGGTGCCGGTGCTCAACAAGATCGACCTGCCGACCGCCGACGTCGAGCGCGTCAAGCTCGAGATCGAAGCCGTGATCGGCGTCGATGCCTCCAACGCGATCGCGATCAGCGCCAAGACCGGCTTGAACGTCGAGGCGGTGCTCGAGGCGATCGTCACCCGCATCCCGCCCCCGCGTCCGCGTGATACGGACCGGTTGCAGGCGCTGATCATCGATTCATGGTTCGACAACTACCTCGGCGTGGTCTCGCTGGTCCGGGTCATGCAGGGCCGCATACGACCCGGCGACAAGCTGCTGGTGATGTCGACCGGGCGCGTGCATGAAGCCGCGCAGGTCGGAGTGTTCACGCCAAAGCGCAAGTTGCTCGACGAACTTGGACCGGGCGACGTGGGCTGGGTCAACGCGTCGATCAAGGACGTGCATGGCGCGCCGGTCGGCGACACCCTGACACTCGCGAGCCTGCCTGCGGAAACGCCGTTGCCCGGGTTCCAGGAAATCAAGCCGCGCGTGTTTGCGGGTCTTTTCCCGGTCGATGGCGAGGATTACCCGGCGCTGCGCGAGGCACTCGACAAGCTCAGGCTGAACGACGCCGCGCTCCGATTCGAGCCCGAGAGCTCGGAGGCGATGGGCTTTGGTTTCCGTTGCGGCTTCCTCGGGATGCTGCACATGGAGATCGTGCAGGAGCGGCTCGAGCGCGAGTACGACCTCAACCTGATCACAACCGCCCCAACGGTGGTGTACGAGGTGCTGGAAGTCGACGGGAAGATCCTTGTGCTCGACAATCCGGCCAAGCTGCCGAACGTCAGCCGGGTAGAGGAAATCCGCGAACCGATTATCCTCGCCACGATCCTGACGCCACCCGAATACGTCGGATCCGTGATAAAGCTCTGCGAGGAAAAGCGCGGCGTCCAGGCCAACCTGCTGTATCTGGGGAGCCAAGTGCAGGTCAGCTACGAGCTGCCGATGGGCGAGGTCGTGCTCGACTTTTTCGATCGCCTCAAGTCGATCAGCCGGGGCTATGCGTCGCTCGACTATCATTTCCTGCGCTTCGAGGCCGGTCCCTTCGTGCGCGTCGACGTCCTCATCAACGGCGACCGGGTCGATGCGCTGTCCAGCATCGTGCATCGCGCGCAGGCGGATCGCCGCGGCCGCGAACTGGTCGAGAAGATGCGGGAACTCATACCGCGGCAGATGTTCGATGTAGCGATCCAGGCGGCCGTCGGTGCGCAGGTGATCGCGCGGTCCACGGTCAAGGCGCTGCGCAAGAATGTGCTGGCCAAATGCTACGGGGGCGATGCCTCGCGCAAGAAGAAGCTTCTGGAAAAGCAGAAGGAAGGCAAGAAGCGGATGAAACAGGTCGGCCAGGTAAACATTCCCCAGGAAGCGTTCCTGGCCGTGCTCAGGACCGACAAATAACCCAATGCTGGAATTTCCGGAGTGATTCGATGAATGCGACCACCCTGCCGGCGCGCGGCATGCGCGACGGCTTCGTCAGCCTGCTGTTCGTGCTCGTGGCGGGCTATGTGTGCTGGCGGCTCTGGAGCTCGACCCAGGATTTTGCCGCGATCCTCACCTTCCTGACGTTCGCGACCGGCTTTGTCTGGCTGGTCGACCGGCTCCTGTTCGCACGCGCCCGGCGCGCGCGGGCCGAACTCGCGGCCGGCAACCTGGGTGGCGATGCCAACGCGCGTGCGCACGCCACCGCGGTGCTGATGCGCGAGTCCTCGCTGGTCGAGAACTGCCGTTCGCTGTTCCCGGTGATCCTGATCGTGCTGATGCTGCGGTCGTTCCTGGCGGAGCCGTTCCGAATTCCCTCCAGTTCGATGATGCCGACGCTCCTGATCGGCGACTTCATCCTGGTCAACAAGTTCGCTTACGGCGTGCGCCTGCCGGTGCTCAACACCCGGATCATCAAGGGCAAGTCCCCGCAGCGCGGCGACATTGCCGTATTCCGCTTCCCGGGCATGTCCCAGGACGATCCCACCCGTGGAACGAACTACATCAAGCGGGTCATCGGTTTGCCCGGCGATCGCATCACATACCGCGACAAGGTGATCTACCTCAACGACGAGCCCGTCGAACAGGTCCTGCAGGGCGAGTACGTCGGAACCGGCGCCGGCCAGGAAATGACCGGGGCATTGCTCAAGACGGAGAAGCTTCCGGGCGCGAACCACAGTCTTCTGCAGCGTCCGTTCGGCCAGCAGCCGAGCGTGGAGGGCACCTGGGTGGTGGGGCAGGGCCAGTATTTCGTAATGGGCGACAACCGGGACAACAGCCTGGATTCGCGCTACTGGGGAATGGTCCCGGAGGCCAATCTCGCCGGCAAGGCTTTCGCTATCTGGATGCATTGGGACGGGCAGGGGGGAGGCGTTGATTTCAACCGGATCGGCAGCATCGTCAAATGACGTAGGATGCGAGCGTTCGAACTACATCGGCGGGAGGGGCTTGATGATGAACAGCGTAAAGCGGCAACAGGGCATGACCTTCATCGGGTTCGTAATGGTGTTGATGGTGGTCACGTTCTTCGCGTTCCTGGTGATCCGACTGTTTCCGGTGTACTCGGAGTTCTATGCGGTAAACCGGGCACTCAAGGCATTGACTGTCGAGCCGGGACTCGCCAACGCATCCATTCCTGCAATTCGAAATTCGCTTGATCGCAAGCTCTACATCAGCTACGCCAAGAACTTCGACGCGAAGCAGGCCAAGATCACCAAGGCCCCCGAGGGCGGCTGGAACGTCCGCGCGTACTACGAAGTCCGCGGAGACCTCCTTTACAACCTCGATTTCGTCGCGACCTTCGACACTGCGGTCCTCGTGTCCAATACGCGTTCAGACACGGGCGAATGAGCTTTTGGCGGGACTCGACCACCACTTCGCCGATCCTGCCCTCCTGGATCGAGCACTACGGCACCGGAGCGCCGGATCGCCGCACAACGAGCGCATGGAATTCCTCGGCGACGCGCTGCTCGGAGCGATAGTCGCGGAAACGTTGTCGGAGCGCCTGCCGCGCGCCGATGAGGGGGAGTTGACGCGTGCGCGGGCCAGCGTGGTTCGCGAGTCCGCGCTGGCAGATGTGGCGAGGGCCGCAGGGCTGGGAGACTCGCTGGTCCTCGGGCCGGGCGAGCTCAAAAGTGGCGGTCGACGCCGTGATTCGATACTGGCCGACTCGCTCGAAGCCGTGATCGCGGCGGTGTATCTCGATGCCGGGTGGGACGCGTGCCGGGTGCAGGTTCGCTCGCTTTTCGGCAACGCGATAGAACGCGCGGTCAGTGCCCGCGTGGAGAAGGATGCAAAGACCCTGCTGCAGGAATGGCTGCAGGGTCGCCAGCTGGGGCTGCCCGAATACGAACTCCTCGACACCACGGGTCCCGATCATGCGCGCGAATTTTCCGTCCGCTGTCGCGTGGTCGATCCGCCGGCCTATGCCGATGCAGTCGCCGGCAGCCGCAAGCTCGCGGAAACGGGGGCTGCGCGCTCCTTGTGCATGATGCTGGGCGTGCTGCCGCCCGATGGAGCCTTCGATGAACTCCCCTGAGCTGCAGAACACCCCGTTTCGCGCGGGGACGGTGGCGCTGGTCGGCCGGCCCAACGTGGGCAAGTCGACCCTGGTCAACGCGCTGGTCGGGTTTCGCCTCAGCATCGTCGCGCCCAAGCCGCAGACCACCCGGCATCGCATACTCGGCGTCCGCACGACGCCCAGCCACCAACTGGTGCTCTTCGACACCCCGGGCCTGCACGATGCAGGAGGGCGTGCCATCAATCGCCTGCTCAACCGGACCGCACGCGGCGCGCTCGAAGAGGCGGACGTGGTGGCGCTCGTGGTCGAAGCCGGAAGCTGGAGGGAGGCGGACCAGGCGGTGCTCTCGCTGGCAGCGGCGAGCGGCAGGCCCGTGGTGCTCGTGCTCAACAAGATCGATCGCCTGGCGCGCAAGGACGATCTGCTGCCGCTGATCGACGAGTCGAAGTCACGGCATCCGTTCGCGGCCATGGTGCCCGTCGTCGCCCGCAAAGGCGACGGCGTCGACGCGCTGGCAGATGCCCTCGCGGCGCTGCTGCCCGTCGCGGATCCCTTGTTCGGTCCGGATGAATTGACCGATCGCAGCGAGCGATTCCTGGTCGCCGAACGGATCCGCGAACAGCTCGTGCGGCAGCTGCACCAGGAATTGCCGTACGCGACGACAGTTGAAATCGAGCGATTCAAGCGCGAAGGCCTCCGGTTCCGGATCGACGCGATCATCTGGGTGGAGCGCGACAGCCAGAAGGCGATCGTGATCGGCGACGGGGGCGAGCGAATCAAGGCCATCGGCACCCGGGCGCGCAAGGACCTGATCGATCTGCTCGGCTCTCCGGTGCATCTCAACCTCTGGTGCAAGGTCCGCGACGACTGGTCCGATGACCTCGAGTCGCTGCGGCGCTTTGGCTACGGCGAGTAATTCCGACCGTCGTGCGCCGGATCGAGCGTGAGCCGGCGTTTCTGCTGCATGCAAGGCCCTATCGGGAGACCAGCGTCCTGCTCGAGGCGTTGTGCGCGAACCAGGGTCGGGTCGGACTGGTCGCGCGCGGAGTGCGCAGCGTGCGGCCGCGCTGGCCGCGCGGCCTGCTGGAGCCGTTCCAGGCCCTGAGCATCGGCTTCCAGGGCCGGGGCGAGCTGGCCCAGTTGACCGCCGTCGAATCCGACGCGGTGTTGCCCCGGCTCGAAGGCGAGCGCCTGATGTGCGGCCTGTACGTCAACGAACTGACGCTGCGTTTGCTGGCGCGCGACGACCCGCATCCGGCGTTGTTCGACGCCTACCGCGACTGCCTCGTCTCGCTGCACGGCGAGGCCAGTGCGGCCTGGACGCTGCGTTGCTACGAACGCGAATTGCTGGGAGTGCTGGGCTATGCGCCTGCACTGACCCACGATGTCGATGGCGTTCCACTCGCGGCCCATATCCATTACCGGCTGGACCCCGAGCGCGGCGCATCGGCGGTCGGGTCGACGACGATCGCCGACCGCTGGCTGTTCACCGGGGCCCAGCTGCTGGCGTTGCACTCAATCGTGGAACCCGATGCACCCCTCCTTCGCGGCCTGCGTCGGCTCACTTCCGTGCTGCTGCGACCGCACCTGGGCGATCGGGTCCTCCGCTCGACCCAACTGCTGTTGCGATCACCCCCCGCTCCGGATCGCGAGGCGCTGCAGTAGTGCCTCGCCCTGAGCCAGCACGTGCGCCACATCCTGGGATATCGGGTTGCCGCGTGCCTGCATGTGGGTTTTCGCCAGTGCGGCGCTGAACGCCGTTGCGCCGCAGAAGCCGCTCGCGGAACGCAGGCGGTGCAGGGTGCCGGCCAGTCGCGCGTGGTCGCCCGACCGGGCGGCATCCCGGATCGCTGCGAGCGCGGCGGGCAGCTCGGTCGCCAGCAAGGCGCGCAACGTTTCGACGGTGCGCACGTCGCCGCAGACGGACAGGGCGTCGTCGTCGTCGAGCACCGGACGCTCGCCATCGTCTCCCGCGGAGGATTGGGCGTTCGGCGGCGCGCCAGCCAACGACGCGAGCAGGTCGGAAACGGAAACAGGCTTGGCCAGCACGATTCCGAAACCGGCCCGATGCAGGGACGCGCGCGTTTGCGCGTCCAGCTCTGCGCTGAGTGCCACCGCGAAAGGCCGCGGTGCCGACCCGGTGCCGGGATCGAGCCCGAGCAGGCGCGCCACGTCGAATGCATCGCCGTCCGGCAACCGCAGGTCGCAGAGCACGAGCGCGGGCGGCCGACGCCGTGCCTTTGCGATTGCATCGCCGACGTCCTCTGCCGACTCCACCTGCCAACCGGCGCCGAGCAGTGTCTCGCACAGGAACTCGCGCGTCACCGGGTCGTCCTCGACGAGGAGGGCATGCGCGGAACCGGGGACTGCGTTGGGACTGAGCATCCACCGAGTTTCGCACGCGCTGGCGGGAGGGCGTCGGCCGCCGCCATACCTGCTCTAGACTGCGCGCCCCTCCCGTGAAGCAGCCGGCCCGAAACGGCCCACGCGCGGAGTGCCTGGATCATTCCGGAGCAGCATGCAATTGGTGACCCCATGGTGAGACGACGTACGCAGCGCGCGCCGGAACCCGAGATCACGATCGAGATCATGGACCTCGGGCACGACGGGCGCGGCGTCGCCCGCGTGGACGGCAAGGCGATGTTCGTGGCGGACGCGCTGCCCGGGGAAACGGTACGCGCGCGGCGCACGCGGCGGCATCGGCATTTCGACGAGGCTGAACTGGTCGCGGTCGAGGTGGCGAGCGCGGATCGCGTTGTCCCGCCCTGCCCGCATTTCGGCGTGTGCGGCGGCTGCGTATTGCAGCACCTGTCGACCGACGCGCAGATCGCCGCCAAGCAGAAGGTGCTGCTGGAAAACCTCGCACGCATCGGCAAACTCGAGCCGCACGAGTGGCTGCCGCCCTTGCGTGGCGACGAGTGGGGCTATCGCCGGCGCGGTCGCCTGTCGGCGCGCTACGTCGACAAGAAGGAACGGCTGCTGCTCGGATTCCGTGAGCGCAACGGCAAATACGTCGCGGATCTTCAGACATGCCTGGTGGCCGTGCCCTCGATCGGCCTGCACTTGCGTGCGCTCGGCGACGCGCTGGCGGACCTTAGCATTGCGCGGCTGCTGCCCCAGGTGGAATTCGCCTCGGGCGACGACCTGACCGCGATCGTCGTGCGCCACCTGCAGCCGTTGAGCGACGCCGACCGTGAGCGCCTTGCAGGATTCGCCCGCGAGACCGGCATCGCGGTGTTGCTGCAACCGGGTGGTCCCGACAGCGTGGTTTCGCTCGATGGCAGCGCACCCGGGCTTGAATTCTCCGTCGACGCGGGGCAGGTGACGCTCGCATTCGAGCCGCTGGATTTCGTGCAGGTCAACGCGTCGATCAACGAGGGCATGATCGCGCACGCGCTCGCACTGCTGGACCCACGGCCCGGCGAACGCGCACTGGATCTTTTCTGCGGCCTCGGCAATTTCACGCTGCCACTCGCGCGGCGCTGCAAGGAGGTACTCGGCGTGGAAGGCGACCGGGACCTGGTTGCGCGAGCCCGCGCCAACGCCGACCGCAACGGCATCGCGAACGCCTCGTTCGAAGTGGCCGACCTGTTCGCCCAGGGATCCGGGGCCGCATGGGCCCGCAACGACTTCGACCTCCTGTTGCTCGACCCACCGCGCGCGGGCGCACAGGAGGTGCTCGGTTTCCTGCCCGGAAAGCGGGTGCGGCGCGTCGTCTACGTTTCCTGCCATCCGGCGACGCTGGCCCGCGATGCCGCGATTCTGTGCGAGCGCCACGGATTCCGGCTGAGCGCCGCCGGCGTGATGGACATGTTCCCGCACACCGCCCATGTGGAGTCGATCGCCGTGTTCGACCGGAAGTAGCGACATGGCGGTCGAGATCGAGCGCAAGTTCCTCGTGCGTGGCGAGGCCTGGCGGTCCCAGGTCACGCGCAGCGATTCGATGGAGCAGGGGTATCTCGCCCGGAGTTCCGGAGACGGCGAGGCGTATCCGGGATGCTCCGTGCGCGTGCGGCGCTCGGGTGCGCTGGCGCATCTCAATGTCAAGTCGCGCGAGGCCGGGGCGCGCCGCATCGAGTTTGAATTTCCGATCGATCCGGACGCTGCCAGCGGCTTGCTCGAAGCGTTCTGCCGGGAACGCATCGTCAAGGTGCGCCACCATGCATTCATCGCCGGCCACCACTGGGAGATCGACGAGTTCGGGGATCCCAACGCCGGGCTCGTGATCGCGGAAATCGAGCTTGCGACGGTCGATGCAGCGGTTGCCTGCCCGGATTGGGTTGGCGTGGAGCTGACGCACGAGCCGCGGTTCTACAATGCAGCGCTTGCGCTGCGACCATTCCAGCAGTGGCCCGACCGCAACCATTGGCTGGAGCTCATGCAGGCATGTTGATCATCGCGACCGCCGGACCCGAACTCGCCGCACACGAGCGCGAGTGGCTGGCGCATCCCTCGGTATCGGGCGTGACGTTGTTCGCCCGCAACTTCCATGATCGTGCGCAGGTGACCGCACTCATCGCCGACATCCGGGCGTCGAGCCCGCGCCAGATGCTCGTGTGCGTCGACCAGGAAGGCGGGCCGGTACAACGGTTTCGCGAGGGATTCACGGCGCTGCCTGCGCTGCGCGGCCTCGGCGCGCTGTTCGCGCGCGATCCCGAGGCCGCCCTCGCGCTCGCCGAGGAACACGCGTGGCTCATGGCGAGCGAAATGCGCGCCATCGACGTCGACCTGAGCTTCGCGCCAGTGGTCGATCTGGCGCGCGGCAATCGCGCGATCGGCAGGCGCGCTTTCGATCCTGCGCCGGCGGTCGTCGCAGCGCTGGGCGCGGCCTACGTCCGCGGCATGCGCCTGGCCGGCATGGCCGCCACCCTCAAGCATTTCCCCGGGCACGGGTCGGTGCTGGAGGACACGCACTTCGAGTGTGCTGTCGACGCGCGCGATCGCCAGGCGCTCTGGAGCGAGGACCTGCTTCCCTTCCGCGAAGGCATTGCGGCGGGCGCGGAAGCCGTGATGATGGCGCACGTCGCCTATCCCGCCGTGGATCCACTGCCTGCGGGATATTCCCGGCGCTGGATCGTCGACATACTTCGCGCGGAAATGGCGTTCGAGGGAGTAGTGATGAGCGACGACATCGGCATGTCTGGCGCAGCCGGTGCGGGCTCCGTCGCAGCACGCATCGATGCGCACCTCGATGCGGGCTGCGACTTCGTGCTGGTTTGCCAGCCCGACACGGTGCCGGCGTCACTCGAGGCGATGGCTGGACGACCGTCCGCGGCCAGCGCACCCGTCGCGGCATTGGCGGGCCGGGTGGCGACAGAGTGGAACGCACTCGTCGACAACCCCCAGCGCGATCGATTCATCGCGAATCTTGGCAGGCTCGAAGCGCCGGCGGAGGTGGCATGAGCGCGCCCCTCTTCCAGGAAGTGCTGCAGCGCGCCGACTGCATCCATCCCCGCCCGGTGATCGACGCGGCGATCGCGCGCATGGCCGCATCCATCAGTCGCGACTATGCGATCGGCGATCGGCCCCTGTACCTGACGCTCATGCACGGGGGCATGATCTTCGCGGCGCACCTGTCCGTGGCGCTGTCGATCGACGTCGAATTCGACTACCTCCACGCGACTCGTTATCGCGGAGAGACAACCGGCGGCGCGCTGCGCTGGATCAAGCCGCCGCAGGTCCCGCTCAAGGGCCGTCGGGTGCTGCTGGTCGACGACATCCTCGACGAAGGCAAAACGCTGCTTGCGGTGCGCGATTACTGCCAGGCAGCCGGGGCAAGCGAGGTTCGGGTAGCGGTGCTCTGCGAGAAGGTGCACGCGCGCAGGGTGCCGGGTATCGCGGGGGACTACGTGGGCGTCACCGTTCCCGATCGCTACGTATTCGGCTTCGGCATGGACTATCACGAGCAGGGCCGCAACCTGCCGGCGATCTACGCGCTGTGACCGCCTCTCGCGCAGTCCGCACTCCGGTTCTCGCGATCATCGGCGGCACGGGCCTGTATCGAATGCAGGCACTGGACGACGCGAAGCGCATCGAGGTCGACACGCCTTTCGGCGCGCCTTCCGCTGCGGTCGTCATCGGCGATTTCGGCGGCCGGCCCGTCGCGTTCCTGGCGCGGCACGGCGAGGATCATTCGCTGCTGCCGCACCGCGTGAACTACCGCGCGAACCTCTGGGCGCTGCACTCGCTCGGTGTCCGCCGTGCGATCGGAATCAACGCCGTCGGCGGAATCCGGGCGGACATGCCGCCGCGCGCGGTCGTGCTGCCGCACCAGTTGATCGACTATACGCACGGTCGCATGAGCAGCTTCGCTGACGTCGAAGGCGCGGAAGTCCGACACGTGGATTTCAGCGCGCCATACACGGAGTCCTTGCGTACCAGCATCCTGGCGGCGGCCGGCAGCGTGTCGATCGGCATCGTCGGCGACGGCGTCTACGGGGCCACGCAAGGACCCAGGCTCGAGACGGTCGCTGAAATCGCACGGATGCGGAGGGACGGTTGCGACCTCGTCGGCATGACCGGCATGCCCGAGGCAGTGCTCGCGAGGGAGCTTCGCATGGAGTACGCGTCGATCGCGCTGGTGGCCAACTGGGCTGCCGGATGCGGACCTTCGGGAGAACCTGCGGCCGAAGAAATCAGCATCGACGAGATCTTCGCCCACCTCGAGTTCGCCACCGCCCGGGTGCCGCCGATCCTCGAGGCGCTGCTGGCGTCATCCGGACGCGGATGACAGCAGTCGCGGGTCGTCGCATACTCTTGGCGCGGCTGACGTGCTGCCGGGGGGCAGGGGCCGCGATCGGGGAGCGACGGCATGCAAACGGGTACGGTCAAGTGGTTCAATGATTCCAAGGGTTTCGGTTTCATCGCGCCGGACGCTGGTGGCGACGATGTGTTCGTGCATTTCTCGGCGATCAACACGCAGGGGTTCCGGAGCCTCAAGGAAGGCCAGAAAGTGAGCTTCGAAGTCATCGCGGGGCCGAAGGGCCAGCAGGCATCCGCGGTCAGCGAAATCACCTGACGTCGAGGCCGATGCCGCCGGTCGGCATCAACCGCGGCGAGGCCCTGCACGCACCGCCCGCGTGCGAGTCACCTCGTGCAGACCTGCCGGCGTTATCGCGATGATCCGATCGCCGGGACCTGCTTTTGCAGGTTGCCCGCGCGTGGTGCTGCCGAACGCGGGCAGCACGAGTTGCGATGGCTGCAGCCAGAAGCAGGGCAATCGGTAGTCCCTGCCGCTGTCGGAGACGACGGCTAGCGGATGCAGGTGTCCCGCGATGACGAACGAGCGTGCCGATGGGTCGGTTGCGCCCGAGTCGATGGGATGGTGCCGGAGGTCGAACGGTCCGAGAGCGAATCCGTTCGACAGGCTCGCGGTTCCGACGAGCGCATCGCGATCGTGACGATCGTGGTTGCCGATGATTGCGACCATCTCGAGTTGGCCATGCGCGCTTGCGAATCGCTGCCACGCGTGGCGCCAGGTCGCATCGATCGTAGTCGCGCCGTGCACGATGTCGCCGAGCAGGAACAATCGCTCTGCGGAGTGCCGCGCCACCGCGTCGGCCAGCCGACGCAGGTCGTGCTCGTCGCTGCCTTCGGGCATCGACAGTCCCGCCTGGCGGAACACCTGCGCCTTGCCCAGGTGCAGGTCCGCCACGAGCAGCGCGCGCTGCGCGGGCCACGCCAGCACGCGCGCCGAATCGGCGACGAGGCATTGGCCTGCAATTTCCAGTTGCAGCTCGATCATCGGCCTTCCAGTTCCGAGGCCATGCGTGCGAGGCGAGACTGCCAGTCTTCGTGCGCCAGGTGCCCGCGAAGGCTTTCTGCCCACAGCGGGAACGCGAATGGCGTGAGCCGGGCCGGAGTGCCGAGGACGATGGTGCCGGCCTTTATCTGCGTCAGCGCCGCACGCAGCCGATCGATCTCGAGCGACTCCTCGTGCACTTCACGCCGCGCCTGCTCGAGCAGGACGTGGCCGGCGTCGTACTCGCTCAACACGTCGTAGAGCAGACCACTCGAGGCCTGCAACTGCCGCAGCGCCCTTGGCGCACCGGGACGCGAGGGCAGCAGCAGTCCGGCAATTTTCGCGATGTCGCGGAATCGGCGCCGAGCGAGCTCGGCGAGGTTGATGCCGTTGGCGAGCGCTTCCTCGAGCCCTTCTGGATCGAGCAGCGATCGCAGCAGGGATACGTCGGGCGTCGGCAGCCCACGCGCGCGGAGTACGACTCCATAGTCGTTCATGGCATAGCCGATCGAGAGCGGGCGCAGGCGGGCGAGACGCGCGGCGAGCACGGCTGCGAGGCCCTCGTGCGCAAGTCGCCCCGCGAACGGGTACAGGAACCAGAACACGCCTTCGCGCAACTTGACCACTTCGACGAGCAGTTGATCGGCGTTCGGTACCGCCGACATCTCTCGCTGGCGCTGCAGCATGGGTGCGAGCGCGCGCATTTCGCGCGAGTCCATGCGTGTGTCGGCCAATTGCGCGCGGGTTGCCGCCGCAAGCGTGCCGGAGAGCGGCAGCCGTCCTCCGAGCCAGCGGGGGACGGAATTGGCCGGCTTCGCCGTTGCGCGGACCTGCGCCACCAGGTCGCGCAGTCGGACGAGTTCGAGGGTGCGCCCGCCGAATCGGAACCGGTCGCCGGGCTTGAGCCTCGCGGCAAAACTCTCCTCGACTTCGCCGAGCACGCGCCCGCGCACGAACGTGAGCCGCACCGAAGCGTCGCTGGCGATGGTGCCAATCGAGAAGCGGTGCAGCCGCGCGTGGGCGGCGCTGGCAATCACGAACAGGCCATCCTCGCGTTGCACGACCCGCTGGAACTGCGGATAGCTCGCGAGCGCGTCGCCTCCAAGCGTCACGAACGCCATGACGCGTGCGAAGTCATGGTCGGTAAGTCTTGCGAAGGCAACGGTTTGGCGTGCCGCCGCCAGCTGCGTCGACGCATCGAAACCGGTGCCCGTCGCGAGGGAAACAAGGTGCTGCGCCAGCACGTCGAGGGACAGGCCCGGCGGATTGCGTGACTCCACGTGGCGCGCTGCCAGTTCCACGCGCGCAGCAGCGGCTTCCGCGATTTCCAGGTTGTGAGTCGGGACGAGCAGCAGGCGGCTGCGCGCGCCGGGCCGATGGCCGCTGCGTCCCGCGCGCTGCATGAGCCGCGCGATCGAGCGTGGACTGCCGATCTGCACCACCAGGTCGACCGGGGCAAAATCAACACCCAGGTCGAGTGAGGACGTTGCGACAACGCAGCGCATGCGGCCATCTGCCAACGCCGCTTCGACCCTCTGGCGTTGCGATCGATCGATCGAACCGTGATGGATGCCCAACTCCGCATCCGCGCCGGTCCACACCGCGCTCAGCGCCTGGTGCCACAACTCTGCCTGCGAGCGCGTGTTGGTGAAGACCAGAGTGCTTCTGGACTTTTCGATCGCCGCCAGCACGCGCGGCAACTGCGCGAGGCCCAGGTGTCCGCCCCAGGGAAAGCGCTGCGCGCGATCGGGCAGCGCGGTCACCAGGTCGATCGCCCGCTTTCCGGCGACTTCGATCAGTTCACCTGGGTTGCCCGAGCCGAGCAGGTGCCGCAGCGCCTGCTGCGGATTGCCGATGGTCGCGGACAGTCCCCACGTCCGCAGCGACGGTCGCAGGGCGCGCAAGTGCGCGAGTGCAAGCTCGAGCAATACGCCCCGCTTGTTGCCAAGCAGTTCGTGCCATTCGTCCACGACCACGGCATCGAGCCATCGCAGGCGCTCGCCGACGTCCGCGTGCGTCAGCATGAGGCTCAGGCTCTCCGGCGTGGTCACCAGCACCTCCACCGCGCCGCGCGCGACGCGCGCGCGCTCCGTGCTGCCGCTGTCGCCGGTGCGCCGCAGCACCCGCCACGACAGTTGCATCCCCGTGGCGGCTTCCTCGATCTGGCGCTGCGTGTCAGCGGCGAGCGCGCGCAATGGAGTGATCCACAGCAGGCGGAGGCCCCTGGGGTCGCCATCCGCGTGCGCGTCCACCAGCGCGGCGCCGAGGATCGCCAGGGTCTTGCCGGTGCCGGTGGGTGCGATCAGCAGGCCGCTGGCACCGCGGTGCCACGCCTCCCACGTCGTACGCTGGAAAGTCGCCGCGCGTCGTCCGGTCGATGCAAGCCAGTGGCGGAGCAGGCGAGCGGCCCGCCGGCGCGCCGCCTCAGTTGCCATGCGCCAGCCCGGCGAGGGTCTTCAGCGCTTGGAGCGTGTCCGCTTCCTGCGGTTGCTTGTCGCGGCGCCAGCGGAGGATGCGCGGGAAACGCACCGCCACGCCGGACTTGTGCCGCTTCGACAATTGCACCGCCTCGAACGCCAACTCGAACACGTGTACCGGCTGCACCGAACGCACCGGGCCGAATCGCTCCAGCGTGTGCGAACGGATCCACCGATCGAGCTCCAGCAATTCGGCATCGGTGAGGCCGGAGTAGGCCTTGGCAAACGGCACCAGATTGCCGTCCTGCCACAGCGCGAAGGTGTGGTCGGTATGCAGGCCGGCCCGCCGGCCGTGCCCGGATTGCGCGTAGATCAGCACCGCGTCGATGCTGTGCGGATCCACCTTCCATTTCCACCAGTCACCGCGCTTGCGCCCCTGGCGATAAACCGAGTCGAGGCGCTTCAGCATCACGCCCTCGACCTCGCGCGCGCGGGCCTCGCCGCGGCGCGCCCGCAGCGCATCCCAGTCGTCGAAGTCGATCGATGGCGACAGCGCGATGGTTGCCGCGTGGCCGAAGGGTTGCAGCAGGCGCGCAAGCGCGGATCGGCGCTCGGCGAGGGGGCGCGCGCGCCAGTCGATGCCGTCCAGCTCCAGCAAATCGTATGCGAGCAGGCGAACCGGCGCCTGCGCCATCAGCCTCGCGCTGGGTTTCAGCCGGTTGATGCGAGGTTGCAGCTGGACGAACGGAAAAGGGGCATCGGTCCCCCATGCAAGGATTTCGCCGTCGACAACGCAGCCCGCGGTCAGGTTCAGCGCGGCGGACTCGATTTCGGGAAAGCGGCCTTCAAGTTTTTCGCCGCCGCGCGACCACAGCACTACCCGATCGTCGCGTTTGAGCAATTGTGCGCGGATGCCGTCCCACTTCCATTCGGCGACCCACGCGGAAGGTTCGCCCAGCGTCGCCGGATCGCCCTCAAGCGGCGACGCGAGGTAGAAAGGGTATGGCGTCGACGCCTTCACTTCGTCGGTGTCGCCGGCTTCGGTCATGAGCGCGTCGAACGCGTCCGCGCTGGGCGTCCATTTCCCGCTGAGTCGCTCGGTGATGCGCTCGACGGACAGCCCGCTCGCGTCCGCGAGCGCAAGGTGCACCAGTCGGGCGGAGACGCCGACTCGCAACGCCCCGGTCAGCAGCTTGTTGAGGACGAAGCGCTCGGCACCCGGCAAGGACAACCAGGCGTCCGCGAGCCAGTTTCGGCGTTCCGCTTCCGGCAGCAGCGCGATCTCGCGGATGCGTTCGACCCAGTCCCGCAATCCCGCCTCGGGAGCCGTACGCGGGTCGCGTTGGGCGAAAGGCTCGACGAGCAGCGTCAGGCATTCCGCGAGGTCGCCCACGTGCGCATACGACTCTTCGATCAGCCAGGCGGAATAGCCCGTGAGCACTCCGGCGACTTCCCGCATCGCCGTGCCGTTTACCAGCCGCGGCAATTTGCCTCCGCCGAGCAACTGCACCGCCCAAGCCGCGTCGGGCCCTGGCGTTGCGCGGAAGTACGTCGACAACGCGCGCCTCTTGCCCAGCGTTGAAGTGGTTTCATCGAGCGCCGCATAGAGTTGCGCAAATGCGCGCATCAGCCTTCCGCGCCGTACTGGGTCTTGAGGCAAGCAGCGTCGATGCCGAGTTCCTGCAGGTGGCGGACGAGCACTTCCTGCTGGCCGTGCGTCGCGAGCACGCGACGGGCCCCTGTTTCCTGCACCGTGCGGATGAGATCGGGCCAGTCGGCATGATCGGACAGGACGAACCCGCGATCGTGGCCGCGCCTGCGCCGATGTCCGCGGACCTGCATCCAACCGGACGCGAACGCAGTTTCGACTTCGTCAAATCGACGCATCCAGGGCGAACCGGCCGCAGAAGGCGGTGCCATCACCAGGCGACCGGCAAGCTCCGCACCACGCTTGTCGCCAACCGGCTCCGTCGGCAACATGGTCACTCCTTCGGCGCGATAGAGATCGGTCAGGCCGATCATGGCGCCGTGGAGCAGCACGCGCTCCGAGGTCAATCGCGCCAGTTCGGCCAGCAGGCGTTGCGCCTTGCCCAGCGCATAGCAGAGTAGTAGCGCCGAAGCTCCGCGCTCGGCGCAGCGCTGCCACCACTCGACGACCTGGCTGGCGACTGCCGAAGTTTCCGGCCAGCGATACACGGGATAGGCGAACGTGGCTTCGGTGATCAGTGCATCGCAGGGAACGACTTCGAACGGCGTGCAGGTCGGATCGGCCTGGCGCTTGAAGTCGCCGGTGACGACCCAGGTTTCTTCGCCGACGGCGACCCGGACCTGCGAGGAGCCGCGGATATGGCCCGCCGGGTGCAGCGAGACCGTGGCGGGTCCGAAGTGGCGCGACTCGCCGTATTCAAGAGGCTCAATCGAGTCGTCGGCGCCGACGCGCAGGCGCAGAAGCTCGGTGCCTTCACGCGCGCAGAGGTACCTGTGCATTCCCGCTCGCGCGTGATCCGCATGCGCGTGCGTGATAACAGCGGTGTGCACGGGCCGCCAGGGATCGATCCAGAAATCGCCGGCTGGGCAATACAGCCCCTCGGGGCGAAGTTGGAGAAGATCGGGGGTCATGGGCATGGCAGCGTACGACTCGCGACTGAACCACCCATGCCTCTCACCCGCTGCGATCCTTGCAACACGTAAAGCATTACGTGAGGTATGTATTACATATACTTGTATTTAAAAAGAAAATATCAGAACGACAGGCGGCAAATCACTCGAGCGTCTGCAGATCTTCCGGTAATTTGCGAGATCCAAAGCGCGCGGTAATCGCCGCCGCCAAGGATCTTGCGGAGTCAATGTCGCCGCGGGCGTGCGCGGCGCGGGCGGCAGACACGGCCTCGTCGTACGGTGTCATGCCTGCCCGGATCGACTGGGCGGTTGCGGTAGCCTCGGTGACACCGCGCTGTGCCGGAGGCACCGATTTTGACCCCGGTGCCAAGCCCTGCTCGCGTTTGCGGCGCTCCTCGACGGCAGGGAACGGAGTCGACCTGGTCGTGCCGGCCGGAGCGGCAACCCCTGCGCCTGCGCGGCTGTCGTCCTTGTTTTCCGCGCGACCCTCCGCCAGATCCCCCGAAGCGGCAGGATCAACCGAACGCGGAAGCGCCTGCCGGGCAATGACTTTGGACCGCACCTCGGGTTCGAGCGAAGCGTCGGCAGCGCCCTGCGTTGCAGTCGTGGCCGGCGCTTTCGCTGCGATTTCCTGCGGCAGAGGTTCGGGCATGACAGCAGCGGCGAAATCTGCCTGGGGCGGAGAAGGGGGCGCTGCCGGCTCTGCCATGGGTAGCGGCTGGTCGAAGATCTGCGTGTACGGGCTTGCCGGCGCTGGCGGCGGCCGCGACTCAGGCGCCGGCGCCGGAATCTCGTCGCTCTCGGCAGGCGCTTCCCAATCCGCTGACGAAAACGCGGGACTCCCTGTGTTTTCCCTCGCGGAAGTTTCCGGTCGTGCGGCCTCGTCCGCCGCCTGCGCTCGGTCGGCGCCGATCGCTGATTCAACCTTGAAGGCGGGCTGCAGCTTCGGCAGGACGTATTGGTCGGCAGCGGGAGCGCTGGAGGTCTCCCGGGTCTCGAGGCCGCGCCACGCGACGCCGACGGCCAGCACCGCGACCGCCGCAGTTGCCAGTCCTCCGGCCCACCGGCGCGGCCGGCGCACTGCGTTCGCGGCATGCGCCGCGGCGAGGATGCGTGCATCGACTGCGTCGGGGGGTTGCGTCCTCGGCAATGCCGCATACGTCTCCAGCGCAAAGGATTCATCCTGCTCGCGAGGTTGCTGCGTGTTCATGGCGAGAGCATCGCGCGCAGGCGTGCGTAGGCATAGCGGAGTCGGGACTTTGCGGTCTCCGCGCCTACCCCCGTCAGATCCGCGATCTCGTCGTGCCCCAGCCCCAACTCCGCGCGCAACAGGAACGCTTCCCGCTGCTCGCCGGGCAGCGCGGCCAGCGCCTGCTCGAGGCGACGCGCCGATTGCAACTGCGACAGCGACCCTTCGGGCGATGGCCCCGGGGCGGCGGCCGCCTCCAGCCATGCCTCGGCGGCGTCTCCGGATTGCTCCGGCCGCGCTTGCCGCAACGTGTCGATCGCGCGATTGCGGGCGATTCGAAGCAGCCAGGGACGGAATGGCGTTGCGGGCTGCCAACTCGAGCGATGCGCCACGACTCTCAGCCAGACGTCCTGGAAAACCTCGTCCGCGACGGCCCGGCGATCAAGTAGCCGCAAGAGGATCCGGTAGAGGGGTTGGCGATAACGCGCATAGAGTCGGTCGAAAGCCGAATTGGAGCCCGCCAGGTATGCCTGCATCAACACTTCGTCGCTGGTCTCAAGGGTCAAGGAATCCGCGGTTGGCGCGGTACTTGCGGCACGTCCAGGCGAAGTTGCCGGGAGCTTCTCCGGCAACAGACGCGGCAGGGACGCCTCCGGGGTTTCCATCGCCACGACCGTGACCATCCAGTTCGGCCGAGAGTGCGCCAGCGCAGGCGCGAACGCAATGCCGATCCGGTCGTCCCGTCGGTATGCGGCGAAGGTCGCTTGCATCGTCACGGCCTGTGTACACACTGCTGGGACAGTATCGTCCGTTTGACGGGAGGCTAGGGAACCGGTGTCGATGCGACGGGACGAACGCTACACGCACACGCGGATCGTCTCGCCGATCGTGGTGGCAGCCCTCATCCTGGCCTTTGGCATCGCCATCACCCTGGCATTGCTCCTTTCGCAGAGGCACCAATCCGAGCGGCTGGTCACGCTGCAGGCACGGGAAGTCGCGGCCACGCTCGCCGTTTCGCTCGAGCGCCAGATGACCCTGCTCGCGGCACGCAGCGAGGCTTTGGCGGGCCTGGTCGAAATCCAGCCAGACATCGCACGCGAGGACCTCAAGCGATTCTCGTCGCGACTCACCGGTGGCGATCCGGCATTCCGCAACCTGGCGCTCGCACCCGACGACGTGATCTCGTTCGTGCATCCGCTTGAAGGCAATTCGGGAACACTGGGGGTAAATCTCGCCGAGAGAGTCGGGCAAAGCGACTCCGTGCGCCGGGTTCGTCGCGAACGCCGGACGATATTGGCGGGTCCCGTCAACCTGCTGCAGGGCGGAATCGGACTTGCGAGCCGCTCACCGGTGCTGCTGCCTGCCGCAGCCGGTTCGGCCGATCGCGAGCCGCGTTACTGGGGAATGGCCGTGCTGGTGATCGACTACGACGCGATGCTGGACCGCGCCGGACTGGACCGCGTCCAGCAGGATTACGACGTGGGCATCCGCGGCCGTGACGCGACCGGACCCGACGGCGAGATCTTCCATGGTCGACCCGAGTTGTTCGACGCGCCGCGCGCGACAGCCAGGGTCGACGTGCCGGGTGGATCCTGGATTCTGGTCGCACAGCCGAAGGCCGGGTGGAACAGCACTGGTCTGTTGTCCACGCCATTGATGCCGTTCGGTATCGTCGTGAGCTTCCTCTTCGCGCTGCTGGGCTATCGCATCGCCTCTGACCGGGTGGCGATCCGCGAACTCGCGATGAGCGATTCCCTGACGCGCCTGCCCAATCGCCGACACGTTCAATGGCAGTTGCGCGAATCGCTGGACGAACTCGACGAACGCGTGCATTGCGGCGCGATCGTGCTCATCGACTTCGACGATTTCAAGCCCGTGAACGATCTCCTCGGGCACCGGATCGGCGATGAGGTATTGCGCGTCATTTCGGCGCGCATGCGCGGAGCGATCGGCCCGAATGATTTCCTCGCCCGCATCGGCGGCGACGAGTTCATGCTGATCCACACCAATGTCGAACTTCGCTGTCGCGAAGAAGTCGAAGCCACCGCGACGCGCCTGCTCGCCGCGATCGCCCAGACTGTCGTGGTCGAGGACGAGTCGATAGGGGTGCGCGCAAGCATCGGCATCGCCTTGTTCCCGGAGCATGGTCGCGACCCCACGATCCTTCGCGAATGCGCCGATCGCGCGCTGTATCGCGCCAAGAACGATGGCGGCAACCGGGCGATCATCTACCAGCGTGGAGCGCATGACATCGATCGATCGAGCGGCAACCATCGCGCACTGCCGGTCTGACAGCGCGACGACCGCGCTCGCGGAAGCCGCGTGAACTGTCAGCGGTCGCGCACCACCAGCAGCCGGATTTCCGTCATGTCCTCGATCGCGTACCGCACGCCCTCGCGGCCGAGGCCGGAATCCTTGACCCCGCCGTACGGCATGTTGTCCACGCGCCAGCTCGGCACGTCGCCGATGATCACTCCGCCGACCTCGAGCGCGTCCCACGCGCGCATCGCCTTGTGGATGTCGTCGGTGAAGAGACCGGCCTGCAGCCCGAACTTGCTCGCGTTGATGGTCTTGAGCGCTTCCTCGAAGTCGCGGTACTTCATCAGTGTGACCGCGGGTCCGAAGGCCTCCTCGCACGAGAGTTCGACGTCATCCGGGACGTTCTCCAGCACGCTCGCCTCGAGCATCGCCCCCTCGCGCTTGCCGCCGCAGAGCAGGCTTGCGCCGGCCGCTACCGCGCGATCGATCCAGCCTGACAGACGCTTCGCCTCGCCCTCGGAGATCATGGGCCCGATGAAGGTGTCCTCCTTGCGGGGATCGCCCATCTTCAGCGCTTCGACGGCCTTGACCAGGCGCCGCTTGAGTTCCTCGTACAACTCCTCGTGCACCAGGATTCGCTGCACGCTGATGCAGCTCTGGCCAGACTGGTAGAACGCGCCGAACACGAGCCTTTCGACCACGTGGTCGAGCCGGTCGCGCTGGTCGGCATCGACCAGGCAGGCCGCGTTGCCACCGAGTTCGAGCACCACCTTCTTGCGACCGGCCTTGGCCTTCAGTTCCCAGCCGACGCTCGGCGAGCCCGTGAACGACAACAGCTTCAAGCGGTCGTCCTGGGTGAAGAGATCGGCGCCGTCCCTGTGCGCCGGCAGGATCGAAAAAGAGCCCTTGGGCAGATCCGTTTCCGCCAGTGCCTCGCCCATGATCAGCGCGCCAATCGGCGTGCGCGAGGCGGGCTTCATGACCCAGGTGCAACCGGCGGCGATTGCCGGCGCGATCTTGTGCGCGGCGAGATTGAGCGGGAAATTGAACGGCGAGATCAGCGAGCAGGGACCTATGGGCACGCGCTTCCACATGCCGCGGTAGCCGTGGGCACGCTGCGAAATTTCTAGGTTCAGCACCTCTCCGCCGATCCGCACGGATTCTTCCGCGCCCACCCGGAATGTATCGATCAGCCGCGACACCTCGCCGCGCGAGTCCTTGATCGGCTTGCCGGCCTCGATGCAGAGCGCCAGCGCGATTTCCTCGGCACGTTCGGTGAAGCGGTCCACGCAGTGATTGAGCACAGCCTGCCGGCGGAAAGGCGGGAATGCGGCCATCGCTTCCTGCGCAGCGACCGCCGCCGCGATGCCCGCATCGATGGCGGTGGCGTCGGCCATCGCGACGCGGGTCGCCACCTCGCCCGAGAACTTGTCGATGACCTCGAGATCGGTGTTGGCGTAGACCGCCTCGGACGCGAGGTAGTACGGATACTGGTCTTTCAGCATGGTGCGCTCCGCGAGGAAGTATGCATGGACGGCGCAAGCCGCGATTCGAAGCAACGATGGATCCAGGGCATCGTGGCTTGCGCCGCTCGTGCGGGAAGCCGCAACCCTAGACCGCTGCGCTCAGTTCCTTGATCTCGCGATTGAGGATGCGGTCGTTGTCGGAATAGTCGATCGGGACCTCGATGAGGTCGAAGCCAGGTTCACTCAGGGACTTCTCCAGCATCGGGATGAACTCTGCCGCGGATTTCGGCCGGTAGCCGCGGGCGCCGTAGCTCTCCGCGTACTTGACGAAATCGGGATTGCCCATGTCCATTCCGTAATTCGGGAAATCCATGTTCGCCTGCTTCCACTTGATCATGCCGTAGGCGTTGTCGACCAGCACGATCATGGTCATGTTGAGGTTGAGCCGCACCGCGGTCTCGATCTCCTGCGAGTTCATCATGAAGCCGCCGTCGCCTGCCAGCGCGACTACCTTGCGATCCGGATGCACCATCTTGGCGGCCATGCCGGAAGGCAGGCCAGCGCCCATCGTGGCCAGGGCGTTGTCCAGCAGCAGCGTGTTCGGCTCGCTGCAGCGGTAGTAGCGCGCGAACCAGATCTTGTACATGCCGTTGTCGAGGCAGAGGATGTCCTGTGGCCCGAGCACCTTGCGGATGTCCGCGACCAGTCGCTGCGGATAGATCGGGAAACGGTCGTCGTCAGCGCCTTCGGCGAGGTGCTTGTCGAGGTGCTCGCGGACCTTGTCGAAGTAGCTGAAGTCCCAGTGAGCCTGTTTCTCGAGGCGCTGCTTGATCTTCCAGACGGAATTGGCGATGTCGCCGATCACCTCGACCTGCGGGAAGTAGACCGTGTCGACCTCGGCCGAGAAGTAGTTCACGTGGAGCACGGTGCGCAGCCCCTTCTGCATGAAGAAGGGCGGCTTCTCGATCACGTCGTGGCCGACGTTGATGATGAGGTCGGCTTTCTCGATCGCGCGATGCACGAAGTCGCCGGCGGAGAGCGTCGCGTTGCCGAGCCAGAGCGGATGGTTCTCGTCGACCACGCCCTTGCCCATCTGCGTGGTGAAGAACGGAATGCCGAGCTTGTCGATGAACTCGCGCAGCATCTTCGCGGTGGTCTTTCGGTTGGCGGCCGCGCCGACCATGAGCAGCGGGCGCT
>JBBRIE010000024.1:0-22105 GCA_038221545.1 Lysobacterales bacterium
GTCCGGATCTGGTATGCGACGTCCTCGATCATGTGCGTGATCTTGCCGTCCTTGATCTCATAGAAGAGCTGCCCGCCGAACTGCGCGTTGTAGCGCTGCTGGTCGATCGAGAACGAGCCGTCGCCGACGATGTAGATACCGTTCTCCACGTCCTTGATCATCGTCGCCACGTCGAGCGGCTTCTTGCCGGGCGCCAGGGATACGGTGGCCATGCGCTGGAACTGCACGCTCGACCAGGAATCGGCGTAGCAACAGCCGTGGGAGGCTTCCTCGCCCAGAATGTGCACCTGGTCGCGAATCGCCTGGTAGTTCACCAGCGTGCCGTCCTTGACGATGTCCCAGCGACGCGTCTTGACGCCTTCGTCGTCGTAACCGACATGGCCGAGGCTGCCGGGCTGCGTCTTGTCCGCGAACAGCGTGACGATATCGCTGCCGTACTGGAACTTGTCCTTGCGCTTGTCGAGCGTCGCGAAGCTCGTGCCCGCGTAGTTCGCCTCGTAACCGAGCACGCGATCGAGCTCGGTTGGATGCCCAACGTTTTCGTGGATGGTCAGCCAGAGGTGCGAGGGATCCAGCACCAGGTCGTATTTGCCGGGCTTGACCGAAGGCGCCGTCAGCTTCTCGCGCGCCTGCTTCGCCGCGGCGATCGCATCTTCGCGGAGGTCGTAGGACTTGCCGTAGCCGATGACGCCGCCGGGCAGCTTGATCTTGTCGCCCGCGTTGCCGTCGAGGTACTCGTAACCCATTCCCACCGGCGCGGACAGGCCGTCGCGGGTGCGGAACTTGCCGGTTTTCTTGTCGATCGCGGTGGCCGTCATCGGCGTCCAGATGCGATGCACGTCCTGGTCGATGTACGAGCCGTCGGTGGACGCGAAATACTTCTGCTCGTTCACCAGAAACATGAGCGTGTTGACGTAGTCGGCGCCCGCCTTCATGGCCGCCGCGTTGACGTCCAGCAGCAACTCGACCTTTTCCTTGAGCGGCACCTCCATCGAGTTCTTGCGGATCGGAGTCGCCCAGGAAACCTCGCCCACGCCCGGCGTCTTCGCCAGCTGCACGGGTTCGGTCTGCGACTTCGAGTTGGCCTTGGCGATTGCCGCCGCCTGGCGCGCGGCGCCCGCCACGCCCTTGTCGGTGAGGTCGCTCGTGGCCGAGAACCCCCAGGTGCCGTCGACCAGCACACGCACGCCGACACCGGTCGACTCCGTGTTGACCACGTTCTGGACCTTGTCCTCGCGCGTGATCACGAACTGCTGGAGGTAGCGCCCGATGCGCACGTCGCAGTAGCTCGCGCCTGCATCCGTCGCGGCGCCAAGCGCGGTATCCGCGAGCGCCTTCTTCATCGCCACGTCGAGCTTCGTGCCGAGGATCTCGGCGGCGACCGTCTGGCCGAATGCGCGAGGCACGGCAAGACTGCCGAGCCCCATGCCGGTGAGTATCATGAAATCGCGTCTGTGCACTTCGGATCTCCGACGGCGCGGCCCTCGCGGGCGCAGTAAAGGAACAACCGGACGTGGGCAGCGAGAAATGACTTCGCGCGGCGTCGCCAATGCTCATGCCTCGCGCCCCGCCACGGCAAGTGACGAATGGCATGGGTCCACAACGCCGGTGCGGGAATTCCACGAGGTCGCGCCGAAGCGGGCAATGAGGGCCTGCCGCGAAATGGGACGAAACACGAGGATCGTTCGACTTGCCCCGATCGGGCTACCCGCGTGGCCCCGCGGCGCAATGCGCGTAGTTGCAGCGCTCGTGACTTGCCACGCCGGCAGCGATCCGTCCCCGGCCAGTACTGTTAGAGCGCAAGCGGTCCCTCCCAATGGGAGGTGGCAGCGAAGGGCGCGGCGGTTCGGACCTGCTCGACCTGCGCGACGCGATTGCGGCCATCGCGTTTGGCGCGATAGAGCGCGCCGTCGACCGCGCGATACAGCGTGTCTGCATCGGGGTGCAGCTCGGGCAGGAACTCGCCTGCCCCGATGCTCACGGTGATCGGCATGTCGCACGCCTCGATGGCGAGTGCACGCGCCGAAAGTTCCGCGCGAAACGCCTCGGCACGCGCTTGCGCGGTGTCGATGCCGCACCCTTCCATCAGCACCGCGAACTCCTCGCCGCCGAGTCTTGCGATGAACTGCCCTGGCGCAACGAACGACTGGCGCAGGCGATCGGCGAGCGCGACCAGGCACTGGTCGCCCACGGCGTGTCCGTGCCCGTCATTGACCGACTTGAAGTGGTCGATGTCCACGATCAGCAGCGCCAGCGACGACCGGCTCGCACGGGCATCCTCGAGGCCCTGCGCGAGCCGATCGTTGAATTCGCCGCGATTGCCAAGACCCGTCAGTGCGTCGATGCGGCTTCGGCGCGAGAACAGGTCGCGCTGCGCGCGCAGTTCCTGCTCGAGATCGATGCTGCGGTGGTACTCGAAGTTTGCGCGTCTTGCTGCCAGGACAAGGTACGCGAAATGGATCGCCACGCCGATCGCGATGGGTACGGCGCCCACGCGGTTGGCGCTTAGCAGCGCAACGAAGGGCGGTCCGTAGCCCGCCAGCAATCCGACGTAAACGTACGGCGTGCGCATGGGATAACTGTGCACGTAGGCGGTCGTGACCGCGCTGGTCGCGAACAGGATCACCGTCGGTGTGCGGGCGAAATCCGGATGGACCAGGGCGAACGCGGTGGCACCACCCCATGCCGCCATCGACGCCATCATCACCGTCATCGTGGCGCGCAGATGGCGTTCGTGCGCGTGCGGTTGCCGCTGTCGCAGCTTTCCGACCGCCATGCGCGCTGCCGCAAGTGCGAGGAACACAAACCCGATCAGCCATTCGCGCGGCCCGTTCTGGCCGGCGGTCATGCACATCAGTATCCAGACGGCGACGAAGAACAGGCCACCGATGCGCGAGCGTTCGTAGGCGTCCGCGGCCTCCTGGGCGACGCGAAGCTCCGGATCGCGCGAGCGATTCGCGAAGGCGTCTGCGGACAATGCGCCACCTGCCATGGTCAGTGCGGAACCGCCTCGGGTCGATACGCGATGCTAACGCACGCATGCCCGCTCCACCGCCTGCCGATGACTCGGTGCCGGGCCCTCAGCTTCGCCCGGCAGGCAGGGGCGCCTCCGACATCGGCGCGTGCGCGAGCGCAGCGTACAGCGACTCGGCCCGGCTCATCAGCGTGTCGACACTCCATGCCTTTGCGTCTTCCGGGCCTGCCGCGGCAAGTCGTGCGCGTTCCGTTGGCGACCGCAGCAGGGCGGCCACGTGCCCTGCGAAATCGTCGACATCCGACTGCGCCACGCGCGCACCGCGAGAATCGCGGAGTACGGTCGCGGTACCCATCACCGCCGTCGACACGATCGGCACGCCGAGCGCCATTGCCTCGATCAGCACCAGGCCCTGCGTTTCGGTCGGAGACGCGAACACGAACACGTCGCCGGCGCGGTAGCAATCGAGAAGTTCGGTGCGTCGATCCAGGTTGCCGAAGAAACGCACGTTCCCCTGCAGTTCCAGCGAACCGACCAGGCGTCGCAGACGTGCCTCGTCCGGCCCCTCGCCTGCGATGATGAAGAGCAGGTCCGGAAATTCGGAGACCAGCCGACGGACTACGCGCAGGAGCAGGGCAATGTCCTTTTCCACCGCGAGCCGGCTCACGGTGACCAGCGTCGGTTGCACGAGGGCGATTTCGTGCCTCGCGCGGAACGCGCCGCCGTCACCCCCGGCGAACTCGCCGAGGTCGAGCCCGGTAGGCAGCACAGTAGTGGGGGTGCGCACCCCGTATCGCACCAGCACCTCCACCATCTGGGCGCTCGGCACAATCAGGTGGTCGACATCGTGGCACAACTTGCGCGAGGCGAAGCGGGCGAACGTCCGCAACCACGCGGCCGGTGCCCACGGCAGGTAGTGCGCGACGTATTCCTCGAAATAGGTGTGGTAAGTCTCGAGTAGCGGACGGCCGCTGCTGGCGCGCAGGGCGACGCCGAGCGCGTGCGCGCGAAACGGGGTGTGAACGTGGATCACGTCCCACGCCCGTGCCGACAGTCGCCTCCTGGCAGAACGCAGCGCCGATCGCGTGATCAGGCGATCCTCCGGATCGAAGAAGATCACGCGCGCCGCCAGCCGGATGACTTCAAAGCCCTCCGCGTCGTGCGCATCCTGCCCCGACCCGGGACCGTAGTCGGGAGCGACGAGCGTCACCGTGTGCCCCATCCGGACCAGCGCACGCGCATACGTGCTGATCGAGGAGGACACGCCATTGACGCGCGGGAAGTAGACGTCCGAAAGCATGAGGATGTTCACGGCCGCACGATATTTCCATGCCGTGACAGCGAGGTTGCAGTCTCCCGGCCTCAGCGTCGCGACACGTGGGGATCGTCGCGAACGTACCAGCGCCAGGGCTCGTCGGCGGCGTGGCGGATTCCGACCCGGGTGGCGACGACCGGATCGCGCGGCGGCGGCGTACCGTCGTCGACGATGGTAAAGCCTTCGTCATCTCCAACCAGGTCGATGCCGTTCTGCGCCCGTGCGATGCCCATCGCCTTGCACAATCGCGCGGGCCCGCGGCAAAGGTCGCGGTCGCTTCTGCACGCAGGCCTCGCAGTGCGCATCAGTTCAAGGCCAGACAGCGGTTCAAGCGCGCGCAGCAACACCGCCACCCCCTCGCCTTCCTCGCCGCACACCGGGTTGCAGCACCAGTGCATGCCGTAAGTGAAGTACACATACAGCAGGCCCGGCTTGCCGAACATCACGGCATTACGCGGAGTCGGACCGCGAAAGGCATGCGCCGCCGGATCGATGGACCCGCAATAGGCCTCGGTCTCGACAATCCGTCCGCTGCGCCCGTCTCCGGAGCGCAACACCTTTCCGAGCAGGTCCGGCGCCACGAGGCGCGGATCGCGGCTGTAAAACCCGCGACTCAGTGCCCCGGTTGTGGTGCTTGACTGCAACCGCGACTCCAGACAGGAAGATCTGGCCGAATGTAGCGGCGGCGCCTGCGCCGAGCATCCCGAGCCGGGCCCATCGTTATTCCGAATCATTTGCTTTACGTTGCGCTGCCTTCCAGTCAGCCCCGCCAACTCGGCAGTTCTCCCATTACTCCGAACAGGGATCCACTCCGTGCGTCACGCAGGAAGCCGACAGACACTGCCCGCCGCCTCGGCCGAGACTTGCGTCCCGTGTCACGACTCGCCCGATGAAGAGGGAAAGCGCGGCAACCGCGACGCCCGAGATCAGGATCAACGCCCATCGCGAACCGCGGCGATCCTTTGCTGACCCTGGTTATCAGCGACTCAAGGCCGCCGCAGCCGCGAAATCATGCGTCCCGCAATATCGTCGCGGTCGATCAGCATGTGCTTGACCACCGCGCCCACGTGCAATGCCAGCAGGACGAGAGTCGACCACACGAGGAACTCATGCGTTTCCTCGAACCACTCGTGCCAGTCGCGCGGGAACGGCAGCAGCGGCAGTTCGACGGCACCGAGGATCGTCAGGTGCCCGAGCTCCAGCGCTCGACGCCCGGTCGAAACCGCGGCGTAGCCCGTCAGCGGCAGGCCGACCATCACGACATACAGCAGCCCATGATTCAGCCACGCCGCCGCCCGTTCCCACGCGGGCATCGAGGACGGAAAAGGAGGTGGCCGGTGCAGCAGTCGCCACGTCAGGCGCGCAAGGCTGAGCAGGAGAATGGTGACGCCCAACGCCTTGTGCCATTCGAACGCAAGCGCCCGCGCATCGCCGTCGAGCCACTCGTGAAACGCCCAACCCACGAACAATTGCACGAGGATCAGGACGGCGAGGATCCAGTGCAGGCCGATGGCGGTTCGGGTGTAGGTCGGGAACAAGTTGCTCATGGACATGGCGTGCACCCGGTCGAGTTCCGTCGAAGATAGCCGCTGCTGCGCCGGAGCGCGACTCGTCGAGGTCCACCGGGCGGCAGGGGCGATTGCTGCTTCGGAGTGGTGTCCGCGTCGACGGCGGATGCCGGCTGCCGGCGCAACCATCAGGACCGGGGTCGTTCAGGACCGCCGCGTTGGCGAGCCGCGCGGCTGACCCGACCTGTCCCGCGCGGCAGTGCGGCGGCCGTCACATCGCCAGCGCGATATCCGAAGAGGTTAGCCACGCATGCAACTCGGCCGACGGCATGGGCTTTCCAAACAGATAGCCCTGCGCCGAGTCGCAACCGATTCGCTTGAGCGCATGCAGGGTCGCCTCGTCCTCGACACCCTCGGCCGCGACGTTCAATCCGAAACGGTGCGCGAGGTCCACGATGAGCTGGGTGATGTCTTCGCTCGCCTGGTCGGTCAGCAGCGAACTGACGAACGACCGGTCCACCTTGAGCTCGTCGGCGGGAATGTTCTTGAAGTAGGCGAGGCACGAATAGCCGGTGCCGAAGTCGTCGATGGAGATTTTCACGCCCATGGCGCGAATGCGTTCGAGCACCGGGAACGCATGGATTGTGTCCATCAGCGAGCTTTCCGTAATCTCCAGCATCAGCTGCACGTGATCAGCCTTCCAGAGGTTCAACGCCGCCGCGACCAGTTCCGGCAGGTCGCTCTGTGTCGCGAGGCTGCCCGGCAGGTTCACCGATACGCTGGTCACGCCGTCTCCCGCCGGCCACTGACTCGCCTGGCGCAACGCCGTATTGAGCGCCCATACCGTCAGCTTCTTGATCTGCCCGGTGCGTTCGGCGACCGGAATAAAAATCTGCGGACCCACGATCCCGCGCGACGGACTGTTCCAGCGCATCAGCGCCTCAGCACCGACGCGCCGCAGGTTCGACAACCGCACCTGGGGCTGGTAGTGCATGACCATCTCGCCACGCTCGATGGCGCCCGTGAGCTGCATCTCCAGGTCCCACAGTTCGGAGATGTCATGGTCGGGCGAGAAATCGGGCGCAAACGCATGGTGTAAGCCCGACAGGCGTGCGCGCAGCAATGCGGCCTCGGCGCGACGCAACAGGAAATCGGGGTGGCTGGCGTGCAGGGGACACAGTGCGGCGCCTACCGTCACCGCCACGTTGACGCGCGCGTCTTCCGCCTGCAAGGGCGCGTTCAGCATCCGGAACAGCTTCTGGATCGCGAGTTCCGCGTGCCCCTTGTTCATGATGCCGCGCAGGATGAGCGCGAACCGGTTGTCGCCGATCCGCGCCACGTAGTCGGTCTTGCGCGCGACACCGAGCAGTTGCTGCTTGACGTGCAGCAGCACCTGGTCGCCGACGGCGTAGCCGTGCGCCCCGTTGATCTGCGAGAAGCCATTGATGTCGACCACCAGCAGGGCCACGGAGCTGCGTTTGTCTATCGCGTGCGTCACGCAGCGACGCAGCAGCGACAGGCAACTGCGGCGGTTGCTGAGTCCGGTCAGCTCGTCTTCGGTGGCCGTCAAGGCAGTTCCGCCAGAATCCCGTCGAGAGTGAGGCGTGCATGCGTGCGCACGGCTGCCGCATGCGCATTCGTCAGAAAGTCCGCGGCTTGTTCCCGCTCGGCGGCGCGCCGCGCAGCTGGGCCTGCCGGCCGCAGCGCATCCCTCTGGACGAGGACGGCCATCAGTCCAGGAACAGCTCGGTGGGATCGATGCCGTACGCTCCGCGCGGCAGGCTTGAACGGATATTCAGCGGCCTGTCCTGATCGTCCCTCAGCACTTCGCTCAGGTCGACGGCGCGGAAATCGGATAGCGGCAGCTTGCGCTCGTCGAGCAGCAGCATGACGCTCGGGCGCAGGCGTTTGAGGCTCAGCACGGACATCACGACGCCCACTGTCCCATTCGACAATTCCACGAGGGAACCGGTCGGATAGATGCCACTGGTGGCGATGAACTGCTCGACCAGCTCCGCCTGGAACAGGCGATCCCGGCACTGGTAGAGCTCCATCACCGCTTCGTGCGGCGAGCGGCTCCTGGCGTAAGGGCGAACGCTCGTCATCGCGTCGTAGCTGTCGATCAACCCGATCATCCGCGCGAAGATCGGGATCTCCGATCCGCAGTATCCACGCGGATACCCACTGCCGTCATGGCGCTCGTGGTGGTGCGCCACCATTTCGTACACGTTGGACGACATGCTTGGCGTCTCCTCGATGATCCGGCAGCCCTCGTCCACGTGGGTACGCAACAGTTCCATTTCGTACCGCGTGGGCGACGCGGCCTTGACGAGCAGCGAACGGTTCAAGCGGATCTTGCCGACGTCGCACAACAGCCCGCCCATCGCGAGATCGCGCAGGTCGTCCCTTTCAAGTCCAAGGTGGCGACCGAACGTCGCTGCCCAGACGGAGCAGCCGAGCGCGTGCTGGTAGCTGTAGTCGCCCTGCCGGCGCAATTCCATGATCCACGGAAACGCCGCGGGGTTGCGCGTGATCGACTGGATCATCGTGTCGATGCCATCCGACAGCTTGTGGACGTCGAGCTTGCTGCCCTTCTGCAGGTCCTGCATCACCTCGCTGATGCCGGATTCGAGCAGCGCATGTCCCTGCTCCGCATGGCCGATCTCGTCCCGGAAATCCGACTTGATTTCCCAGTGGGTGCGGCGCAGCCCCGCAAACTCCTCCTCGTCGCGGGCCTGGCGGACCACGGGACTCTCTTCGAAGTCGACGTATTTGATGTCGGGTGAGCGGCCGCGCGCCGCGTCGATGTGCACGAACTTGCACAGCTTCTGGATCGTCCTGATCTCCTCCTCCGAATTGATCAGGACGCCCTCAAGCGCAAAGCCGCTGCCCATCCATGGCCTGTCGAGCCGGGCCACGAACATGCCCAACTGCAAGCCGAGTACGCTGATCCGGAGCTCCTGCGTGGTGCTGGCCTTCATGTTGCTCCCTACACGGTCGCCGACAGCATAGCCTTTCGCACACCACCCGCAGCGACACGGGCGACCTCAGCTGCCCCCGCGCACGGGGAGCGATGTGAAGGCTGCTCCACGTCGGTCGGATAGGCCCGCCCGACTAGGTTCCTGTTGCCATGCGATCAGAACGTGCGTACCGCATTTCTCCCTGCACCCTTCGCTGCGTACATTGCCTGATCCGCTCGTGCGATGGTTTCAGCCAGGCTGTCCTCCTGCCGATGCCCGGTCACGCCTGCCGAAAAGGATAGCGGGACGCCGGTCGGAGTGGGCAGTGCCCGGATTCGCGCCAGCAGCCGCTCGACGCACAGCTGCGCCTGCTCGGCCGACGTTTCCGGGAGCAGCAGCAGGAATTCCTCGCCGCCCCATCGACCCAGCACGTCCGCGCCGCGGAGCGTGGTCTGCGCCTCTCTGGCAAATCTGCGCAGCACCTCGTCGCCTCCGGCGTGGCCGCAGGCGTCGTTGATGTCCTTGAAATGATCGAGGTCGATCACTGCGATGGAGAAGCCATGGGCGGTGCGTTCGAAGCGGCTGCGCTCTTCCTCGAGTCGCTCCTGCATGTGGCGACGGTTGCTCAGCCCGGTCAGCTCGTCGCGGACCGCGACGACCTGCAGCAGGCGCAGCGCCTCGGTCAATTCGGCGCGCTGGGAGCGCAGCCGGAATCGCAACGCGGACAGTCGGGACGCCACCAGCGACAGCGCCGGCAGCAGGATGGTCACCATCAACACATTGGTGACGTCGAGCCGCAGGTCGGGATTGGAGAGCGACCAGTCGGCTCCGAAGCTCAAGACATGCCTTGCCGCCACGCAGGCGACGAGGCTGACCAACGCGAATGCAGTGAGCCGCGCGAGACGGCGGGAGCTGAGCGAGAATGCGCCGAAGGTAAAGATCAGCAGCAGCGGATACAACGCCACGCTGCGGACCGGCCCGCAGATCACGTAGGCCCATTCGACCACGATTATGCCGAGCACGATCTGCGTCGCGGTGAGCGCAGGGTCCGCGAACTTCTCGCTCCAGCCGCTGCGGATCGCGACGTACACGAGCGCAAGGCCGAGCACCAGGAAGCTGCTCCACGCAACCAGGCTGCCGACGTCCATCCAGCCCTGCCCGATGCCGAAGACGAGCACGAGCGCGCTCGCCAGGTAGACGAGCGCCGCGATCGACCACTGAGCCAGGCGAATGCGGCGCCTGGGGTCCGAGCTGAAGATCGCGTCGCGGAGTCGCTGCAGGACAGGGGGCGGCGCGATGGCCCGCGTCACCTCGTCGCGCGGTGCAGGATCGGCGTTCGTGGTCACCTCCAACTGGCATCCTCGTGGAGGAATTTCAGCGAGGGTAGTCCCGCGAAGGTGAGTGGCTTCGGAACATCGCGCCCCGGCCGACCTCGCCGAGACAACGGTCGGAACGGCCGCGGTAACAGCTCGACGGACGTCGAGCGGTTACCGCCGGATGCGTGCAATCGCGTGGTCGCGATCGAGGTCGCGCACCAGGTGGTTCACGAGGTTCGTGATCAGGATGTCCTCGGCTCCTTCGCGCGGCAGGCGCGGATCGGGCGCGAGCCGCCAGGCGGTTTCGAAGTCGCCGACGTAGCGATAGGCGTGGGTCGACTCGCCGTCGCGGTACACCACGGCTGTGAGTCGATGGGTGTGGCGCCCGCCGTCGAGGGCAACGGCGATGCCTGCGCCGGCACGTCGACCGGATCCGCCCGCGGCCAACGACGTGTGCTCGCCTGACAACGGCTCCAGAGTCAGGTCCAGCACGTAGCGCGACTCGACGCGCGGCCCGAACGCCATGAACGCCTTGCTGCCGGCGAGCGCATTGGCCACCGCGTCGAGCCGGTCCTGGTGGGTCGGCGCTAGCGGAAGATTGCGATTGATCTCGAGCCGGGTCGGGGCGAACAGGCCTGCTTGCGTATCGAATGCATGGTGAAAGGGTTCGACCGGGACTGGCGCGGCACAGCCGGCGAGGGACGCGAACGCGCATGCCGCCACGGCGAGCAACAGGATGGAGCGGCGCCCGGCCATCGCAGATCCTCTGTTGCCGGGGGCGTCGCGACGAACCGGCTGGTTGCCCCAGAACCTCGGCACCGACGGTTTCCCGCGGCCTCGCGACACTGATCCACGCATCATGCACCCTGCGTGAAATGCGCAGCGTGGCGATCCATGTTTCGGATTGTGGCGAACCGTGGCTCCTTGTGCATGACTCTTGCATGCGGAGGTTTCGATGCCCACTCTTGCGCCAACCGGAAGCCCCTGCCCAGCGATCCGCGATCGCGGGCGGGCGGCCGGCTTGCCCGCCGGTATGTGCGAGTCCCCTGGCCGGGAGCGCGATGTGGCCGGCGCAACTCGACAATGGGTGCGAGGCGCGTGGCGCGCGATCGTCGGTTGCGCGCTGCTGGCCCTGGCGACCCCCGCCACTGCGCTCGATCCCGAACGCGCCATCCAGCAATACACGCATGCCTGGTACCGGGAGCAACTGCCCCAGAACACGGTGCTCGCGATCGTGCAGCGCCGCGACGGGTCGATGTGGTTCGCGACGTACGCAGGCGTGGCCCGGCACAGCGGTGCGGAGTTCCGCGTGGTCGACAAGCGCAATGCGTCGGCGTTGCAGAGTGCCGCCATCACCGCGCTGCTGGAGGACGACGCTGGCACGCTCTGGATCGCGACCCTCAATGGTGGCCTCTATCGCATTCGCGGCGCCGGAACGACGGTGGAGCCGGTGCCGCTGTCCCCTGAAGTCGAAAGCGTCTTCGCCATCGCGCAGGATTCCGGCGGCTCGATGTGGTTCGGCACCAATGCAGGGGTTGTCCGTCGCGACGCGCGCGGACTGCGGCGATTCGGCGAGGCCGACGGCATCGCGAGGGTACCGATACGCGCGATGACTGCCGATGACAACGGCGGCATATGGGTCGCGCTGGACGGCGCGGGCGTCGCACATTTCCGGGACGGCGTGCCCGAATTGCTGGGGTTGGAGGAAGGACTCCCGGACCTCGGCGTGTTCGACGTCCAGGCCGATCGCGACGGCGTGATCTGGGCCGGCACGCAGGCCGGCCTCAGGCGTTTCCGCGATGGGCGCTTCGCGCAGGTTCCCGCGGCCGCTGCGCTCGAGGGCAAACGCATCTACACCCTGCTCGGCGATCGCGATGGCAACCTTTGGGCGACCGCCGACGGTCTCGGGCTCTGCCGCCTCAATGCGCGCGGCTTCCACTGCGACCAGGAGATCGAGGGCCTCAGCCACGATGTGGTGCGGTCGATGGTCGAGGATCGCGAAGGGAACCTCTGGATCGGCGCGACCACCAGCGGCGTGCACCGGATCAGCGATTCGAAACTCGCGACCGCGATCGGCAAGCTCGACTCCAACTCGATTCGCGCGGTCCACGAGGATGCTGCGGGCACGATCTGGGCCGGCACCGACGGAGCGGGACTCGCGATCGTGCACAACGGCGAACTGGTGCCCTATGGGTACAACACGCGCCTCCCCAGCACCTTCATCCGCGCGCTCACGGGGGATGCGCAAGGCAACCTCTGGGCCGGCTCCATCGTGGGCGTCAGCCGCATCGAACCGGATGGACGGGTCACCAGCTGGAAGAAGTCCTCGGGATTGCCCGGCGCCATCGTCTTCGCGATCGTCCCGGACAGGGCCGGCGGATTCTGGATGGGCACTTCCGGCGGCCTCGCCCGCCTTCAGGACGGACGCCTCGAGAGGATCGCGGTGGCGGGACCGAACGATATCCGCTCGCTGCAGCTGGATCGCGGCGGCCGCCTGTGGATCGGGCAGCGCAGCGGCCTGCAATGCCTGCTGGACGGACGCATCGACCGGTGCGGCACCGACGGTCTGCCCAACACCAGCGTGTTCGCCTTCCACGAAGCGGGCAACGCGATGTGGCTGGGCACCAGCAAGGGCCTCATGCGCATTCAGGCAGGCACCCTCTCCCGCTACACGGAAAGGGATGGACTGCTGGACGACGACGTGTTCACCCTCCTCGACGACGGCGCGGGCCACTTCTGGACCAGCTCCAATCGCGGCATCTCGAGGCTGGCGCTCAGCGACATCCTCGCGTTCGATCAGCGCAGGCTGCCCGCGCTGCGCCCACGACTGTTCGGCAAGAACGACGGCATGCGGACCAACCAGGCCAACGGCGCATCACAGTCGCCGGGGCTGCGCGCCCGGGACGGACGCCTCTGGGTCGCAACGGCACACGGCGTGGTCACGGTCGATCCGGCAAAGCTCGCCGGCAACGCGCTGCCGCCGCTGGTCGCCGTCGAGCGGGTGGTCGTCGACGCCGCGGAGACCGCACGCGCCGCCCTCGACCGGATCGGGCCCGGCGTCGAGAAGCTCGAATTCCACTACGCGGCAATGAGCTATGTGTCGCCCGAGGCGATCCGCTATCGCTACCGCCTCGACGGCTTCGATCGCGACTGGGTCGAGGCCGGCCCGCGCCGCGCGGCCTACTACACCAACCTGCGCCCGGGTCGCTACGCGTTCCGCGTCACCGCCGCCAACAACGATGGCATCTGGAACGAGGCCGGCGACACGCTCGGGTTCTCGATCCTGCCACGCTTCCACGAGACCGGCTGGTTCCGCTCGCTGCTGCTGCTCGCGCTGGTCGCCGCGATCGTGGCGGTCTACCGCGTCCGAGTCTGGCGGTTGCGCGACAACGAACGAGAGCTGACCCGAGTGGTGGGGGAACGCACCAACGAATTGCGCGACGCCAACGCGGCACTCACGAGACTCGCGTCGCTGGATGGTCTCACCCGGATCGCGAACCGTTCCGCCTTCGACGAGGCGTTGCTGCGCATGTGGGAAGACCACCGCGCCCGCGCTGCACCGATGGCGTTCCTGCTGTGCGACATCGATGCCTTCAAGAACTACAACGACACCTACGGCCACCAGGCGGGAGACGGGGCGCTCATTCGCGTCGCTGCTGCGTTGCAGTCGCAGGCGCGCGCGGGCATCGATGTCGCGGCGCGCTACGGCGGCGAGGAGTTCGCGGTGCTGCTCGGCGATCACGGCATGGATGATGCACTGGCCGTCGCCGAACGCCTGCTCGACGCCGTGCGGCAGCTGGACATCCCGCACCTCACCTCCTCCGCCGCGTCGCGCATCACGCTGAGCATCGGTGTCACGTCACTCGTGCCGGACGCCGTGACTTCTCCCGTCCAGGCCATCTGGGCAGCGGACCAGGCGCTCTATCGTGCCAAGGCAACCGGGCGGGATCGCCTGATGGGTGCCTCGCCGCTGGCACATGCGCCGATCTACTGACGCGTCGCCATCCCGGTCGCGCGCAACGGCTGTATCTTCACGCCGACCACGGTCCGCCTGGTGAAGCCATCGATGTTCGACGTCCTCGGCGCATTGCTCGCGATCTACACCGCCTACGCGGTCGCTTCCGGCAGAGTGTTCGCGAAAAGCCGTGCCACGGGTCGCACGGTGGGGCGATGCGACGAGCCGGCCTACTTCTGGACCGTGGTGTCGATCTACGCGGCGCTCGCCGCTGCCCTGGTGTTCTGGTTCTGACCGCGCATGTGCGGACGCACGACCTTCCTCGCCTCCTGGGCCGACATCCACGCCTTCTCCCAGCCGCTGGTGCTGTTGCCGACGGATCTGGCGGAGATGACGCCAAGCTACAACTTCGCGCCGACGCAGACCGGCCCGGTAATCGTGGCCGAGCACGAGGCCGACGCCGATGCGCGCATCGTGCCAATGCGCTGGGGCCTCGTCCCGAGCTGGGCGAAAGACCTGAAGATCGGTGCGCAGACCATCAACGCGCGCGTCGAGACGGTCGCAACCAAGCCTTCGTTCCGCGCGGCGTGGCAGCGTCGGCGCTGCCTCGTGCCGGTCTCGGGCTATTACGAGTGGCCGATGGTCGGCACGGTCAAGCAGCCCTACTTCATCCATCCGCTCGAGTCGCCGTTGCTGTTCTTCGCGGGACTTTGGGAACAATGGCGTGCGCCGGACGGCGCCGCCCTGCTCAGCTACACGATCATCACGCGCGCGGCCCAGGGCGGGATCGTCGGGCTCCACGATCGCATGCCGCTGGCGCTCGAACCCGGCGTGTTCGCAGACTGGTTGCTGGGCGATGCGGCGCGCGCGCAGGCCATCGTCGATGCGGCGCCGCCCGTTCCGGTAACGTTCCACCCGGTGTCGCGCGCAGTTGGCAGCCCGCGCAACAACCATCGCGCATTGATCGAACCGGTGGCGCAGCACCTGCCTGCGCCCGAAACGGGCACGGCGGTTGGCGGCGACGACATCGGGTGATGTGCTCAGGCGAGCGCGTTGACGCACCATGCCAGCAACGGGCCGCCAAACAGGAACAGCGCGACCAGCGCGAGGCCATTGGTCGCGAGGGTGGTTCGCAGCACGCCATCCGAAGTGAGCTCGAACGATCCGGCGGCTAACGGCTCGTCGAAATACATCACCTTGACGACTCGCAGGTAGTAGAACGCGCCAATGACGGCGAATGCGACCGCGGCAATAGCCAGCCACAGCATGTCGGCGTCGAGCGCGGACTTGATGACCAGTATCTTGGCAGTGAAACCCACCAATCCGGGAATGCCGATCAACGAGGCCATGGCAGCAAGCATGACCAGCGCAAGCCACGGATGCTGCGCGTTGAGCCCGCGCAAATCATCGATGCGACTGATTTCCAGGCCCGATCGACGCAGCGCGAGAACCACGCCGAACGCCGCAATCGTCGCGAGCACGTAGGTCACCGCGTAATAAGCCGATGCCGCGTATCCGCTGTCCCGGGCGGCGACCATGCCCATGAGCAGGAAACCCATGTGCGACATCGTGGAATACGCGAGCATGCGCTTGAGATCCTTCTGCGCCAGCGCGAACAGATTGCCGACGGCCATCGACGCGACCGCCATCATCGCCAGGATCACGGTCCAGTTGTCGCCCATCGCCGGCAGGCCGTCCGCCAGTAGCCGGTAGAGCATGCCGAATGCCGCGATCTTCGGCGCAGCGGCGACGAACAGCGTGACCGCCGTCGGCGATCCTTCGTAGACGTCGGGCAGCCACATGTGGAACGGCACCACGCCGAGCTTGAACGCGACGCCCACGATCACGAACACGAGGCCGAAGGCCAGCAGTCCCCTCTCGTATCCGACCGCGCTGACCGCGGCGAGCTCGTCGAGCTGCAGCGTGCCGGTCGCGCCGTACAGCAGCGAGATGCCGTACAGCAGCAGACCCGAGGCGAGCGCCCCCAGCACGAAATACTTCATCGCCGCCTCGGTGGCGGTGCCCGAGTCGCGCTGCAGCGCGACCAGAGCGTAGCTCGACAGCGACATGAGTTCGAGACCGAGATAGAGCATCAGCAGGTTGCCGCTCGACACCTGCAGCATCATGCCGAGCACGGCGAACAGCAGCAGCAGGTAGAACTCGCCGCTGAAAAGCTGCTGTCGCTCGAGGTAGGGCTTGGCGTAGATGAGCACGATTGCGCTCACGCCGAGCAGGAACACCTTGAGTAGCGTCGCCAGCCCGTCGAGTACGTACATGCCCCCGAAGGCAGTGGTCGGCCCGCCGGCCTGTGGCAGCCGCCACACCAGGAACGCAGTCATCAGCAGCACCACCACCGACAGCACGTGCGTCACGATCCGTCGCGACTGCGCAATAAAGAGATCCGCAAGCAGGATCACGCAGGTGGCCGCGAGCAGGAACAGTTCGGGCGCGAGGGCCATCACGTCCTTGAGGGAGAACATCGCGATGTCCACGGTCAGACCTTGCTGCCAGCGAGCTGCGCGACCAGTTCGGCAATCGCGGGATTCATGAGATCGATGAGCGGCTTGGGCCAGACGCCCACCGCGAGGGTCGCCAGGGCGAATGCGGCCAGCACGAACATGTCGCGTGCGTCGATGTCGCGCAGCGCGGCGACGGTGGGATTGGCCACCTCTCCAAACACCACGCGTTTGGTCAGCCACAGCGTGTAGGCAGCGCCTAGCACGAGCGTGATCGCCGCGCCGAACGCCAGCCACGGATTGGCCTGGAACACGGCCACGATCACCATGAACTCGCCGACGAAGCCCGAGGTGCCGGGCAGCCCGCAGTTGGCCATCGCGAACAGCACCCAGAACGCGGCGAACCACGGCATCACGTTGGCCACGCCGCCGTAGTCGCGGATCATGCGGCTGTGGGTGCGCTCGTACAGCATGCCCACGCAGGTGAACATCGCACCCGAGATGAAACCGTGGGACACCATCTGCACCATGGCACCCTGCACCGCCAGCTGCGCGGCGTCGAGGTTGTTGAAATCCCGCACCAGCGCCAGCGCGATGAAGACACCGAGCGTCGTGAATCCCATGTGCGAGATCGACGAATAGGCGATCAGCTTCTTCATGTCTTCCTGCACCAGCGCGACGAAGCCGATGTAGATGATCGAGATGAGCGACAGCCCGATCACCAGCCACGCGAACTCCTGCGAGGCATCCGGAGTGATCGGCAGGTTGAAGCGCAGGAAACCGTAGCCGCCGATCTTGAGCAGGATCGCCGCAAGAACCACGGAACCCGCCGTTGGCGCTTCGACGTGTGCGTCCGGCAACCACGTATGCACCGGGAACATCGGCACCTTGACGGCGAACGCGAGCAGGAACGCAAAGAACAGCCACGTCTGCTCGCCGCGCGTGAGCGGCAACTCCGCCAGCATGCCAAGGTCGAACGAGCCGGACTTCAGGTACAGCCAGACCAGGCCCACCAGCATGAACACCGAGCCGAAGAACGTGTAGAGGAAGAACTTGACCGTCGCGTAGACGCGCCGCTCGCCGCCCCAGATGCCGATGATGAGAAACATCGGGATCAGCATGCCCTCGAAGAACATGTAGAAGAGAAGCGCGTCCTGGGCGCAGAACACGCCGATCATGAGGCCCTGGAGGAACAGGAACGCGGCGAAGTACTGGTTGACCCGAGTGTCGACGGCGGTCCATGCGCCCGCGACGACCAGCACACCGGTGAACGTCGTCAGCAGGATGAGCGCGACCGAAACGCCGTCTACGCCGAGGCTGTAGAACGCATTGATCGCCGGCAGCCACGCGATGCGTTCGCCGAGTTGCATGCCCGCGGCGCCGGCGTCGAAGGCGACATAGAGCGCGACGGACAGCAGTAGCCCGAGGAGCATGATCGAGAGCGCGAGCCAGCGTGCCAGGTCCGCGCGGCGATCTCCCACCATCAGCACCGCCACGCCGCCCACGATCGGCAACCAGATGAGCAGGCTCAGCAACGGCAGCGTGAAGATGAGTTCGAGGGTCATCGCGTCAGGCCGCCCAGCGCACGAATGCCAGCAGGCCGATGAGGCCGAGGATCATGGCCACCGCGTAGTGGTAGAGATAGCCGGACTGCAGATAACGCAACACGCCGGCACTGCGCTCGATGAAGGTCGCGGGCCCGTTGACCAGGCCGTTGTCGATGAGGGCGGCGTCGCCGAAGCGCCACAGGCCCTGGCCCAGCCGCACGCTGCCACGCGCAAACACCGCCTGGTACAGGTCGTCGAAACCGTACTTGTTCTCGAGGATCGCGACGATCGGTGCGAACGCCCGGCGGAAACGTGCAGACAACCCCGGCCGCAGCAGGTAGATGTAGGTCGCTGCGGCGAAACCGGCCAGCGCCAGCCAGAACGCCGGCGCCTTGAGTCCATGCAGCGCGAACTCGAGCGGACCGTGGAACTCCTGCGCGAGCGCGGCCATTGCGCCGTGGCGCGACGAATCGACGAAGATCGCGTTGCCGAAGAAGTCCCCGAACAGCAGCGGACCGATCGTGAGGTAGCCGATCGCGATCGAAGGGATCGCGAGCAGCACCAGCGGCAACGTGACCACCCAGGGCGACTCGTGCGGCTCAACCGGGCCGTGGTGCGCATGCGAAGCGGGGTCAGAGTGACTTTTCTGCGCCGAAGCCTTGTGACTGCCGTCAACGCGGTCAGAAAGCTCACTCTGACCCCCTTTTTCGCGGAATCGCTCCCTGCCGTGGAACGTCATGTAAAGCAGGCGGAAACTGTAGAAGCTGGTCACGAACACGCCCAGCAGCACGGCCCAGTACGCGTACTGCTCCACGAATCCGCCGCCATGCGAAGCCGCGTGGTGCGTCGCCTCGATGATGGTGTCCTTCGAGTAGAAACCCGAAAACAGCGGCGTGCCGACCAGCGCCAGCGTGCCGATGAGCGAGGTGATCCAGGTGATTGGCATGTAGCGGCGCAGGCCGCCCATGCGGCGCATGTCCTGCTCGTGTTGCATGCCGATGATGACGCTGCCCGCAGCGAGGAACAGCAGCGCCTTGAAGAAAGCATGCGTCATCAGGTGGAAGATCGCCGCCGAATACGCGGATACGCCGAGCGCGACGGTCATGTAGCCGAGCTGCGACAGTGTCGAATATGCGACCACGCGCTTGATGTCGTTCTGCACGATGCCAATCAGGCCGGTGAAGAAAGCCGTGGTGGCTCCGATGAAGAGCACGAACTGGAGCGCGGTGTCGGACAGCTCGAACAGCGGCGACATGCGCGCCACCATGAAAATGCCGGCGGTGACCATCGTCGCGGCGTGGATCAGCGCGGAGATGGGCGTGGGGCCCTCCATGGAGTCCGGAAGCCAGACATGCAGGGGGACCTGCGCCGACTTGCCCATGGCGCCGACGAACAGCGCGATGCACACGAAACTCGCGGCGCTCCACACCGTGTCGCCCCAGGGCGAGATCGTCGCGCCCGCGAGTGCCGCCCGGTTCTCGAACGCCTGCGCGTAATCGAGCGTGCCGAGCCAGAACAGCACTCCCGCGATGCCGAGCAGGAAGCCGAAATCGCCCACGCGGTTGACCAGGAATGCCTTGAGGTTCGCGACGATCGCAGTCGGGCGCTTGAACCAGAATCCGATCAGCAGGTAAGACACGAGTCCCACCGCCTCCCAGCCGAAGAACAGCTGCAGGAAGTTGTTGCTCATCACCAGCATGAGCATCGAGAAGGTGAACAGGGCGATGTAGCTGAAGAAGCGCTCGTAGGCGTCGTCGTCGGCCATGTAGCCGACCGTGTAGATGTGCACCATGAGCGACACGAAGGTCACCACCACCATCATCAGCGCGGTCAGCCGGTCGACCAGGAATCCGACGTGCGCCGAGATGCCACCCACCTCGAACCAGGTGTAGAGGTTGCGATTGAACACCTGCGCATCGTTCGCGGCCAGCTGGTACAGGACATGGGCCGAGAGAACGAAACTCGTGGCGACGCCGAGGATGGTGACCCAATGCGACGCGGACCGGCCGATCCGGCGGCCGAACAGGCCGGCGATGATCGCGCCCAGAAGGGGCGCGAGCACGATCACCAGCAACTCGCGGACTTCGATCATCTCAGTGCTTCAACGTGTCGAGTTCGGCGACGTTTATGGTCCGCCGGCTACGAAACAGGACGACCAGGATCGCGAGACCGATCGCCGCTTCCGCTGCGGCGACCGTGAGGATGAAGAACACGAATATCTGGCCGGACACGTCATCGAGGTAGCGCGAGAACGCCACGAAGTTCATGTTGACCGCGAGCAGCATGAGCTCGATGGCCATCAGCAGCACGATCATGTTCTTGCGGTTGATGATGATGCCGGCGATCGAGATCGAGAACAGGATCGCACCCAGCACGAGGTAGTGGCCGAGCGAGATCATGCCTTCTGCTCCGGCACGCCGGGCACCTGGTGGCGTTCGTCGCCGCGTGGGGCACCGTTGCCCTCCGCCCCATCCGCATGCGCAGCCACGACCGAAGGAACCTGCACGATGCGCACCCGGTCCTCCTTGCGTACCGCAACCTGCTCGGCCGCGCTCTGGAAGCGCGCGCCACCGCTTACGCGCAGCGTCAGCGCCACGGCCGCGATGATGCCGACGGTCAGGATGACCGCCGCGATCTCGAACGGCAGCAGGAAGCGCTCGAACAGGGCCATGCCGAGCAGTTCGGTGTTGCCGACGCCAGCGGCGCTGGCCATGTCCGTCGCGGGGGCTGCGCGCGCCATCCGGGCGCGGGCGCCGAGCACCGCGATCAACTCCGCGGCCATGACGCCTGAGACCAGCAACGCCAGCGGCACGAAGCGAACGAAGCCCACGCGCAACGATTCGTATTTCACGTCGAGCATCATCACCACGAACAGGAACAGCACCATCACCGCGCCCACGTACACCAGCACCAGCGTGACCGCGAGGAATTCCGCCCGCAACAGCAGCCAGAGACAGGCCGCGCTGAAAAACGTCAGCACCAGCAGCAGTACGGCGTGCACGGAATTACGCACCAGGATCACGCCCAGCGCGGCGGCGACCGTCACGGCAGCGAACGCGTAGAACAGCACGGCTTCGAGCGTCATCGGAAAAAATTCCATGGCGTCACCGGAACGGCGCGTCGAACGCGCGCGCCTCCGCGATCTGGGCCTCGAAACGGTCGCCAATCGCAAGCAACTGCTGCTTGCTCACGATGTTCTCGCCGCGTGCCTCGAAGTGGTACTCGTGGATGTGCGTCTCGACGATGGAATCGACCGGGCAACTCTCCTCGCAGAACCCGCAGTAGATGCACTTGAACAGGTCGATGTCGTAGCGGGTGGTGCGGCGCGTGCCGTCCTCGCGCCGTTCGGAGTCGATGGTGATCGCCAGTGCGGGGCACACGGCCTCGCACAGCTTGCAAGCGATGCAGCGCTCCTCGCCGTTCGGGTAGCGGCGCAATGCATGCAGGCCGCGGAAGCGCCCGGACTGCGGGATCTTTTCCATCGGGTACTGGATGGTGTACTTCGGGCGCACGAAGTACCTGCTGGTGAGCGTCAGGCCCTGGATCAGTTCCCAGAGCATGAGGCTGCGGAGGAAGTCGACGATGCGTTTCATGAGCCCGAGACCACGACGTGCCAGAACTTCAATACGGCCGCGACCGCGACCCATGCCAGCGTCACCGGGATGAACACCTTCCAGCCGAGGCGCATGATCTGGTCGTAGCGAAACCGCGGGAACGTCGCCCGGATCCACAGGAACAGGAACATGAAGAAGACGGCCTTGAGGAACAGCCACGGCCAACCGCCCTGCCAGATCCAGCTGATCCAGCCCGGCGCATCGGCTTCGATCAATCCCTGCAACGGACTCAGCCAACCACCCCAGAACATGATCGCCGCGAGGAACGAGATCAGGATCATGTTCGCGTATTCGGCGAGGAAGAACACGGCGAAGGCCGCGCCGCCATACTCGACGTGGAATCCCGCCACGATCTCGGATTCGCCTTCGGCCACGTCGAACGGCGCGCGATTGGTTTCCGCGATGCCGGAGATGAAATACACGAGCGCCAGCGGCAGCAACGGCAACCAGAACCATTCGA
>JBBRIE010000025.1:0-21541 GCA_038221545.1 Lysobacterales bacterium
ATGGAACCGCGCGGCGCCGTCGAGCGAGTCGCGACGAGCTCGCAGCTCGGCCCTCAGGCAGGCGCGCGATTCAGCCACGGCCCAGGCCCGTTGCGGCCGAGAGGACACGCGCCGGTTCAGTCAAAAGCGGCACTGCCGCCGTGTCGATGTCCACGAAACGACCTTGATCCGAACGGATCAGGTGGGAGGGCTCGCGAGGCATTGGGCTTTCCGCTCGTGACGGACTTGCACACCCGCTTCGATATCGCCGACCCGGTACCACTATTTAGGGTCAAGGCAAATGCAAACGTGGACTGTCGAACACGGCAGACTAGTGCCTGCGCTCATTGTATGAAGTGTGCGAGTGCGCCATCAAGCTTTCTGTGCAGCGATGCGACATTCTCGCTCATGCTGCCGTCAGACACGCGCGAGTTCGTCGACAGTTCGAGGAACTCGTGCGCAAGCGTCAGGCCCGCCATCACGGCGACGCGCTCCGGGTTGGAACCGCGCGATTTCGCGCGCAGGTCGCGCATCCGGCTGTCGAGGAAAGCGGCCGCGGCGAGCAGCGATGCCCGCTCGTGCGGTTCGCACGCGACGAGGTATTCGCGATCCAGGATGCTGACGCTGACCGGCTGCGTGCCGCTCTTCGACGACTCGTCGCTCATCCGTTCTGCTCCAGCGACTTCAGGCGGTTGATCATGGCCTCGACGCGCGAACGCGTCTGCTCGTTGCGCGCGATCAGGCCCGCCCGCTCCGCCATCAGCGATTCCTGGCTGGCCCGCAGGCTGCGATTTTCGTCGAGCAGCCGTAATGCCAGCGCCGCGAGCTGGTCGACCTTGCGGCCGATTTCCTGGAGTTCACGGGCGGTCGGAGCCGGTTCGGTCATGTCGCAGCACGGTAGGCGAAGCCCGGCGCAGCGTCAACGGCGACGCGTCGGTGGGGGGCTCCGGTCAGGCGATATCCATGGTCATGCGGTGGCGTCGCAGGAACTCGAGGCAGTCATCAGGCTCGAGCGGGTGGCTGACCAGGAAGCCCTGCGCCTCGTCGCAGCCCTTCTCGCGCAGGTAGTCCATCTGCGCCTGCGTCTCCACGCCTTCCGCGATCACGGTAAGGCCCAGCGTGTGGGCCATGATGATGATGGTATCGGTGATGACGCGGTCGTCGGCGTCGGTGTCGATGTCCCCGACGAACGCCCGGTCGATCTTCACGGAATCGATCGGCAGGCGCTTCAGGTACGCCAGCGATGAATAGCCGGTGCCGAAGTCGTCGACCGCGATGCGAACGCCCAGCGCCTTGATCTGTGTCAGCGACTCGATGGCGTGGTCGGGATTCGCCATCAGGATGCTCTCGGTCAGTTCCAGCTCCAGACGGTGCCCCTTCACCTGCACGCCCTGCAGCGCTGCCATGAGCCGCGTGATGAGGTCGCCGCGGAACAGCTGCAGCATCGAGATGTTCACGGCCATGTTCGGCACGTGGACGCCCACGTCGGACCAGGCCTGCAGCTGGCGCACGGCCTCGCGCAGCACCCAGTCGCCGATGGCGACGATGAGGCCTGTTTCCTCGGCGAGCGGAATGAAGATGGACGGGCCGACCTCGCCGAGCGCATCGCTGCGCCAGCGCAACAGCGCCTCGACGCCGGTAATGCGGCCATCGTCGAGCGACATGCGCGGCTGGTAGACGAGGCGCAGCTCGTTGTTGTCGAGCGCCTTCTGCAGGCGGCCCGACAGTTCGCCGCGCAGCTTGTTGCGCGCTTCCATCGCGTCGCTGTAAACCAGGTACGTGTTGCGGCCGCGCTCCTTGGCCTGGTACATCGCCGCATCGGCGTACTTCAGGAGGTCGGTCGGCACCAGCCCGTGCTCGGGCGAGGCGCTGATGCCGATCGAGGGCGAGATCACGAACTCGGTGCGCCCATCGACGACCAGCGCCTTGGTGAATGCGTCGAGGATGCGCTGCGCGATCACTTCCGCCTCGCTGATGTCGCGCAGGTTTTCCAGCACCACCGTGAATTCGTCGCCGCCGAGGCGCGCCACGGTGGCGGACTCGGGCACGGTCGCGCGCAGGCGCGTCCCGACTGCCTTGAGCAGCCGGTCGCCGGCGTTGTGACCGAGCGAATCATTGATGTATTTGAAGCGATCGAGGTCGAGGAACAGCACCGCCACGCGCTGGCCGGTGCGGCGCGATCGGATGAGCGCATGCGCAAGCCGTTCGCCGAGCAGGGCGCGGTTCGGCAAGCCGGTGAGGCCGTCGTAGTTGGCGAGGTAGCGCAGTTCCTGCTCGACCCGCTTGCGCTCGGTGATGTCGGTGATGACGCCCACGAAATGCGTGCGCTGGCCCTCAGCGTCGCGCACTTCGCTGACGTCGAGCGCGCACAGGAGTTCTTCGCCGTTCTCGCAGCGCTGCCACAACTCGCCGCTCCAGCGCCCATGCTCGACCGCTGCGGCGCGGATCGTTTCGTAGAAATGTTCGTCGTGCTGCTCAGCGTTCAGCAACGCGGCGTCCTGGCCGAGGATGGTCTCCTCGTCGTAGCCCAGCATGCGTGTGAACGCGGGATTGATCGAGATGAAGCGGAAGGCAAGGTCGGTCACCGTGACCGCCTCGCTCATGCTGCGGATGACGTGCTGCGCGATCAGGCGCTCGCGTTGCGCCTGGCGTATCGCGGTGACGTCGCGCGCGGTGCCCGCGATGCGGATGGGGCGTCCCTCGGCGTCGCGCTCGACCACCTTGCCGCGCGACAGGACCCAGACCCAGTCGCCCTCCGCGTTGCGGATGCGGTGCTGTGACTCGTAGTGGTCGGTCGCACCGCTGGCGAGGGCCTCGAAGCGGGCCTCGACATCGCGCAGGTCGTGCGGATGCACTGCATTGCGACGCCATTCCTCCGCGCTCAGCGCGTGGTCGGACGTGAGCCCGAGCAGCGAGTCCGCGCCGATGCGGTGCAGTTGCTGCTGCTTGATGTCGTAGTCCCAGAATTCGTCGCCGGATCCCCAGATCGCGACCTGCAACCGCTTGTCGCGCTCACGCAGACCCCGGTGATACTCGCGGAGGCGCAGGCGGCGGCGATGCGATGCGTAGAACATCAGCGCGGCCAGGGCCAATGCGGCCGCCGCGTAGGCGATCTGCATCGGCAGCGACCACCACAGCGGCGGCACGATGCGCACGGGCAGGGCGAGTTCGTTCTCGCTCCAGCGTCCGTCGCGGTTGGTAGCGGCGACCCGCAACCGGTAGCTGCCCGCGTCGAGGTTGGTGTACGCGATCTCGTTGCGCGTGCCGTTGTCGATCCAGTCGGGATCGAAGCCTTCGAGCTGGTAGCGAAAGCGGGTGCGGACGCCGGCGCCGTAATCGGGGGCGGCGAACTCGAAGGCGAACCATCGGTCCTTCTGTGGCAGCGACAGGCTGGAGAGCCGGCCCGGCTGCGCGACCACGCTCCGGTTCGGTCCGCTGCGATAGCCGGTCAGCACCACCTTGGGTGCGTAGCGGCTGTCGGAAATGCGGCGCGGATCGAACAGGTTGAAGCCCTGCACGCCGCCGAAGGCCATTCGGCCGTCAGCCAGCCGCGTCGAGGCGGCAGCGTTGAATTCGAGCGCTTGCAAGCCATCGGCGGGTACGAAATTCCGGAACGTGCCGGCGCGCACGTCGAAGCGGCTGATGCCCCGGTTGGTGGAAATCCACAGCCGGCCCGAGCCGTCCTCCTCGATGGCATAGATGGTCGCGTCGGGCAACCCGTGACGCGACAGATAGCGGCGGAACTTGAAGCCCTCGCCGTCGACGCCGAGCAGCCGGTGCAACCCCGAATGCGTGCCGACCCAGATCGTGCCGTCGCGGCTTTCGAATATTTCGCGCACCAGATTGCCGCCGAGTCCATCGGGCGCCGATCCCGCCTGCGCGACGCGGCGCATCCTGCCGGACTCGGTGTCGAGCACGTTGAGACCGTCGAAAGTGCCGATCCAGAGCCGTCCCTGCCGGTCCAGGGTGAGTGCCAGTATCGCGTCCGACCAGAGAGCGTCGGGGCGGTCGGACTGCTTGCGATACTCCTTCCAGGCGGCGCCGTCGGGAGGTACGTGCACCAGCCCGCTGTCGAACGTGCCGAGCCAGAGGCCGCCGTCTGGCGCACGCACGACGGCGCGCACGGAGTGCGTGCGCAGCGAATTCGGCTCGGTCGCGTCGATCGGCAGCAGGGTCGCGCTGCGCTCCTTCTCGTCCAGGTCGAACACGCCGAGGTTGCTGCCGATCCACCAGTGACCGGGCGCGCCCGCGACCACCGCGAAGATCCTGAGCACGACGGGCTTGCCGCCGATGCCGAGCGCCGCGGTCAGCGCGGCCGAGAAATCCTCGAACGTGCCGCTCGCGTGTTCATAGCGCTTGAGTCCCGCGCCTTCGGTGCCGACCCAGAGTCTCGTAGCGTCGAACGGCGTCAGCACCCGGATGTTGTTGGTCTGGATGAAATGAGTGCGATCGGTATCGTCGACGATGTAAGGGAACTTGGCCCCGGCGGGATCGACCAGGGAAACTCCGCGCGTGTCTCCGCCGACCCACAACATCCCCGCGCGATCGAGCATGAGCGACCGCACGAAATCCTCCGGCACGCTGCCGGGCAGCGCGGGATCGTGTCGCATCAGTTTGAAGTGACCGGTCGAGGGATCCAGCGCGACCACACCGCGGCCGTACACCGTCAGCCATAGCTGTCCGGCGGCATCGCGGCGGATGTCGCGGATGTCGCTGCGCGAAGGTGCGGCAGCATCGACGGGCAGTCGCCAAACCAGAACGGCGACGCCGTTCGCCCCGATTCGCCAGAGGCCATCCGCGGTCCCTGCCCAGGCTTCGTCCGGGCCGGCCTCGAGGAGGCAGTTGACGCGGCCGGGCAACTGATCCGCCGCCACCGGCTTGACGCGCAGCGGCTCCGGTCGCAGACGGAACACGCCCCGCTCCGTTGCGACCCACACGCCACCCTGGCCGTCGTCCGACAACTGCCGGATGGGCAGCGGGCCCGGGGTGGCCGGATCAAGTTTGAGGCGAGGCTGGAAACGGCCGGACGGATCGAGACGTTCGAGGCCGTTGGCTCCGCCGATTACGAGCCCCAACTGCGGATGCGCGAGCATCGCACCCACCGTGCCGCGTGCAAGGCGATCCCCCGGAGCGTCCGCAAGCGGCTCGAAGCGGCCTGAACTGCGGTCGTAGCGCACGACGTGGCCGCTGTTTGTGCCGACCCACAACTCGTGCCGTCGATCCTCGGCGAGTGCGGTGACGAGGCTGTCGGGCAGGCTGCCCGCCACCTCCGGATCGTGCTGCATGAGTTCGAAGCGATAGCCGTCGTAGCGGTGCAGGCCACCCTGGGTGCCGATCCAGACCAGGCCGTCTCGATCCTGGAGCATCGCCTGGACCGAATTCTGCACGAGGTCGTAATCGCTAGTGACACGACGGAAATAATGGGTGCGCTCGATCGCGCCGAGCGGCGTTGAGGCGAGCGCCCCGGCGATCAGCAGCCAGCGCGAAGCGCGTGCGACAGCGCCGAGGATGGCGCGCGGGTGCGCGCGTCTCGACCGCAGGGTGCTGCACGGAGCCAGGCGCATGCAACAAGCATACCGGCCTCACGCAACGCTCGCTGTCGTGACGGGCCGTGCGGTGCCGCTAGAATCGTGCGTCGCCCGCGTCGTGTCCGCATGCCCAGCCACAACGAGATTCACCGCGCCGCCTCGGACCTGCAACTGGGTTCCGTCGCATCCGAACTGCATGGTTCGCTGGTGGGCTACCTGCTTGGCGGCGGCCTGGTCACCCCCGGGCGCTGGCTCGACGACCTGCTGATCGAAGTGCCGCCGGGCGAGGGACACGACGAAGCGCGCCGCCTGCTCGACGCGTTCGCGCTGGCGACCACGCTTCCACTGGCGGGCGCGTCGACCACCTTTGCGCCGTTGCTGCCGGATGCGACGTCGCCGCTCCGGGATCGCGCCCAGGCGTTGACCGACTGGTGCAGCGGTTTCCTCGGTGGCCTCGGCATTTCGGGCACGGCTTCGCATGCCGATTCCGGCCCCGTGGCCGACCTGCTCGGCAACATCGCCCGGATCGCGGCTACACGCTGGCCCAAATCCTCGACGCCCGACGCGGACGCCGTGCACTTCGAGGGGATTGTCGGATTCCTGGTGGACGCGGTGACCACGCACGCACGGGAGCTCCCGCGCATCCCGCTCGACGCGTCGCGGCATTGAGCGCGCGCCGGTGATCGCGAGCAGTGAATTCGCGCGTCGGCGTGCGCAGCTGATGCGCATCGCCGGCAACGACAGCATCCTGATCGTGCCGGCCGCGCCGGAACGCGTGCGCAGCAACGACTCGTACTTTCCCTATCGGCAGGACAGCGATTTCCACTATCTGAGCGGGTTTCCCGAGCCGCAGGCGGTCATCGCGCTGGTTCCCGGACGCGCCGCCGGCGCCGCGATCCTGTTCTGCCGCGAGCGTGACATCGAGCGCGAGCGCTGGGACGGACCGCGCGCCGGGCCCGAGGGTGCCACGCGCGATCATGGCTTCGACGACGCTTTCCCGATCGACGACATCGACGACATCCTGCCCGGGCTCATCGAGGGACGCAGTCGGGTCCACTACCCGCTCGGCCGCGACCCGGATTTCGACACGCGACTGCTCGGCTGGATCAAACGCGTGCGTGCCGACGTCAAGCAGGGCGCGCAGCCGCCGCACGAACTCGCGGAGCTCGGTCACCTGCTGCACGAGATGCGGCTGTTCAAGTCACGTGCCGAACTCGCGCTGATGCGCAAGGCCGCGCGCATCAGCGCCGCGGCACACGTGCGCGGCGCGCGCCTCGCGCGTGCTGGCGAGTCGGAGACGACCGTTGCAGCCGCCATCCTGCACGAGTTCCACCACGCGGGAGCGGTCGCCGCGTACGAGCCGATCGTCGGCGGCGGAGCGAATGCCTGCGTGCTGCACTATCGCGCCAATCGTGATCCGCTGCGTGATGGCGACCTGCTGCTCGTGGACGCGGGTGCGGAAATCGAGGGGTATGCGAGCGACATCAGTCGCACCTGGCCTGTCGGCGGACGCTACTCCCGGGAGCAGCGCGCGCTGTATGAGGTCGTGCTGGCCGCGCAGCTCGCCGCCATCGGGTGCGTGGTGCCGGGCGCTGCCTGGGATGCGCCGCACAACGCGGCTGTCGAGGTGCTGACGCAAGGCCTCGTCGACCTCAAGCTGCTGTCCGGCGACGTGGCGGGCAACATCGAACGCGGCGATTACCGCCGGTTCTACATGCACAAGACCGGCCACTGGCTCGGACTCGACGTGCACGACGTGGGCGACTATCGCATCGGCGGGGAGTTCCGCCAGCTCGAAGCGGGCATGGTGCTCACCATCGAACCCGGGCTCTACGTTGCGCCGGACATGATGTCCGTACCGCGGCGCTGGCGCGGTCTCGGCATCCGCATCGAGGATGACGTGGTGGTTACGCGCAGCGGCCCCGACGTGCTCAGCCGTGACGCTCCGAAGGACGCCGTCGAGATCGAACGCCTGCTCGCTGCCTGATGCTCCATGCGCCGCCGGGACGGGGTGGCCAGGCTGCACGGTCGAACTCCGCGACTCGCGACTCGAGGCGACGCCAGCGCCGCGCTGCGAAGGCGGCGCGCTAGACCGCGAGTGCGGCGAATGCGTCGCGCGTGAGATTCTCCGGCGCATCCGCGGTGACCACCACGTCGTCCTCGATGCGGATCCCGCCGAAGTGGCGGAAGCGGTCGACCTGGTCGAAGTCGACTTCCGACGCGGCCGGTTTGGCACGCAACGCATCGAGCAGCATAGGGATGAAGTAGATGCCGGGTTCGACCGTGGTGACCATCCCGGGCGCCAGGGTGCGCGTGAGGCGCAGGTAGGGGTGCCCCTGCGGCCGCGGAATTTCCCCGCCCTGTTCGCCACGCGCGAGACCCGACACCTCATGCACCTGCAGTCCGATGCCGTGTCCGAGGCCATGCGGGAAGAACACCGACGAGATGCCGGTCGCAACAGCCGCCTCCGCGCTGCAGCGGACGAAGCCATGGTCGCGCAGCACGCCGGCCAGCGCGTGATGCGATTCGACGTGCAGGGCGGCGTAATCCATCCCCGCACGAACCTTGAGGCACAACGCACGCTGCACTGCATCCACCGCTTCCACCAGTTCCTTGAACGCGGGCGCGTGCGCGGCTGCATGCGTGCGCGTGATGTCGCAGGCATAGCCATGGAAGCTCGCGCCCGCATCGATGAGGAGGCTGTCGTTGCGCGCCGGCGCATTGCGGTGCAGTTCGGTGTAGTGCAATACCGCGCCGTGTTCGTTGAGCGCGACGATGTTGCCGTACGGAAGGTCGCCGTCGCCCTGGCCGGCCGCGGCGCAGTAGGCGAGGTGGATGTCGAATTCCGACGCGCCACGCTCGAACGCCTGGCGCGCAGCGACGTGCGCGCGCACGCCGATCTTGCTCGCCACGCGCATCATGGCCACTTCGTACGCCGTCTTGAACGCGCGGTGGTAATGCAGGTACTCGAGTACCTGCTGTGGATTGTTTGGCAGCATGTCGCCGAGACCGGCATTCGCCTCGCCGATGATCGCGCAGCGCGCCGCAGATGCAGGAAGGTGCGCGCGCGCCTCGGCGGGCGTGCGTACGATGCGGACGTCGAAGTGGTCGACCCAGTAGCCGGCGGGCGCGTCCGGCACCACGTGCCAATAGTCGTGCGGCTGGTGGTAGACGATGCGTGGCCGCTCGCCGGGCGTGAACGCGAGCCAGCTGTGCGGCACTTTCGTCAGCGGCACCCAGGCCTTGAAGTGCGGGTTGACCCGGAAGGGGTGGTCCTGGTCGTCGAGGAACCATGTGTGCGGTACGCCGCTTGCGACCACCAGGTGGTCGAAGCCGCCGGCCTCGAGCGCGCGGGTGGTGCGCGCGGCAAGTTCCTCGAGGTGCGCGGTGTACAGGGAAGGCAGCTGATGTTCGGGCACGCGCGCATCCTCCGGGCCGATGCCCAATTGTGCCGCACGCGTGCGACCTTGTAGAGCCGCTGCTTGCCGGTGGAGGCACGCTCCCTCCGCGTGCCAGGACGGGTTGCACCCCGCCCACGACGTTGTTCCGTTGCGCGCGCTATTCGCCGACGAAGGCGACGAGACGCTCGCGATCCGCTGGATCGATGTCGATGATGCGAAAGCCGGCCCAGTATTCGCCGCCCCCGCTGCTCTGCGCCTGTTCGATCCACTGCTCGTGGATGCCGACTTCGATCGGATCGCCGCCGAGGCCGTCCGGAATGCGGAACTGCACCTGGTAGAGGGTGTCCGCCAGCACGGGCGCATGCAGGATCATCAGGATGCCGTCGTGGGAAAGGTTGCCGATGATGCCCATGATCTCGCCGGTCATCGTGTCGGTGACCGTCAGCCTGTCGCCGACGGGCTTGCGCGTGGCGCGGCGGCGTTCGTTCATGAACGGGCCGCCGCCGCGACTTCCTGCTTGCGGCCGAAACCGGTGGTCGACTTGAGACTGGCCACCACGGCGCTCCAGCGGCGCTCGAGCAAGGACTGCGGATGCGCTTCAATCACGCTCACGTTGCCGCGCGTCAGTTCACGCGCCAGCTGGTCGAGGGTGCGCTCCTCCGTGCGCGCGCCGCGCTGGTTGACGAACAGGCAGTTGCCGCTGAGCGTCGAGTACCAGGCCAATTTGTGGCGAACCGTCAGTCCCTGCTGGTTGATCTTGAATTCGAACCAGGTTCCGAAAGGCAGCGTAAGCAGGTTGTGGCGCGCACGCTTCTCTTCCTCGGTCAACGGCGCCGCGTGCTGCGCGCTGGCCACCGGAATCGAGGACATCGCCGTGGCGGAAGGGGCGAGGCCGCCCCCCGCGGAGGTCGTATCGACGCCGAGACGAGACCGGTTCTTGAGCCGGATCGTGAGCTCGGTCAGCGACGCGGGATCGGCATCCTTTTCAGGCGCGTCCCTGAACAATCGGGAAGTCAGCGCGATCGTGTCCTTGTCGTGATAGCCGATCTGCTTGAGGCCGCTCTCGACTTCTTCGCGCAACGCCTGCGTCTCGGGAGTCGACGGCAGCTCCCGGGAGCCCGACTGGTCGAGCATCTCGATCAGCCGGTCGGCGATCTTCACCCGGCGCCGATAGATCTCGCTCGACTCCGTGTGGCGCAGGATAGTCAGGGCGAGCACATCGGCCCAGGCCTGCTCGAGCAAGGTGCGCAGCAGGGCCGGCGGGCTGTGCCGGGCGACGCGTTCGTTGATCGCGAGCGTCGCGGCGGCCCGCGCGGACTCGAGTTTCTCGCGCCCCTTGGCGGCCTCGACGTGGCGGCGTTCGGCCACTTCCGACTTCCGCACCAGCGTGCCGATCTGGCGCGACAGGTCGCCGGTCAGGTCCTCGAACACGCGGACATCGCCCTCGAACTCAACGTTTGCGCGATCAACCACGGACTGCATCCGTTCGACGAGGTTGCGGTCGTCGTTTTCATCGTCGAGCCAGTAGTGGCTGGCTTCGGCGACGCTGTTGAGCAGCTGGCGCGCGGGGTGCTCCGGGCGCGTGAAGAAACGCTTGTCGCGCAGCGCGATACGCAGGATGGGCACCTGCAGCCGGGTGAGCAGGTTCTGCATCGCGCTGTCGGGTCGCTGGTCGCGGCCGAGTTGCTCGAACATGAGGCCGAGCAGGTCCATCGCGTCGCTGTCTTCGCCGCTCAGTTGCGGCGCGGATCCCTGCCCGCTGAACTGCCGCAGGTAATTTAGGAGATCCTGCCGCAGGTGGTTGACGGTTCGCGGTACGACGCGTCCGTCGATGACGATGGGCGCTACCGGTTTCGCCTGCAATTCGCGCAGCACGACCTCCAGATCCTCGGACGACGCCGGCACGGCTTCGCCGTCGGCCTGGTCCGGCTTGCCGGCTACGGGACGGCGCCAGGCAAGCAGGCTGCGCAGGTTCTCGAACGTGTCGGCCGCCGGTGCGCCGGCATTCGGATCGTAGGGGGCGAAGTTCCTCGGCGCGCCTGGCCAGCCGGTCAGCGGATTGCTGAACGCCGAAGGCAGCGCCTGCGTCGCGGGATCGACGGTTGCCTGCGTCGCATGGCTGGAAGCAGGACCCGCTGCAGGTGCCGCCGGATGCGCCGCGGCGGGCGACTCCGCAGCATGGCCGGGCGCGGCTTGCGCCGCGCGCGCCGGCGGGTCCTCATCCCGGCGCACGCGCGGCAACTGGAACGCGACGTGCGGCAGGATGCGGTGCTGGATCAGGACTTCGTTGAACAGCACGTACAGCGGTTCGGCATTACCGAAGAACACCCGGTCGCACAGCCGGAACAGCTGCAGCCGGTATTCCCGGTCGAGGTCGAGGCAGTCGATCGCGGTGCGCATGCACTCGCACAGCCGATAGGGCCCGAGCGGAAGTTCATCGGCGTCGAAAGCCTGACGCCCGGCCATCACCGCAAAGCGTTGCCCGAGCAGGTACAGCAACTGCGAATAGCGCAGCTCCGCGCGTGTCGCGATCTCCTGCAGGCCCAGCGTCTCCTCCAGGGATTCCTGGTCGATCAGCGACAGCTGCGCGACGGGATTCGCCCGGTTTGGCGCGCGCATGAATGCAGGCGGCGCCGCGGGACGATCGATGCTCGCCAGCGCGTGTTCCAGGCGCAGCAGGAAACGCGGCGCCACGTCGGCACGGGCGCGCCTGACGTCGCGCATGGCGTCGAGATGGCGTTGCTGGACCTCGTTCGAACGCGCCTGGTCGGCAAGCCGGAACAGGTGCTGTTCGAACTCGGTCAGTGCGGCCTGCAGGTATCGCTCGAAAGTGCTGCTCGCGACCGCGAACAGTGCCTCGAGCGCCGCGCGCGGACGTGCCGGCAAGCCGCTGCTGCGGAGACTGACTGCGCTGTCGGATTCGGCAGCAGGTGGACCGAACTCGGGCACGCAGTAATTCCCAGGACGCTCGAACTGGACCGATTGTAGGCCGTCCGCAGCGGCGCGTGCCAGCGGCGGGGCCGATGGCCCCGGTCATCCATGCCGCCGGGCGGCCGTGCGACTAGTGCGAATAGACCAGCGTCGCAAGCCACGTGCGTTCCGGCTGCCCGAAGCCGGCGGCAAGTTGATACGCGCGATCCGTCAGGTTGTCGCCGCGCAACTGCAGTCGCCAGCGTGCGTCCAGCGGCCAGTCGAGCGTCGCGTGAAGCAATCCGTAACCCCCGAGTGGACCGGCAGGATCGCGCCGCTCGCCCACGGCGTCGCCGGAGATCGCAAGCTCCACACCGTTGTCGAAGCGATAGCCGAGTTCCGCCGACGCCTTGCGACGAGGCCGCCTCGGCAGCTCGACGCCCGTCGCCGCGTCGCGCGGGTCCTGCCACGTCGCGGAAAGGCGCGTGCGCCACGCGTCATCGCTCCATGCATGCACCAGTTCGACCCCGTCGATCGCCGCCTCGCGGATATTGACCGCGGAGAAGCGCGGACCGGCGAAGGCCACGAGATCTTCGATGCGCGTGCGCCACGCGTCGACCCGAAGCGAGTGCCCGGCACCCGGCGAATACACGAAGCCGGCCTCGAGCGAGCGCGAGGTCTCCGGGTCGAGGTCGGGATTGCCGGCGAAGTCCCCACCGAAGCCCGGGAAGTACAGTTCGCTGAAGTTCGGCGCACGGAAGCCCTCTCCCCATGACGCGTACACGCGGGATTGCTCCGCGATCCGCCAGCCCCACGCGACCTGCGCGGTGGTGTGGCCGCCGAACTGGCTGTTGTCGTCGTGGCGCACTGCGGCCTCGAGGCGCTGTGTACCGAGGTCGCGCGCCCACGTCGCGAACAGTGCGCCGTTGCGGCGCGACCGGTCGTACGCGGCTTCGCCGGCGGACGTGTCGATCGATTCGCCGCTCTCCCGCTGCCATTGAGTGCCGAGTACGAATTCGCCGAACGCAGCGTGATCCGTCGATGCCTGCCAGTCGATGCTGGTGCGGCGCGAGCGGAACAGCGAGAAGAATGCGGGTGTTTCGAGCCGGTCGTAGGCATGGCCGACGGCCGCGACATGAGTCCATTGACGACCGAGCGGACCGCCCAGGGAAAGACCTCCCGACACCGTGCGGATCGCGCTTTCCCCCTGGTCGAACTCCACGTCGCTGTCGGTGGCGATGAGGCTGCCCCCCAGGCGCTGGTCGCCGATGCCGTGCGCGCCGCGCAGCGACAGGTGCCGGTTGCGGTAGCCGTCTTCATCGGGATCGAATCCGAACGATCCCGGCAGTTGCGCCGAGATCCCGTCGACGTCGATGAGGCCCGCGGTCGCGCCAAAGCCTGCGCGCGAGTCGCCCGTGCCAAGCGCCGCGTGGGCTTCGACGTGGCCGAGCGAGCCGCCGCGCAAGGCGGCAGCCGCGCCCGCTGGATTGCGCGTGAAGATCTGGATGACTCCCCCGATGGCGTCGGACCCCCACCACGCCGCGCGCGGCCCGCGCACGATCTCGATGCGCTCGATCTGGGCCAGCGGCAAATGCGCGAAATCGAAGCTGCCCTGGTTGCTAGAGGAGACCCGCACGCCGTCGATCAATACCAGGACATGGTTGGAACTGGTGCCACGCAGGAACAGCGACGTGCTCTGGCCGGGTCCGCCGGTGCGCGCGAGGTCGACGCCAGCCTGGCGCCGCAGGAGTTCGACGAGGTCGCGCGACTGGCTCGCTTCGATCTCGTCGCGCTCGATCACCGTCGCGTGCGCCAGCGTGTCGTCGATGGTCTGGGCGCGGCGCACCGCCGTGACCGTGACGGTCGCCTGCTCGCTCTCGGCGCGGGCGTTCGCGCTTGCGCACAGTGCAAGGATCGCGGCCAATGCCGCGGACCGGGAAAGGATGCTGCTCTTCATGGGAATCTCCGTTGACGCACACCCGCGAATCCCGGTGCACAACGGTGGCGCAGCGATCGTCGGGTGAGCGGCATGGCAATGCGCGCGGCCGAAGACCGCGTTGCCCGCCGCAACGCATCCGGCGACCGGCCGCGGGACGGCTCGATCGATGCCAGGCCGGTCTCCGGGCTCATCGGCAACCCAGGCCCGATGCAGCAGGGCTTGAGTCGATCGCTTCGCCTTCCCGCGGAAATACCGCAGTGGCATGGGATGCGCCTTCGGCCGACTCGACCGTGGATGCGCAGCTTGAAGCGACTTGACCGATTTACCGTTGCGGGGGCAGCGCCGGTATTGCACCGGCTTCCCGTTTCACCCGCGCGCGTGGACGCGCGGACACCTGACACGGGCAGTGTAAGCGACCACGATGTCGCGCGACAGACTTGCGCGTTGCTCCCCTACCGTGTCAGTCGTTCTCGCGGCGGACGCGTACGCTCGCGTCGCCGTCATCGTCGATCGTCACATGGATCACGATCGGACGGCAGCACACGGCGCAATCCTCGACCAGTTCCGCGTCGCCCGCGGACGTGTCGAACGCGCTCTCGAAGTTCTCGCCGCAGTGCGGGCAGTCGATGCGAAGCCAGTCGATCATGCCGCGGACTTCGACACGGTCGCCGGGATGCGTGGCCGCTGCCGCGGCGTGGCCGGCAGGAACAACTCGAGCACGTCATTGAGGAAGTTGCGGCCGACGATCGTGGGTTGCACGTCTCCATCGAGCACTTCGAGCCAGCCACGAGCAACGCCTGTCGCAAGTGCCTGATCGAGTACGTCCCGGCAGAGCCCGGTGCGGCGCTCGAACGCATCAAGGCTGAACCCTGCATGCAGCCGCAGCGCGTTGAGCGCGTAGTCGAACGGGATGTCGGCCGCGGCCAACCGCTGCAGGCCGCCGATCCGGCCGGGGGCGCCGGCCTGCGCGAGATAGGCGCGTGGCTGCCGGGTCTTCCATTGGCGCTCTATGCCGTCGCCGGGCCGCGTCATCTTCGCGTGTGCGCCGGCGCCGATGCCGAGGTAATCGCCGTATCGCCAGTAATTGAGGTTGTGGCGGCAGGCCCGGCCTGGTTGCGCGTAGGCAGACACCTCGTAGTGCACAAAACCGGCCGTGGCCAGCATCTCCTGGCAGGCGCCCTGCATGTCCCATGCGCGATCGTGCCCGGGCAGTTGCGGCGGGCGTGCCGCGAACTCCGTGTTCGGCTCGATGGTGAGCTGGTAGTGCGAGACGTGGGTGGGCGCCAGCGCGAGCGCGCGTTCAACGTCAAGTCGCGCACCGCGTTCGTCCTGCCCCGGAAGGCCGAACATGAGGTCGATGTTGAAGTTGTCGAAACCTGCGTCGCGCGCCGCGCGCACCGCCGCGTCCGCCTGCCCCGCGTCGTGGATGCGGCCGAGCCGCTCGAGCGCGCCATCGTTGAACGACTGCACGCCAATACTCAGGCGATTGACCCCAGCCTCGCGGTAGGCCTCGAAGCGGTCGTGTTCCACCGTGCCGGGATTCGCCTCGAGGGTGATCTCGCAGGCGGCGGCGAGCGGGAGTCGTTGCGCGACTCCGCGCAGGATGCGGTCGATCGCGAGACCGGGCATGAGGCTCGGCGTGCCGCCACCGAAGAAAATACTGTCCACCGGCCGCGATTCCGCTGTGCCTTCGAGGTCCGCGTCAAGGTCGGCGAGCAGGGCGTCGACGTAGGCATCGACCGGCAGGTTCGCGGGCGCCGTATGCGAGTTGAAATCGCAGTACGGGCATTTGCGCACGCACCACGGGATGTGCACGTACAGGGCCAGCGGCGGCAACGACCTGGGCGACGGCCCCTGTGGCCGAGCGTCCTCGGCGCCGCGGCCTGGCGCTTCGCCGGCGGTCGTCATGCGCCGGCGTACTCCGCGAACCATCGGGTCGCACGTTCGCGCAGCGCGGCCAGCGCCTGGCCACGGTGACTCACCCGGGACTTCGCGTGGCCATCCATCTCGGCCGCACTGACCCCAAGCGAGGCATCGAAGAACAGCGGGTCGTAGCCGAAGCCCTGGTGTCCGCGCGGGGAAGTCAGGATCGAACCCTCCCACGTGCCCTCGCAGACGAGCGGGCGCGCATCGTTCGCGCTCCGCAGCGCGACCAGCACGCAATGGAAACGTGCGGTGCGCATCGATTCCGGGACATCGCGCAGGACCTCCAGCAACAGCGCGTTGTTCGCGGCCGCATCCGCGTGTTCGCCCGCGAAGCGCGCCGAACGCAACCCGGGCGCGCCCTGCAGGGCGTCGACGAGCAATCCGGAATCGTCCGCGAGAGTGGGCAGGCCACTCAGGCGCGCCGCATTCCGGGCCTTGAGCAAAGCGTTCTCGACGAACGTCGAGGCCGTCTCGTCCACTTCGGCAAAACCGAGATCGGATTGGGCGACCAGCTCGAACCCGGAGTCGCCCAGCAGGTCCGCGATCTCCCTGAACTTGCCGCGATTGCCGGTCGCGATCAGCAGTCGACGCGCCTCACTGGGCATGCAACACGGCGCGCTGCAGCAGGATCAGTTCCAGCACGCCCTGCGCGGCGAGATCCAGCATGCCGTCCAGGTCGTGGCGGCGGAACGCGTGTCCTTCGGCGGTGCCCTGCAGCTCGATGAAGGCGCCACCGTCGTTCATCACCACGTTCATGTCGGTGTCGCAGGCGCTGTCCTCGGCGTAGTCGAGGTCGAGCACGGGCTGGCCGTGCCAGAGGCCAACCGAAATTTCCGCGACGGCGCCGTGGATGGGATCCTTCTTGATCGTCTTGCGCTTCTGCAGCAGGCGGCAGGCGTCGACCAATGCGACGTAGGCGCCCGTGATCGCGGCCGTGCGCGTCCCGCCGTCGGCCTGGAGAACATCGCAGTCGAGAGTGATGGTGCGTTCGCCGAGCGCCGCGCGATCGACCACCGCGCGGAGGCTGCGGCCGATCAGGCGCTGGATCTCCAGCGTGCGGCCGCCCTGCTTGCCGCGCGACGCCTCGCGATCGTTGCGGGTATGGGTGGCGCGCGGCAGCATGCCGTATTCCGCCGTGACCCAACCCTCGCCCTTGCCGCGCATGAACGGAGGCACGCGGTCCTCGACGCTCGCCGTGCAAAGCACTTGGGTCTCGCCGAAGCTGACCAGCACCGAGCCTTCCGCGTGCCGGGTGAAATGCCGTTGCAACGTCACCGCGCGCATCTGTTGCGCGGTACGTCCGCTGGGTCGAAGTTTTGCTGTCGCAGGCATGACGGCTTGGGGAATCGGGCGGCGCAGCTTACCATCGCGATCCGCAGGCCCAGGCTCGATTCCCGATGCTCCACAGCATGACCGCTTTCGCGAGCGCCGAAGTCGCCACGCCGGCCGGCGCCCTGGGTTGCGAGTTGCGCTCCGTCAACCACCGCTACCTGGAACTGCAGCTGCGCCTGCCGGACGAACTGCGCGCACTCGAATCCTCGTTGCGCGAACGGGTTGCGGCGCGCGTCGCACGCGGCAAGGTCGACCTGACGATGCGCCTGCGGCCCACGGCCGGTGGGCCGCCACCGCTCGAGGTCGACGAGGCGCTGCTCGAGCGCGTACTCGATCGCGCCAATGCCATCGCGGCGCGCGTCGGGAACCCGCAATTCGATCCGCTGGCGTTGCTCGCGTGGCCGGGCGTGGTCCGCGAACCCGAACGCGACGGCGCCGCGCTGCATGCCGCCGCACTCGCAGTGCTTTCGAGCGCGCTCGACGATTTCGCGGCGACACGCGCACGCGAGGGCGAGCGGCTGAAAGTTTTCATGGTCGAACGACTCGACGCGATCTCGGCGCTGGTCGCGCAACTGCGCGCGTGGATGCCGGAGATCCGCGCGGGGCTGCGCGCCCGACTGGAGGCGCGGCTCGCGGACCTCAAGCTGCCGCTCGATCCCGGGCGCGTGGAGCAGGAGCTGGTGTTGGGACTCTCCAAGCTCGATGTCGACGAGGAACTCGACCGCCTCGAGTCGCACGTCGCGGAGGCGCGCGCGACCCTCGGGCGAGGCGAAGCCGCCGGCCGCCGCCTCGATTTCCTCCTGCAGGAATTCAACCGCGAAGCCAACACGCTCGGTTCTAAGTCCGTGGACGCACGCACATCGCAGGCCAGCGTCGAGCTCAAGGTACTGATCGAGCAGGTGCGCGAGCAGGTGCAGAACATCGAATGAGCGCCCCGGCGATCTGCAAACGGGCGCGCGCCTGATGCGCGGCACGCTGTTCATCGTGGCGGCGCCTTCCGGTGCGGGCAAGTCGAGCATCGTCAACGCCTGCCTTGGCATCGACAGCAACATCGCCTTGTCGATCTCGTTCACTTCACGCGCTCCGAGGCCCGGCGAACGGCATGCGCAGCACTACCATTTCGTCGATGCCGGCGTGTTCCAGCACATGATCGAATCCGGCGATTTCTTCGAACACGCGCTCGTGCACGGCGACTGGAAGGGCACCGCCAAGCAGTCGGTCGAGCCGCAACTTGCCGCGGGCCGGGACGTGCTGCTCGAGATCGACTGGCAGGGTGCGAGGCAGGTCCGCGCCCAGGTGCCCGAGGCGGTGAGCATCTTCATCCTGCCGCCTTCGCGCGCGGCGCTCGAGCAGCGCATGCGCGTGCGTGGCCAGGACAGCGACGCCGTGATCGCGCAGCGCCTGGCGGCGGCGCGGGAGGAGATGAGCCACTACGACGAGTTCGACTACGTCGTCGTCAACGAACTTTTCCAGACCGCGGTCGCCGAGATGTGCGCGATCCTGGTGGCGAGCCGCATGCGCCGCCCGATCCAGCAGGAGCGTCATGCGCGTTTGCTGGAATCCCTGCTGGCAGCCACGTGAACGATCGCGGCTCCCGACCGTCCAGACTCCCGGTCGACTTCGGATTGCATGCAGGGAGGGTCGCCCCTAGACTACCGGGTCCCCCAAGCTCAGGGTCGGCGCAAGCCGGCGCGTATCTCAATGGCACGAATCACCGTCGAAGACTGCCTCGAAGTGGTCGACAATCGTTTTGAACTGGTGTTGATGGCAACCCGTCGGGCGCGTCAGCTGGCCAAGGGCGCCGACCCGCTGGTCGACGCCGGCAACGACAAGCCGACCGTGATGGCATTGCGCGAGATCGCCTCCCGCCGCCTCGATCACAAGTACATCGACGAGATCGATCGCCAGGAACGCGAGCGCACCGAGCGCGAAGCGCTGGAATGGGCCGCCGCGGCCGCGCTGGTCGACGACGACCTCTCGAAGGCCGGCGACGACTGAGGGCACCCGCGCCGGCTGCGCCGGCGCAGTCGCATCACCGGCCGCGCAACCGCGCCACGACTCCGGCGAGGGGTCGCCAGACTCCTGCTTTTCATCGGCGACGCAGCTTGCGGAAGCCCGCTGCCGTTGCGGTTATGCTCGTGCGCAGGACCGCGCCAACGCTGCGGCCGGAGCGCACGCGGGACCATGCGATGTCGCCGTGACCACTGCAGTCCAGCTCCGCGCGCCCGTCGCGCGCGGGAGCGTTGCGGGTGACCGGAGACCTTGCCACCGCGCGACGCCTGCCCGATGCGGCGGATCGTGCCGCGGTCGACGCGGCGGTCGCCACCCTGCGTCGCAAACTCGAGGCCTACCTCCGCCCGGGTGAGGTTGATCGGGTGATGATGGCGTTCCGCCGGGCCGACGCGGCGCACGCGGGGCAGTCGCGGCGCACCGGCGAGCCCTACATCACGCATCCGCTGTCGGTCGCCGCGATCCTCGGGGACATGCGCCTCGATGCCGAGGCCGTGATGGCTGCGCTGCTGCACGACACGCTCGAGGACACGGCGCTCACGCGCGACGAACTGGCCGAAACGTTCGGCGAGGAAGTCGCGGAGCTGGTGGACGGCGTCACCAAGCTCGACAAGCTCAATTTCGGCAGCCGCGCCGAGGCGAGCGCCGAGAGTTTCCGCAAGATGCTGCTGGCGATGTCGCGCGACCTGCGCGTGATCCTGATCAAGCTGGCCGATCGGCTGCACAACATGCGCACGCTCGATGCGATGGATGCCGAGTCGCGCCGCCGGGTCGCGCGCGAGACGCTCGAGATCTATTCGCCCATCGCGCACCGCCTGGGCATGAATGCCGTGCGCACGGAACTGGCCGACCTCGGCTTCGCCGCATTGCATCCGTGGCGGCACAGGGTCCTGCGCGCACGCCTTGGAACGATGTACGGCAACCGTCGTGTGCACATGACCGAGATCGAGGAGACGCTGGCGGCGCGCCTCGCGCAGGAGGGCATTCCCGCGCGCGTGATCGGCCGGGTCAAGTCGCCCTACAGCACCTATCGGAAGATGCGCAGCGAGCACAAGGCGCTCGAGCAACTCATGGACGTGTACGGCATGCGCGTGATCGTGGCCGACGTGGTGCAGTGCTACATGGCACTGGGCGCTTTGCACGGCCTCTACAAGCCGCTCGACCAGCGCTTCCGCGACTTCATCGCGATTCCCAAGGCCAACGGCTACCAGTCGCTGCACACCACGTTGTTCGGGCCGGGCGGCTCGCCGCTCGAGGTGCAGATCCGCACCGAGGACATGCACATGCTGGCCGAGCGCGGCGTCGCGGCGCACTGGTCGTACAAGACCGGCGACAGCCCCGCCAACGCTTCCCAGGCGCGGGCGGCGCACTGGCTCGCGGGCCTGCTCGATTCCCAGAGCACGTCGACCTCGTCGCTCGAGTTCGTCGAGAACGTCAAGATCGACCTGTTTCCCGACGAGGTCTACCTGTTCACCCCGAAGGGCGACATCCTCGCGCTACCCAGGAATGCTACCGCGCTCGACTTCGCCTACGCGGTGCACACGCAGATCGGAAACCACGCGGTGGCGGCGCGCGTCGACCGCAAGCTGGTGCCGTTGCGGACGCGCCTCGCGAGCGGCCAGGCAGTGGAGATCATCACCGCGCCGAGCGTGGTGCCGAATCCCAACTGGCTCGAGTTCGTCGTCACCTCGAAGGCGCGCACCGCGATCCGGCACCACTTCAAGAAGCTCCAGCACGAGGACGCCGTGCAGCTCGGCCACCGCATGCTCGATCGCGCGCTGGCGCAGAGCGGTCATGCGCTCGAGAGCATCGGGCCGGACGTGCTCGACCGCTTCCTCGCCGACAACAAGCTGCGCCGTCTCGAGGAGCTGCTCGAGGACCTGGCGCTGGGGCAGCGCATGCCGCAGCAGGTCGCACAGCAATTACTGCTCGATGCGGAAGCGCCGGTCTCGAGTGAAGCGCCGCGGGTGAGCGAGCAGATCCTGATCTCGGGGCGCGAACGCGGTGTCTTCAATTTCGCCAAGTGCTGTTACCCGGTGCCGGGCGACGAGATCATGGGTTACCTCAGCGCCGGCAAGGGTGTAGTCGTGCACCGCGAGGAATGTCCGAACGTGCCGGAGTTCCGCAAGCAATCCGAGCGCTGCGTGGAGATGGGCTGGGAGCGCAAGGTCGAGGGGGAATTCCGCACGCTGCTGCGCGCGATCGTCGACAACAAGCCGGGCGTGCTCGCGCAGGTCGCGGCCGCGATCGCCGAGGCCGACTCGAACATCGAGAACGTGGAGTACCAGGAACGCGACGCTTCGAGCGCCGCGCTGCTGTTCACCATCGAAGTCCGCGACACCAGGCATCTGGCGGAGGTGCGCAGGCGCATGCAGCGCGCTGCGGTGGTGCACGCGGTCAACCGGTTCATGGGCTAGGAGTCAGGAGCGTGTCTATGCATTTCAAGGTGGTGGCGACGGCGGAAGCACCCTCGGCGATCGGTCCCTATTCGCAGGCGGTTGCGAGCGGCGCGTTCG
>JBBRIE010000026.1:0-21207 GCA_038221545.1 Lysobacterales bacterium
TGCATGATGACGCGCGCGAGCCCGGCCTCGCCGCTGCGCGAGGGCACCCGCCTGCTCGATGCAATCGGCTGGGCCGCGATCCTGCCCTTGCTGCTGGCGATGCTGGGCGGCGTGTTCGCCAAGGCGGGTGTCGGCGAGATCGTGGCGGAACTGGTGCGCTCGGGCGTGCCGACGGACAGCCGGCTTGCCTGCGTACTGGCCTATGCGCTCGGCATGGCGCTCTTCACGATGCTGATGGGCAACGCGTTCGCGGCGTTTCCGGTACTGACGGCCGGCATCGGACTGCCGCTGCTGGTTCAGCAGCACGGCGCGGATGCAGCGTCGCTCGCCGCCATCGGCATGCTCTCGGGTTACTGCGGCACCCTGCTGACGCCGATGGCGGCGAACTACAACCTCGTGCCCGCCGCCCTGCTCGAACTGCCGGACCGCAACGGCGTCATCCGTGCACAGGTCGCGACCGCGTTGCCGCTCCTCGCGTGCAACATCGTGCTCATGTATTTCGTGCCGTTCCGCACATAGCGGCCGGCTCGAGTCAGGGCTGGCGCCGCTTCGACGCGCGCGGGCGCCCGGAGCGCCATGCGAACAGGGCCAGCAATGCGGTGGCTGCGCACAACCCTAGCCAGTCGAGCAAACCGGCGCGTGCATGGGCCAGCGCGAACGCCAGCTCGGGCCCGATCTCGCGCAGGGTGCGCAGGAAGTCGAAGCCCAGTTCCCGGCCCACCACCGCGGCCGCGCCGAGGTACTGGGCATAGAGCGTCGCCAGAGCGAGCATCGAACCGTTGAGGAGGAACTGGCGTGACGCCGAGGCACCCGCCGTGTCGGCCGGGCCGAGTTGCACCGGCGCCGAGGCGACCAGCAACGCAACCGGAATCGCCATCCAGCCCGCGGGATCCTCCGTCCACTGGATCACCACGCTCCAGACGCTGCCCGCCGCAAGTGCCAGGACCAGAGCCAGGGGACCTGCGCCGGTCGCGGCGCGTCGGATCGATCGCATCGGCGAGAGCATAACGATGCCGCGTGAGGGAAAGGCAACGACGTGGCGTTCCGGCGCCCGCAGGCCCATGTGGCGGGCAGCCACTACACTTGCACGTTGACTGGAGAGCCGAACTTGCATTACGGGCGCCACAGCGAACCGATCGTCTTCGAGCGAGATTGCGCGGCGGTGCTCGTGCCGGCCGGCGACGAAGTGACCCTGCCTGCGGGGCAAACCGGGTACATCACCCAGGCGCTCGGGGGCAGCTTCACCGTGTTCGTCGAGGGCAACCTGTTCCGTATCCGCGGCCAGGACGCCGACGCGATCGGCAAGGAGCCGCTGACGCTGCCGGAGCTGCCGGCGGATGCAAGCGACGCCGACGTGGAGCGACTGGTCTGGTCGCAACTGCGCACCTGCTTCGATCCCGAGATCCCCATCAACATCGTCGAGCTCGGACTCGTGTACACCTGCGAACTCGGACGCCGGGACGACGGCGCGCGGCGCGTCAACGTGACGATGACGCTCACCGCGCCGGGGTGCGGGATGGGCGACATCCTCGTGGAAGACGTGCGCAGCAAGCTGGAGCTCGTGCCGACGGTCGAGGAGGCCGATGTGGAACTGGTGTTCGATCCACCCTGGCACCACGGACTCATGTCCGAGGCGGCGCGACTGGAAACCGGCATGCTGTAGGCACCCTGCTCCACGCGAACGACAAGGATCGCGATCCATGTACCGACTTCTGCTCCTCGCACTGATGATCGCCACGTTCGGCTCGCTCGCCGCCAATCTCATGGAATTCGGGGGCGCCACGCTGCATCCGCGGCACGGGGAACGGCTCGCGGAGGCAGCGGCTCGCGACGGGGTGCTGGTCGAGTCCTACACCGCCGCGGGCCGCGCGCTGCTGCCCAGGATCGGCATGCAGGAGCGGGCGCTCGCGACCGCGCAGGACATCTACGGCGCGGCCTTCGCGGTGCTCGACCGGCAACCGACTGCCAACGACGAGCGTTCCTTTTCCGACATGCTCGATGTCCCGGGCGTTTATCGTCCCGCGTGGCGCGTCGCCAATGTGTGGGGTACCCCCGTGCTGTTCGGCCTGCTCCTGCTCGCCTGGATCTTCCGCCCGCGCGCCATCCACTCGTTCCCCAACCAGCGCTAGCGCGCTCGGCCACTTTCGGTGTCCGTTCGTGGCGAGCCTGTTGAACCAGGGACGGATTGTGCGAAGTTGAGGCAGATCAGGAGCGTTTCGCTCGCTCGCCGCAGGCGAGTGAAACGCGCTTGTTGCCGCCGAGGAACGGTGGCGGAGTTCAGTTATTCGGCGGGTTCGAAACGGTTGGCGTCGACGTTCTTGCGCACCCGCGCCGGATCCCAGATGCGCCCACTCATGGCGATGTAGACGCCGTCCGGGAGCGACTGCACCGCGCCGACCGCGGTGCCGATGTTGAACACCGCGTCGGTCCCGCTGAAGCGCGCCGGATTGAGCGCGCCGGTCAGCACGATCACCTTGCCCTCGATCGCCGTCAGCGCGCGCGCCGTGGCGACCATGGAGTCGGTCCCGTGCGTGACCAGAACGTGGCGGGCGTCCTGCGCCGCGATGGTGTCGCGGATCAGGGCCCGGTCGCCATCGTCGATGTGCAGGCTGTCCTTGCGCAGCAGCGGGATCACGTGGAAGCGGAAGTTGACGCCAAGCGCCTCGAGGATCTCGCCGATCTGCGGATCGCCCACCTGGAAATCGGATTTATCGTCGAAGTACGTCTTGTCGATGGTGCCGCCGGTGGTGACGATGCAGAGCCGGTCCATGCGCGCGTCCAACGAGGTCGGGTCGTGATTATCGCGCAGCCGCGCGCGCGGCGCGGCGCGCGCGCCAGGCCACGACGCCAGGTGGCACGATCACCAGCAGCGTCAGCGCGACTTCGGCAAGAGCCAGCGTGCGTTCGACCCCGGACGCGCTCCAGGCGATCGCCACCCCGTGCGAGAAATAGAACAACGCGAGCGCGCCGCCCCACAGCACGCCGCGTCGCAGGTTGCGGAATGTCGCCACGATCACCGGCAGCCAGGGCAGCGTCGCCAGCGCCACGGCGAGCGCCGGCGGCCCCACGCGAGGTGGCGCGAGCCAGCCGTGCCACACGACCTGCAGCAGGACCAGCGCGATCAGTGACGCCCGCGCGATCCGGTCTGCGTTGAGCGCAGGCGTTGCCGCACTTTTCACCGGCTGGATGCGCGAAGACGCAGCGCAAGTTCGGCGACCCGCTGGCCCAGCGCCCGGGCCAGGTGCGATTCGTCGCTGCCGAGTTCGCGCTCGTTGCGAAGCCCGGCCACGTGACTGGCGCCGTAGGGGGTGCCGCCGCCGGTCGTCGTACCGAGCGCCGGTTCGGTATAGGGAAGGCCGACGATGAACATGCCATGGTGCAGCAGCGGCAGCATCATCGAGAGGAGCGTCGCTTCCTGCCCGCCGTGCATGCTGGCCGTGCTGGTGAATGCGGCAGCGGGCTTGCCCGCGAGCGCACCCGATGCCCATTCGGCGGCGGTGCCGTCGAGGAAATACTTGAGCGGCGCGGCCATGTTGCCGAAGCGCGTCGGGCTGCCAAGGAGGAGGCCGGCGCATTCGCGCAGGTCCTCGCTGCTCGCGAAAGGCGGTCCGTCGCGCGCGGCCGCGTCACCGGCGGCAGTGCCTTCGGGGCGCACCGCCGGCACCGTGCGCAAGCGCGCGTACATGCCTTGGACGGAATCGACGCCGCGCGCGACCTGGCGCGCGAGCGCCTCGGTCTTGCCGTGCAGCGAGTAGTACACGATCAGGATGTCGCCGCCCATGCCCGTCCCGTTCCGCCGTCGAATGAGCGGAACTATAGCCGCTGCATGCGAATGGCCCGGCTTGCCTTGCCCGCACACGACAACGGCGCCTTGCGGCGCCGTTGCGGCCTGCGCTTCTACCGGTTTATCAGCGGCGGTAATGCCGCCGACCGTGGTGGTCGACCCAGAAGCGATCGCGATAACCATCGCGATAGTAACGATCGCGATACACCACGCGCGGCTGCACGATCACGCGACTGTCGTAGTACGGATCGTAGTAGCCGACGCGATGTGCGGGGCGCGGGCCGTACCGGTAAAACCGTGGCTGGCGGTAGCGGTCGTAAGTGACGTACAGCGGCGTGCGGTCGTACCGGTAGTACGGACGCCCGACGCTGAACCCCACGTCGCCGATGTCCACGTAGATCCTGGCATCGGCGCTGGCAGTGGAGGGAATGGCCGCCAAGCCTAACGCGCCGGCGACGGAGAGCAGCAGGGCACACAGGCTGTTGCGCATTGTCGACTCCTCGTTGATTGGCTTGTGGTGATTTTCGTGTGAAGAAAGTGAATCCGTTTTGAACGCCGCGGACCGCTATTCAGTTCCCGGCGCGCTCCGGGCACCAACGCCCGTTCCTTATGCGACCTCCAACGGATGAATGGGTTTGCGCGTGGACACGCGCCCGCCGCATTCGCTGTGCCGACAGTCACCGATGCGTCGCTGCCGATACACTTCGGCGCATGGGCCTGCTCCATGTTTTCCGGCGGGGCGCGCGTCGATTGCGCATCGACGAGGAACGCGCGCGCGCGTTCGGCGTGTTCGTGTGGCGGCGGTTCCTCGCAGACAAATGCCTCGAATCCGCGGGTTCACTCAGCTACACGACACTGTTCGCGCTGGTGCCACTGGTGGTGGCCGCGTTTGGCCTTCTGTCGGCCTTCGCATTCTTCGACGGCTGGCTCGAGTCCGTCACGGGCTGGATTTTCCGCAACTTCGTGCCGTCCTCAGGCATGGTCGTGCAGGACTACCTCACCGGTTTTGCGGACAACGCCAAGCAGCTGACGGGCCTCGGCGTCGCGGGCGTACTGGTCTCCGCAGTGATGCTGATGTGGAGCATCGAGGAGGCATACAACCGCGTCTGGCGCGTACCCAAGTCGCGCGGCGGCCTGTCCCGATTCAAGTCGTACTGGACGACGTTGACGCTCGGCCCCCTGCTCGGCATCGGAGTCGTGGCGGTTACGAGCTATGTGTGGACGCTGCCGGCCGTGCGCTCCGCGAGCGCCTGGTACGGCCTCGGAAGTTTCCTGCTGGCGTTCGCGCCGCTGGTGGTGCTGTGGGGTGCGATCACCGCGAGCTACGCATTGATCCCGCATGCCCCGGTGCGGTTCCGGCACGCCGCGCTCGGCGGGCTTGTCGCCACGGCGCTGTTCTATGCGGCGCAAGGCATTTTCAGCGTCTACCTCGGCAGTGCCACGACGTACCAGCAGATCTACGGGGCACTGGCGGCACTCCCGCTGTTCCTCCTGTGGATCTACCTGACCTGGGTGATGGTGCTGCTCGGCGCGTCGCTGGCCGCGAGCCTGTCCGCGTGGCGGTTCCAGCCTCGCCAACATCGCGTGCCTACGGGCCTCGAGTTTTTCGCCATGCTCAGATCCCTGCGCGCAGCGGTCGCCGCGGAGCGCGGGGGCGCCGCCCTCACGCGTGCCGACCTGCTCGCGTCGCAGCCCGGCCTGACCGACGCACAGCTCAACCCCGCGCTCGACCACCTGCGCGCGCAGCGAGTGCTGCACGTCGACGAGAAGCAGCAGATCTCCCTTTTGCGCGAGCCCGCCGACGTCACTTTGCTCGAACTGTTCGAAGGCGGGCAGTATGCGTGGCCGACCGGCCACGACGTCGCCAGGATGGCGGCGCTCGCCGACGAAGGCGACCAGCCTCTCGTTGATTTCATCTCCGGTCTGCATGATGCACTGGCGCCGACCTTGCGCCATTCGGCGGTGGGCGTGCTGGAAGCGGAACCAGGGGTCGCGAACGCGGTCCCGTTCGCGGACGTCCCCAATGTCGCGTCGCTGGTCACGCCTCGTCCGACGACCGTTCCCCGTCCTCAGCAGGAGAAATCATGATCGTTCGCGGATTCGCCCGAAGTGCACTCGCCAGTGGCGCTTCGCTCGCGCTCGCACTCGCGGGCGCCGTGTCGGCGTTGCCCGCCGCGCCGGCCACGGATGCCCGGGCCGCCACGCCCGACGGTTCGAAGTCCGTCACCGAGCAGGGTGCCGTCGGCAGCGTTCCCGGCTTCGCGGCGAACGCGCTCGACGGTACCCGCATCGATTTGGCCGAACGCCGCGGGCGCTGGCAAGTAATCAACTTCTGGGCGACGTGGTGCGCGCCCTGTATCAAGGAGATCCCCGAACTGGGGCGCTTCGACAAGGCTCGCGCCGACGTAGAGGTTGTCGGCCTGGCCTTCGAGGACAGCAGCGTCGAGGAGATCCGCGCGTTCCTGGTGAAGCACCCTGCGGACTACCCGATCGTGCACGTCGATCCATACGCGCCGATGTCGGGATTTGCCGTGCCGCGCGGGCTGCCCACCACCTACCTGATCGCGCCGGATGGCCGCATCGCGGAGCGCATCATCGGACCCGTGGACGGCAAGCTGCTGACGCGAGCCATCGGCCGGCACATCGTCGAGCAGGATGTGCCGGCATCGCCACCGAAGGCGGGGGCGGCGGAGTAGGCGTGGTCGCGCGCATCGCCGTGCGATTCCGCGTCACGGGACGTGTGCAGGGCGTCGGCTTCCGGGCGGCCACGGCGCGACGCGCGCTTGCGCTCGGGCTCGTTGGCAGCTCGGTCAATCGCCCCGACGGCAGCGTCGAAGTGCTGGTCGCGGGCAGTCCTGTCGCGGTCGAGCAGATGGCGGAGTGGCTGGCGCACGGTCCGCCCTTCGCGAACGTCGCCGGCGTGGATCGGCGGACGGAAGAGTCGGTCGGAGTGGCATCTGGATTCACGGTCGCCTGATGACGCGCGCGGCGCGGCTTGTTGCAGTCTTGCTTGCGTGCTGCGCATGCGCGGGAATCGCCCGGGCGGCGGTGTTCGGCGGGATCGAGTATGGACGCGATGGCGACCAGGAGTTGCTGCTCGACGTGCGCACGCCGAGCAAGCCGGGCCCGTTTCCCGTCTGGGTCGAATGGGTCGAGCGCGGAGCTTCGCCACTGATCGTGCCCGATCGCGAGATGCATGCTGCGGGCACCGTGCTGGTGCGCGCGGTGATGCCATCGCGCGCGGAGGCGCGCACGGCGGCCGCCGCACATTTGCTGTCCTGGTTGCCCAGATCCATTTCCGGCTACGGCGGCGATCCCGAGCGCGTGGCGGTCATCGTGCGCGGGTCGGGTGCGCAGTCGATTCTCGACCTGTGGAAGCCAGGGTCGAAGGGGACCGTGCCGCAGCGAGCGCGCGGCGTGCGGGCGCTCGTTCTGGTCGAGCCGCCAGCGTCGCTGCGCGCCCATGGCGGGTGGCCGGATCTTTCGCTGCTGCTCATGGACAAGCCCGAGCGGTCCGCATCCCTGTGGGAGACCGTGCTCCGATTGCGCAATCAGGGCATCGCGGTTGAACCGGTGATCCAGTCCGATCCCGCGTCCGCGCCCTTCGGCTTGTCCACGCAAGTGGCCGGCATGCTCGCGGCGAGCGACGTCCGGCGCGTGCAGAGATTCGACCAGTTGGCTTTCGACCCCCCGATCCGGCTCGCCGGCCGGGTTCTCGATGCAATCCGATACGGCTCCAGCCTGGTCGCGCTCATGTCGGGCGAAGACGAGGGCGTGCGGCTCGTGTCGATCGACGCCGAAGGACGCGCGCTTGGGCTTCGACGGTGGTCGTGGCGCGCGGATGCGCGCCTGTTCGCCATCGGCGGGCGCATTCTGGTCGTCGCCAGCGACGAACTCGGCCGGCCGCATGTCGAACTCGGTCCGGCGACCAATGGTCCGTGGACGGTACTCTCCGCCGCTTCGGTGCAGGCGCCCGTACGCCTCGTCGCGGCGACGCAGCGGGGACGCGGTGAGGTGGCGCTGGCCTGGTCCGGCGCCGTGGCGACGCACGCCCCACGCGCATGGCTGCAACGCGTCGCCTTGACCGGCGCGTCCGCGCGGTTGGATACGACGCGACCGCTCGCGCAGTCCGTGCAAGCGGTCGCATACGCCGGGCAGGACGTTTTCGTGGCATTCGGACCCGGGCCCTCCAGGGCGGGCGGCGCGCTCGCGCGATGGCGTCCGGCAACACGCATGCCGGTAGCCGTCGATGTCCCGGACACGGGCACGTGGGAAGGACTGTTCGCGACGACTCCGGACGAGGGCACCTCAGTGCCAGCGTCGACACTGCTGGGCATGCGGGCGGGACGCCTGTTCGCGGTCGACTTGTCCTGCACGCCGGCTTGCCTGCGCGAGGAACTCGATTACTCGACGCTGCTCGATGCGCCGTTGTCGCGTTCTGCCATGGACGCGACGCCCGTCGAGCGTATCGCCCGGCCTGCGCCCGCCTCCCAATGGCTGCGGCATCCGGAAACGGGCGAGTGGCTACTGGCGTTGCTACCCGCGCCCGGCTCCGGGCCACATTCCCCGGCCGGGAGCGGCGCCTGGCTGATCCGCCAGTCCAATGGCCGGTACGGCTTCGCACGCTTGCCAGCTGGCAAGCGCCCCACCCGCGCGGACACTGCCCTCCGCGCCGTGCTGTCCTGGCCGACCGCCACCGAACCGAACCGATTTGCACTGATTTCGAGTCACGGCGTCGACACGCTGCTCCATCCCGCACGCATGCAGCGCACCCGGATCGTGCCGGGGTTGTGGTGGGATCCCGCGCGATCCGGCCACGGCTTCGACCTGCGACGCGCGGGCGATGGCTGGCAGGTGACGATCTACACGTTCGACGAGCACGGCGAGCCGACGTGGTTCCGCGGCGAGGGCGACATCCGCGAGGGCCGCTGGCGCCCCGACGACGACGGATTGCTGCGCTATCGCGTGCCGCGCGGCAGCGGCGACGTGGAAATCGACCCGCGCAGCGCGCAGGCGCTCGAAATCGCTTTTGGCGGCGATGCTCGGCAGGCCCCGTGCGCGGGTGCGCGAGCGGAGGAATGGGAACGCGCGCGGGCCACGCTCGTGCAGGGAGAAGAGCGGAGCGCATTCTGCCTGGAGCCGTTGCGGCTGGCGGCCGGCGGTCGCCCGCGGATCGATGTCGACGGTGTGTGGAATGCGAGCGACGAACCCGCGCCGTGGCAGTTGTCGCTCACCAACCAGGGCGATGATCCGCGTGCCCGCATCAGCGCGATGCTCACGTACTTCGACCGGAGCGGCGCGCCACGCTGGGCCTACGCGGCGAGCGACTGGCGCGCAGGCCAGGTCGACCTGCCGCTGCTGGCCATCAGCGGTGCCTGCGCGAAGTGTTCCGGGCAACCTTTCCGGTCGGCGGCGATCGGAAACCTGGCACTCCGTGCAACGGGCGAGTGCGGCGCGATCGCAGCGTCCGCAACGATCGGCATCGGCGGTCGCGGTGGCGCGATCGGCCTGCCTGCGGGGCGCGTCGCGCTCACTCACGCGACGCTGCTCGGCTGCTACTAGCCCGGACGGGTTCAGCGCGCGGATGGTTCCCGCCCGGCCGCAACGTGATCCGCGCCGCGCGCACGCCGTCGCGCCCGGACCTCTGCGCGGCCAGTGCCGGATTCGTAATGACCAGTGCGCAGCCCGATCAGGACTCGAGCAAGCGCGGACGCAACGTAGCCAGGTTGCAGGGTCGCGTGCGTGCATCGAGCTGGGCTTGCAGGATTTCGTCCCACGCGGTCCGGCAGGCCGACGTCGACCCGGGCAGGCAGAACACGAAGGTCCCGTTCGCGAGCCCCGCGAATGCGCGCGACTGCAGCGCGCTGGTGCCGATATCCCTGGACGAGATCGCGCGGAAGAGTTCCCCGAACCCGGGCATTTGCTTGTCCAGCAGCGGACCGATCGCCTCGGGCGTGGAATCGCGACCGGTGAAGCCGGTGCCGCCGTTGGCGATGACGCCGTCACACTGCGCGTCCGCGATCCACCGCGACACGATCGCCCGCAACGCATAGCGGTCGTCGCGCACGATCTCGCGAGCATGCAGAACATGGCCCGCGGTAACGACTGCGGTTGCGAGCCAGGCGCCCGAGTCGTCGTTGTCCGGCGTGCGCGTGTCCGACACCGTCAGCAACGCGATGCGCAGCGGCTGGAATTCCGCGGTCTTCACCATGAACGAGCCTTTGCGGGACGGGCTGGGCGGCCAACCCGGGGGAGTCAGTGCCGCAGCGTGAAAGACGGGCATCGCTGCGCCGGGACCATCCTACTATTGCGCGGCGATCCGATGGTCGGCGCTGACCGCGAAGTGCCCGGGCGGCAGGCCGGCGCGATGCCGCGCGGACATGTGCGCAAGCGCGACGGAAAAATCGCGCGCGAAGCGCGACATGTCGAACAACGGCGCGATCGAGCGTCGTCGCGCGAGGTCCGCGCGCAACGCCCGCAGGCGGGCGGGGTCGCCGGCCAGTTCCACGGCGCGGGTGACGTATGCGGAACGCGAATCCACGATGAGGTCGCGAAGTCCCATCGAGCGCAGCAGCGAGCCCGCGACCCGCGCCGCGAAAGTGTCTCCCGGCCACGTGAGCAACGGGCATCCCGCCCACAGGGCGTCGCTCGCCGTGGTGTGCGCGTTGTAGGGCCAGGTGTCGAGGAACAGGTCGACGTGCGCGAAGCGCGCGAGATAGTCGGCGTGCGGCAACTTGCGCTGGAAGCGCAGCCGCTGCGGATCGATACCGCCCGCTTGCGCATGCGCGCGCAGCCGCGTGGCGAATTCCGGCTCCGCCGCGTCGAGTAGCCAGAGCACGCTGCCCGGCACGCGCGCCAGGATCTCGAGCCACGCACCGAACGGATCGGGGCCGATCTTGTAGCCGTTGTTGAAGCTCGCGAACACGACTCCGGTCGCGGGCAGGCCGCAGACCGCGCGCGAGGGCGGCGGCGGTATCGCGCGGGTGGTGTCGGAAGGCTGGAAGCAGTAGGGCAGCCATGCGACCTGCTCGCTGTAGTGGCCGCGCGTTTCGGGCGGAACCACGAACCGGTCCGCGATCAGGTAATCGAAGAACGGCGCGCCGGACGTGCCCGGATACGCAAGCCAGTTGACCTGCACCGGTGCGGGCCGCGCGGCAAACGCCTCGGTGACGCCGCCGCCGCCGTAGCCACGCAGGTCAATGAGGATTTCCGCGCCGCTCGCGTTGAGGTCGCGAGCGAGCGCCGGCATCGAGAGCCCGGAGACGTCGCGGAACTCGTGGAAGGCTCGCCGCAGTCGTCGCCGCAGTTCCCCGCCGTCGCCCGGGCTGGTGGCGAACCCGATCGTCGTCATGTCGCTGTCGCGCAGACGTTCGACCAGCTCGACCACGAGCGCGGCGGTGGGATGCTGGTTGAAGCCCGACGAGACGAAGCCCACGCGCAGCGCCGCGTCCGCGGTGGTGCGTGCGCGCGGAAGCGGCGCTGCGGTCGCGGAGCTGCCGGCGAGCACCTCCTGCGCGCGTATGCGAGCGCAGGCGAACTGCTCGGCGGGAGAAGCAGGCTCGGCCAGGAAGCCGAAAGGCTCGACGCCCGTCGCGCCCTCCCTCACCGCAGCCCGCACCGTGTTCGAGAGTGCATCCAGCCCCTCCCAGTCGGCAAGTCGTCGCTTGAGGAACAGCAGGTGCGCGCGTGCCGGGTGCTGGTCCGGATCCAGCTCCAAAACGCAGGAAAAGGCCGCTGCGGCCGCCCCGTAAGCGCGCGACTCGTCGTGCGCCACGCCAAGGTTGAACCAGGCACGCAGGTGGCGTGGCGCCAGCACCACCGCCTGCGAGTACACCTCTGCCGCCGCCGCATGCTGGCGCCGCGCGGCGAGCACCGTGCCGAGCACGAACGACGCGTCCGCCTCGTCGGGAAACATTGCGACGGCCGCGTGGGCACTTGCCTCCGCCGCCGCGAGTCGCCCGGACTCGAGTTCGATGCTGGCGAGGTCGAGCCTCGGGCGCAGGCGCTCCGGGGCGGCATCGACGACCTCGGTTAGCGCCGCCTGCGCCAGTACCGCATCGCCTGCTGCCAGCGAGAGGGTCGCGACCTGCTGCCACGCGTCGGCGTCGCCGCCCGCCACCGCAGCCGCGCGCCGCAAGCTCGCAAGGACATCCTCGCGCTGGTCCAGGGTCCGATAGAGCGTTGCGAGCGCGAGCCAGTTGGCCGCCGATCGCGTATCGATCGCGACCGCTCGCGTCAGCGCCTCGAAGCCTGCGCGCGGCTCGTTGCACGCCAGCAACGCCAGCCCGTGCAGGCGTTGCGCGCGATCGTCCAGAGGGAAGGACTCGGCGAGGTTGCTGGCCACCACCAGCGCGGCACGGGGGGATCGCGCCAGCTGGGCTGAAGCGCTGGCGAGCCGCGCGTCGTCGGCGCGCAGCGGGGTGCCTCTGCTCACGCCACGTCAGCCAGCGACTGCAGCGCGTCGGCCTGGTGCTCGCGCGTCAACGCCTCGATCACGGGATCGAGGCTACCTGCCAGGATCTCCTCGAGCGAATACAGCGTCAGGTTGATGCGGTGATCGGTCAACCGACCCTGCGGGAAGTTGTACGTGCGGATGCGCTGGCTGCGGTCTCCGGAACCCACCTGCAACCGTCGCGACTCGGCCTGTGCGCTGGTCTGCTTGGCGCGCTCGGCATCGAGCAGCCTGGCCCTGAGCAGGCTCAATGCCTGCGCCTTGTTCTTGTGCTGGCTGCGCTGGTCCTGGCACTCGATCACGAGCCCGCTCGGAAGGTGAGTGATGCGGATCGCCGAATCGGTCTTGTTGACGTGCTGGCCGCCGGCACCGGAGGCGCGGAACGTATCGATGCGAAGGTCGGCGTCACGGATATCGATCTCGCCGATCTCGTCCTGCTCCGGCAGGATCGCCACGGTGGCCGCGGACGTGTGGATGCGACCCTGCGATTCGGTGGCTGGCACTCGCTGCACCCGGTGCGTGCCTGATTCGAACTTGAGCTTCGAGAACACGCCGCGGCCCTCGATGCGCGCCACGGCCTCCTTGTAACCCCCGTGCTCGCCCGGCTGCGCCGACAGGATCTCGGTTTGCCAACCCTGCGTCTCGGCGAAGCGCAGGTACATGCGCAGCAGGTCGCCGGCGAACAGTGCGGCTTCGTCGCCGCCGGTACCGGCACGCACCTCGAGGAACACATTGGCTTCGTCGCGCGGATCCTCGGGAATCAGCGCAAGTTCGAGTTCGCGCGCCAGACGTTCCTGCTCGACGCGCAGCGGCGCGAGTTCCTCGAGCGCCAGTTGCGCAAGCCCTGGGTCGGCATTCTGGCCGAGCAGTTCCGCGTCGGCGATCGCCTGCGTGTTGCGTCCATGCGCCCGCAACAGATCGACCACGCCCGTCAGCTGCGAGTACTCGCGCGAGCGTTCGGCGAATCGACCGGTGTCGGATGTGGCGTCCGGTTCCGCCAGCAGTCGCCCGAGTTCCTCGTGGCGCTCGGCGAGTGCTTCGAGCTTGCGCCGGATGGAGGGCGTCACGAGGCCGGATCGTCGTGCGAACCGTCGGTCGAAGACTCGAACAGCCGCGTTCCCGCCCGCAGGAGGTCTGCATCGCCACGTGCCGCCGCCGCGCGCAGGTTCGCGGTGGGCGCGTGCAGCAGGCGTCCGGTCAATGTGTGGGCGAGCCATTGCAAGGTCGCTTCGGGAGCGCGGCCCGCGGCAAGCTGCGCGCTGGCCGCGGCCAGCAGCTGGTCGCGCGTCGCTTCGCCGCTCGCCCGCAACTGCCGCACCGGGCCGAGGCCGCTGACGGTGCGCTGCCAGCCCATGAAATGCTCCACCTGCAGCGCGATGATCGCTTCCGCGGCCTGCGCGGCCTCGCGTCGCGAATTGAGGTTGCCTTCGATGACCCGGCCGAGGTCGTCGATCGAATAAAGATAGGCATCCTCGAGCGAAGCCACCGCCGGGTCGATGTCGCGCGGCACCGCGAGGTCGATCAGCAGCATCGGCCGGCGGGGGCGCTGGCGCAGCGCGTTCTCCACCATGCCGCGGTGGATCAGGAATCCCGAACTCGCGGTCGAACTCAGTACCAGGTCGGCTTCCGCGAGGTGCCGGTCCAGGTGATCGAGCGACAGCGGCTGTGCGTCGACGGCAGCGGCAAGCAGTTCCGCGTTCGCGAGCGTGCGATTGGCGATGAGCAGGCGCGCCGTGCCCGCCTGGCGAAGATGGCGCGCCGCCAGTTCGATGGTGTCGCCCGCGCCGATCAGCAACGCAGTGATGGATTTCGGCTCCGCGAACAGTTGCTGCGCGAGCCGCACCGCAGCGAACGCGACCGACACCGGGTGCGCGCCGATCCGCGTCTCCGTGCGTACGCGCTTGGCGACCGCGAACGTTTGCTGGAACATGCGGTCCAGCGTCGAGTCGAGCGTGCGCGCGTCGCGGGCGGCCTGCCAGGATTGCTTGACTTGGCCAAGTATCTGCGGCTCGCCGAGGATCATGGAATCGAGCCCGGTCGCGACCCGGAATACGTGCCGCACCGCCTCCGCATCGGTGTGGCGATAGAGGAATTCGTCGAGCCGCGCCGCAACGCTCGGATAGTGCTGCTTCATCCATGCACCGGGTGTCGACTCCGCGCCGGCATCCACGTGGCAGTAGAGTTCCGTGCGGTTGCAGGTCGACAGGATCGCGGCCTCGCGCACGCCCGACTGCGCCGCCAGCGCACGCAGCGCCGGCGCGAGGTCGTGGCCCGGAAAGGCCACGCGTTCGCGCAATTCGAGCGGTGCGGTCTGGTGATTGAGGCCGAGCGCGATGAGTGTCATGACGTGCCAGAATGCGGGCGCCCGCCCGGCGACGCGCCGCGCGCGCGCCGGGAACGAACCTCGCACGCGCGGGGTCGGAGGCATGGAGATTACAGGAGCCGGGACGCGCATAAACCGCGCGCGAGGACGGCGCCATCACTCCAGCAGCGGCAAACTGGCCAATCTCTGGCATCAAGACACAATTTCGAGAGGAAGTGGGCATGAGCAATCGAGACGGCGGCTTGTCGAACAGGACGACCGGCGCGCCACCATCGTCGCGGGGGAGAAGGTTTTTGGCCCTGCTGTTCGCGCTCGGCCTTTCCTCGATCTCGATGCTTGCGCTGGCTCAGGCTCACCCGATGCCCGGCGCTGCTCCGCCCGGACAGATTCCTGCGCCGGGGGCGCGTGTGCCGGTGGAGAGCGCGCCGCCCGTGTTTTCGATTGCTCAAGACGATTCATCGCCGACTCCCGCAGGCCACCTCGCGCCCATCGAAAGGCAGGACAAAACGGTTGCGGCGGAAACCCAGGTCGAATCCGAAGCACAAGGCGACGGCGCCGCGGACGATGCTGCCGGCACGGTGGAGATCGTCGTGCCCGACATCGGCACCGACCGCGAGCTCTTCACCGCTCTGATGGCTGCCGAGTTCGCGCTGCAGGACGGCCGCGTCGAATCCGCCGCCAAGCACTACGCTCGCGCAGCGCTTCTCAGCAGCGATCCCAAGGTGTCGGAACAAGCCGCGCGGATCGCGCTCCAGGCCGGACTCTCCGATCTGGCGACGCAATCGCTCAAGCGCTGGCGCGAACTGTCGCCGCTGGCCGGCGCAGACATCAAGGCCGCCGAAGCCGGGCTCGCGCTCGCGCGCGGCGAGGTCGGAGCGGCGGTGGCCGTGTTGCGTCCCTTGCTGGGCGGCAGCGAGGACGATCGCCGCGCGCTCGTGCAGTCGTTGCTCGCGCCTGGCGCGAAGCCGCATCTCGCGGCGGCGCTGGACGCGTTGGTGGAAGGCGAAGTGCCGGGCGGGGCGGACAGCATCGTGCTGCTCAGCCAGGTGGCGGAACAGATCAAGGACAACGCGCGCGCCCAGCGCTTCGCCGACGCGGCGCTCGCGCTGGCGCCCGCCGATGCCGATGCGCTCGTTTGGCGCGCCCACCTGCGCTTCGCCGCGCGCGACCTGCCGGGCGGACGCGCCGACATGGATCGCGCACTCGCGCTGGCCAGCGACGACAAGGCGCTTCGATTCAATTACGCCGCCATGCTCTCGAACGCGGGCGAACACGAAGCGGCCGATGCCCTCCTGCGGGAGCAGCCTGTCGACGACGCGTTGCTGGCGGCCCGTGCCGCGTACGCGGCGCGCTCGACCGACGATGCGCGCCTGCGCGAGGTCTACGCGGCGCTGCAGGAACTCGAGGAGCCGCGGCCCGCCGCCCGGCTGGAGTTGCTCGCGAACCTCGCCGAATTGCTGCACGAGCGGCAGGCGGCGCTGCGCTGGTATTCGGCCATCGGCGCGACCGATGAACGCTACCTGCCTTCGCAGCTGCGCGTGGCGATCCTGAAGAACGAACTGGGCGAGGGTGCCGAAGCGCTGGCGATGCTGCGCGACCTGCGCGCTGCGGGCATCGACGACCAGGCCCGGCTCGCCGAAAGCTACATGCTGGAAGCGGAGATCGTGCGCAAGCGTGCGGGCAAGGAAGCGGCCAGGCCCGAAGCGGTACTGGCGATCTACGATCGCGCGATCGAACTGCTGCCGGAGCAGAGCCAGCTTGGATACGCCCGTGCGGTGTACCTCGAGTCGATCGACCGCGTCGACGAAGCCGTGGCTGACCTGCGCGCATTGCTGGCGAAGAACCCTGAAGACCCCGATGCGCTGAACGCGCTCGGCTACACGCTCGCCGACCGCACCGACCTGCACGAGGAGGCGCTCACCCTCATCTCGCGTGCCCTCGAACAGAAACCGGACGAACCGGCGATCATCGACAGCATGGGCTGGGCGCTCTACCGGCTTGGCCGGAACGACCAGGCGCTGGAGTACCTGCGTCGTGCCTGGCAGATGCAGCCCGACGCGGAAGTGGGTGCCCACCTCGGCGAGCTGCTCTGGATCCGCGGCGACAAGGCCGAAGCACGCGAGGTGTGGGAGTCCGCTGCCCAGCGCGACGCCGACAACAAGGTGCTGGCCGAGACGCGCGCGCGTCTCGACAAATGAGCCATGCATTGCGAACAGCGCGGCCCTGCGCCGGCGCGATCCTCGTGCTGCTGCTCGCCGGCTGCGCCGGCAATCGCGTCGTCACGCGCCCGCAGGAAAGCGTCGACGCGGCGCAGGGACAGCGTCAGCAGGCAGTGGCGGCGATCGAGGACTTTTCCTTCGCGGGTCGCGTCGCCGTCAGCAATGGTCGCGACGGCGGCTCCGCGCAGATCGAGTGGAAACAGAAAGGCTCGCTTGCGGACATCACGCTGCGCGCGCCGGTGACGGGCCAGACCTGGCGCATGGCGGGCGACGACGCCAGCGGCTGGGAATTGCAAGGCACGCGCGCGGGCGGGGCCAGGGGTGCCGACTCCGAAGCCCTGCTGCTGCGCGAGACCGGCTGGCGCCTGCCGTTCTCGGCGTTAAGGCATTGGTTGTTCGGCCTCGCGCACGCCGCGGGCGACCGCGTCGAGCTGCGCGCCAGTGGCCTGCCGGCGCGGCTTGCGTCGACCGATGGATGGACGGTCGAATACGTCGAATATGACCTGTCCCGAGTGCCGCCGCTCGCCACGCGCCTGCGCGCCGACCAGGCGCCGCACAAGGTGCGGCTCGCGATTTCCAGGTGGAACGTCCAATAGCCGCGGCGGGCCAAGCTAGGGCGTGGGTTTTTCCCGCGCCCGCGAAGCTCAATCTGTTCCTGCACGTGCTGGGCCGTCGCGACGACGGTTATCACGAGCTGCAGACGGTGTTCCAGCTGCTCGACTGGGGTGACGAGGTTTCCCTGCGATTGCGCGACGACGGCGTCGTTCGCATGGCGCGCGCGGTGCCCGGCGTGCCGGATGAGTCAAATCTGGCGCTGCGCGCGGCCCTCGCGCTCAGGCACGCGGCCGCAGGCGGATGGGGCGTCGACATCGAGATCACCAAGCGCATTCCGATCGGCGGCGGGCTCGGCGGCGCCAGCAGCGATGCCGCCACAGTGCTGCTCGGGCTCGATCGCCTGACCGGCGCGAGTCTCGGCGTCGAGCGCCTGGCCGGCCTCGCGCTCGGGCTCGGTGCCGACGTTCCGCTGTTCGTGCGGGGTCGATCCGCATGGGCCGAGGGAGTGGGGGAACGCCTCGTGCCGATCGACCTGCCCGGGCGCTGGTTTCTGGTCCTGTACCCGGGTGTCGCGGTGTCGACCGCCGCCGTGTTCACCGACCCTCGTTTGACACGCGACACCACACCCATGACAATTTCCTGTTTTTTGGGGGGCGAAGGGTCCCGCAACGATCTCGAGCTGGCAGCAACGGCGCTCGCGCCCGAAGTGGGCAGGGCGATCGGCTGGCTCTCCGGATTCGCGCCGGCAAGGTTGAGCGGCAGCGGCAGTTGCGTATTCGCGGCGTTCGTCACGCGCGAAGCTGCGGATGCGGTCGCCGCCCAGGTTCCGGAGGCGTGGCGCGCCCATGTGGCGCACTCCGTCGCGGAATCCCCGTTGCATAGGGAAATACGCAGGTTTCAAAAGTTGCAGTGGGACGTCGCCAAGTCCGGTTAAGGCACGGGATTTTGATTCCCGCATACGAAGGTTCGAATCCTTCCGTCCCAGCAAACCCGGCACTCGGCACGCAGGCGGACTAAACTGCGCGACTCGCGCGGCTGACCGCACGAGCCGGGTCGCAACCCGGCGGTAAACGCAATTTCGCTGGAGACCGTCCGGTGGCGCAGGCATCCAACAGCGAATCCGATGGCATCCAGATCTTCTCGGGCAATGCGAATCGACCGCTCGCGCAGGCGATCTGCCGTGAACTGAGCCTGCCGCTGGGCAAGGCCCTGGTCGGCAAGTTCTCGGATGGCGAGGCGCAGGTCGAGATCGAGGAAAACGTCAGGAAGCAGGAGGTGTACGTCATCCAGCCGACGTGCGCCCCCACGGCGGAAAATTTCATGGAGTTGGTGGTGCTGATCGACGCGCTCAAGCGCGCATCCGCTGCCACGGTCACCGCGGTACTGCCGTACTTCGGATACGCGCGCCAGGACCGGCGCCCGCGCTCGACGCGGGTGCCGATTACGGCGAAGGTCGCGGCGAAGATATTGTCGACGGTGGGCACGGACCGGGTGCTGACAGTCGACCTCCACGCCGACCAGATCCAGGGTTTCTTCGATGTGCCGGTCGACAACGTGTACGCCTCGCCGCTGCTGCTTGCCGACATCTGGCGGACGCAGGGGACCGATGGCCTGATCGTGGTGTCGCCGGATGTGGGTGGTGTGGTGCGCGCGCGCGCAATCGCGAAGCGGCTGGACGATGCGGAATTGGCGATCATCGACAAGCGGCGCCCGCGCGCCAACGAGTCGGTGGTGATGAACATCATCGGCGACGTCGACGGCAAGATTTGCGTGCTGGTCGACGACATCGTGGATACCGCCGGCACCTTGTGCGCCGCTGCTGCGGCGTTGAAGGCGCGGGGCGCGCGCAAAGTGGTCGCGTACTGCACGCACCCGGTGTTGTCGGGTCCGGCCATCACCAACATCGAGCGCTCGCAGCTCGACGAGATGGTGGTCACCGACACCATTCCGCTGACCGCGGAAGGGCGCGCCTGCAAGCGCATCCGGCAGTTGAGCGTCGCCGAACTGATGGCGGAGACCATCAGGCGCATCGCGTTCGGGCAGTCGGTGTCGAGCCTGTACGTCGATTAGATTGCACCCTTCTCCCCGAACGGGAGAAGAAAAATTCGTCCTGCCTTGGTCGCGAGGCAGGACACAACGACCGCGAAGGCGGTCATCTACTGAGGTAAAGGCAATGGCAGAACAGCACAGCATCAAGGCCGAAGTCCGTACTGACCAGGGGAAAGGTGCGAGCCGCCGCCTGCGTCACGCGGGCAAGGTTCCGGGCATCGTCTACGGCGGTGGCACCGATCCGAAAATGATCCAGATGGACCAGCTGCGGACCCTGCGCTACGCGCAGAGCGAATGGTTCTTCTCGGCACTGCTCGATCTCGAGATCGACGGCAAGTCCGAGCAGGTCCTGTTGCGCGACATGCACCGGCATCCGTTCAAGCCGTTGCTGATGCACCTTGATTTCCAGCGCGTCAAGGCCAACGAGGCGATCCGCGTGCGCGTGCCGCTGCACTTCCTCAACGAAAAGGAAAGCCCGGCCGGCAAGACCAAGGGCGTGGTCGTCAGCCACAGCATCAACGAGGTCGAGATCTCCTGCCTGCCGAAGGACCTGCCGGCGTTCCTCGAGGTGGACCTCGGCAACCTGCAGATGGACGACATCATCCACCTGTCCGACATCAAGTTGCCCGAAGGCGTCGAGATCCCGGAACTCAAGCTCGGCAAGGAATACGACCATGCGGTCGTCGCCGCGCACGAGGGCCGCGAGGAAATCATCGCCGAAGCGACCGTGGTGGAAGGTGCCGACGCTGCCGCAGTACCGGCCGCGGCCGCCAAGCCAGAAAAGAAGGACGGCGACAAGAAGTAAGTACCCAGGTGACGGCAAAAGGCGAAAAGGGGTCAGAGTCATTTTCCGATGCGTGGGCGTTCGCGCCGGCGGTGCTGGTGCGCCGGAAAATGACTCTGACCCCTTTTCGTCCCTTTTTGCTCCGTCGCCCATGGCAGGCTTGAGACTCATCGTCGGCTTCGGCAATCCGGGGCCCGAGCACGCGGACGACCGGCACAACGCCGGTTTCCGCTGGCTCGATGCGCTCGCGGCGTCGCACGGGGTCGCCCTGCGTCCCGAGTCCAAGCTGCACGGAAATGCCGGCCAGGTCGAAATGGGCGGCAACGTCGTGCGCCTGTTGAAACCGTCCACCTACATGAACCGCAGCGGCCTGTCGGTCGGTGCGGCGTTGCGCTACTTCAGGATCGAGCCCGGGGAGATGCTGGTCGCGCACGACGAGCTCGACCTGCCGCCCGGCGTCGCGCGGCTCAAGTTCGACGGCGGCCACGGCGGCCAGAACGGACTGCGCGACACGATCGAGGTGCTCGGGCACGGCCATTTCCATCGGCTGCGCATTGGCATCGGCCATCCCGGCCACAAGGACCGCGTGACCCCGTGGGTGCTCGGCCGTGCGTCGCGCGACGACGACCGCGCCATCGGGTTTGCCGTCGACGACGCGCTCGCGGTGTTGCCGCTGGCCGTCGCCGGTGATTTCAACGAGGCCATGAAGCGCCTTCACACCCCACGAGTCAACTAGCTTCCCGGTTGCTCTCCTTCGCGGAGAGCGTCCGGATTTGAACCCCTATCGCTGCGGGAGACGGGTGGAGGTGAGGGGCCGAGTTTGTCTCGAGGCCAATTCTGCCTTGGTGCAAGCCCGGCCTCTCATCCGGCGCTTCGCGCCACTTGCTCCCCGTTGTGAAAAGTGAATACCTACCCGCTCCATTGAAGGCATCTGTCATGGGAATCCAGTGCGGCATCGTCGGCCTGCCGAACGTAGGCAAGTCGACGCTTTTCAACGCGCTGACGAAGACGGCCTCCGCGCAAGCGGCGAACTATCCGTTT
>JBBRIE010000027.1:0-21168 GCA_038221545.1 Lysobacterales bacterium
TGAGGCGGGTGTTCGGTTTCACCGACGCGGCGAGCGCCTCCGGATCGTTCAGGTCGACGAAAGTGAAGTCGAGGCCCGCCGACTTGCGGCGCACGCGCTCGAACAGACGGAAGGTGCCGCCGTACACGTCGTCCATCACCACCACGTGGCTGCCGGTGTCGAGCAGGTCGAGCACCGTCGCGGTCGCGGCGAGGCCGGACGCGAACGCGTAGCCCTGCGTGCCGCCCTCGAGGTCGGCGATGCATCGCTCCCACGCGAATCGCGTCGGGTTGTGCGAGCGCGAATACTCGAAGCCCTGGTGCTCGCCCGGGCTCGACTGCACATAGGTCGACGTCTGGTAGATCGGCGTCATGATCGCGCCCGTCGACGGATCGGGACTTTGCCCCGCATGGATCGCGCGGGTGCCGAGGCCGTGCAAGGCTATGGGAAGGGACATTGAAGCCTCGTTACGCGGAAGGCGGTCATTGTCGCCGCCCGCAGCAGCGGGCGCCAGCGGCGGCTTGTCCATCGTGCAGCAATGGTTCCTGGCGGGTGCCATGCGCTCCGGTCCCTCAGGAGAAGAACGAGGTCACTGCGTAGCGGGTGCCGGCGGTGAGGTCGGTGACTTCGTGCAGCAGCGAGCACGAGAACACCAGCGCGCCGCCGCTCGGCGCCTCGTACTCGCGGGGTCCGAACTCGGGAAAGCGCAGCCGGCCGCCGCTGTACTCGCCGCTGTTGAGGTTGAGCGTCATGGCGAATCGCCGGTGCGCAACGTCGCGTGCGTCGTTGTCGCGGTGCGCGCGGAAGTAACCGCCGCCGGCCTCGTATCGCAACACCTTGAATGCCTCGCGCTGCTTCACCTCGAACGCGAACGCGCGCGCGATCTCGGGCAGCACGCGCCGCATCAGGCGGTCGTGCAGCTCCGCATCGAGCCCCGGATCCTCGATGCGCGCCTCGCGCCGCATCTTCACCGCAGGATCCAGACGGAACACCGGCGTGCCGCTCTCATGCACGATCACTCCCGAGTCCTGGCCCTCGCCATCGGCGCGAAACCAGTCGAGCACGCGCGCGATCGAGTCCGGCTCCAATACGCGCGGCACCAGCAGCACGGGCGCATGATCGCAGGCCGAGTCGAGGTCACCGATTCCGGCTGCTGACAAGGCAGCGCAGAGCGCCGCACTGGCCCTGCCTGGGTCGAAATCCACCCCGGCTAGTCGTACCAGCACGCGCAGCGACGGCTCGAGCAACAGGGCTCCGGAGGGCGTCGCGCCCATCGCCAGCCGCTTGAGGTCGGCAGGCGCAAGCAGTTGCGGCGTGCCGGAGGCGTCGCGTGAATCCGCGTCGGCGAGTTGCAGGCATTCGATCGCCAGGTCGTGGGCGACGGCGGCGTACGATGCATGCCACTCGCCCCACGCGACCAGCACCGGATGGCCCGATGCGGCGTTGTACAGCGACTGGGTCAGGCCCGCGCGGCGAATCAGGACGTTCGGAAAGCGGTCGCCGATGTCGAGCAGGTTCACGGGCAGCGTCCAGCGCGTTGTCAGGCAGCGCGTCGGCGCAGGAAGTTGAGAAGGTCGATGCGGGTGACGAGCCCGACGAACTTCTCGCCGTCGACGACGATCGCTACGTGGCCTTTCTCGAACACCGGCAGCAGCGCCTCCACCGGGGAACTGACGTCGAGCTTCTCGAGCTTGCGCACCATCGCGGTCGCCACCGGGTCGCGGAAGCGGCCCTCGTCGCCGTACACGTGCAGCAGTACGTCGGATTCGTCAAGGATGCCGACGATGCGGTCGTCCTCGATCACCGGCAGCTGCGACACGTCGTACAGCTTCATGCGCTGGTAGGCGGTCACGAGCAGGTCGCCGGGCGCGATCACCACTGTGTCGCGCTGCGCGTAGGGGCGCATGACGAGGTCGCGCAGGTCGTGGGTCGATTCGCGGTCGAGAAAGCCCTGGTCGAGCATCCAGTAATCGTTGTACATCTTCGACAGGTATTTGTTGCCGGTGTCGCAGACGAACACCACGACGCGCTTGGGCTCGGTCTGCTCGCGGCAGTAGCGCAGTGCCGCCGCGACCAGCGTGCCGGTCGACGAGCCGCCGAGCACGCCCTCGGACTCGAGCAGCGCGCGACCGGTGAGGAAGCTCTCCTTGTCGCTGATCGCGTAGGCCTTCTTCACGCGCGAGAAATCCGCGATATCGGGCAGGAAATCCTCGCCGATGCCCTCGACCAGCCACGACGCGCTCTTGGTCGAGAGGCGGCCCTCGTTGATGTATTCAGTCAGGATCGAACCCACCGGATCGGCGAGGATGAGCTCGGTGTGGGGCGAGGCCTCGGCGAAGTAGCGCGACAGGCCCGTCATCGTCCCGGAGCTGCCGCACCCAAACACGATCGCGTCGAGCTTGTCGTCCATTTGCGCGAGTATCTCGGGCCCGGTGATCTCGTAGTGCGCGCGCGGGTTGTCGGCGTTGCCGAACTGGTTGATGAAGTACGCGCCGGGCGTTTCCCGCGCGATCTCGGCGGCAAGGTCCTGGTAGTACTGCGGATGGCCCTTGGCCACATCCGAACGCGTCAGCACCACTTCGGCGCCCATCGCCTTGAGGTTGAATATCTTCTCGCGGCTCATCTTGTCCGGCACCACGAGCACCAGCTTGTAGCCGCGCTGCTGGGCCACCAGCGCAAGGCCGATGCCGGTGTTGCCGGCGGTGCCCTCGACCAGCGTGTCGCCCGGCTTGATGTCGCCGCGCGCCTCGGCGGCGTCGATCATGCTGAGTCCGATCCGGTCCTTGATCGAGCCACCGGGATTCTGGCTCTCGAGCTTGAGGAACAGTTCGCACACGCCGGCGTCGAGTCGCCGGGCGCGCACCATCGGGGTGTTGCCGATCAGATCAAGAACGCTGTTCGCTACCGCCATCGAACTGCCCTGCCAGAGGTTCGCCTTCCCGACGGGCATGATAGCCGCGGCCCCGATCCGCGGTCGGGGCGGCTAGCCCATCCACGACCGTGGACTGATGGTTCGGCGGCGCAATTTGCCCGGCCGGCGCGGCCGCGATCGCGATCGCGGCCCTGGAAACACAACGGGCCCCGCATGGGGCCCGTCGTTGCTCATGCGCGCCTCGGCGCGATGAAGTCGGCTATGCCGGCTGCTGGATGTCCCACATTTGAGTCAGTTTGTCTTTCGCCCACAGTTTTTCTTTCTTGAGCTGGTGCAGCTTCATGTCGTCCATGGGCAGTACGCCGAGCTCGGCGTCGAGGACTTGCTTGTCAAGTTCCTGGTGCCGGTAGTAAAGCTGCCGGAATTCCGAGTCGGACTGCATCTTGGCTTCGACCTGGTGCTGTTGACCTTCAAACATCGGCTACCTCCGTCGGCAACGGGCCACCCGATCCACGCGCCAGGCGTGGAACGAGGGGCGATGGGAGCATCCGGACGATCGAGCGTGGCGTGGCGTCGCCTGCGCCCCGATCACCCCGGTTGCGGGGCGATCGTTGACGGAGGGAGACGCTCGATTCATCGGCTTGGGACTCGCTGGCGCAGGGCGCTTGGGCGGCCACTGCAAGTTCGAACCTACTCCGTTTGATCGGCTCCGGCAACCGCGGAAACAGGCAGTTGCGGGACCGGGAAACCTCGGGAGAACAAGGGATACAGCAGCCGTTCAAAAATGGCGTGGCCCTTGCTTTCTGACCCTTTGGCGCTCTGGTATGTTCCAGCGTTCAGGCCGCCGCCCGCGCGCAGCGCCCGTACTTCGAGGATCAGGCATGGACATCGGTTATTTCCTGAAGCTGATGGCGGACAAGGGCGCGTCCGACATGTTCCTGACGACGGGCGCGCCCGTGTACATCAAGGTCGAGGGCAAACTCTACCCGCTCGGCAGCACGGGACTGCCGCCCGGCATGGTCAAGAAGATTGCGTATTCGCTCATGGACGAGGGCCAGGTGCCCTCGTTCGAGCGCGACCTCGAGATGAACATGGCGATCGCGGTCAAGGACGCCGGGCGCTTCCGCGTCAACGTATTCAAGCAGCGCGGCGAAGTCGGCATGGTGATCCGCGCGATCAAGAGCGAGATCCCTTCGATCGAGCAGCTGAAGCTGCCCGCGACCCTGCAGGCGCTGATCATGGAGCCGCGCGGTCTGATCCTCGTGGTCGGCTCAACCGGATCCGGCAAGTCGACCGCGCTCGCGTCGATGATCGACCACCGCAACAACTCTTCGACGGGCCACATCCTCACGATCGAGGATCCGATCGAATACCTGCACCGGCACAAGAAATCCATCGTCAACCAGCGTGAGGTCGGCCTCGATACGCATGCATTCCACGCGGCGCTGAAGAACGCCATGCGCGAGGCCCCCGACGTCATCCTGATCGGCGAGATCCTCGATGCGACGACGATGGAATCCGCGATCGCGTTTGCCGAAACCGGACACATCTGCCTGGCGACGCTGCATTCCAACAATGCCGACCAGACGCTCGAGCGCATCCTCAATTTCTTCCCCGAGAACGCGCACAAGAACATCCTCATGACCCTCGCCCTCAACCTCAAGGCGGTGATTTCGCTGCGCCTGGTGAAGGGCGTGGATGGCAAGCGGCTGCCTGCGACCGAAATCCTCATCAACACCCCGATGATCCGCGACCTCATCCGGCGCGGCCAGGTCCACGAGATCAAGGCTGCAATGGAGAGCAGCCTGCAGGAGGGCATGCAGAGCTTCGACCAGGCGCTGTTCCGCCTCTACAAGGACGGCAAGATCGACCTCGAGGAAGCGCTGCGATCCGCCGATTCGCGCGACGGCCTGTCGCTGCGCATCCGCCTGTCGGAGGGCAGCGATACCCTCGGCGGCGCGAACGACATCAATTCGGCCGACCCGTTCACCGGTTACTGAGTCCCCCCATCGCGCCTTGGGGCGCTCCTGCAGATCTCCCCTCTCGCCGTGCGGCGCTCCCACAGACCTGAAATCTCGGCTGGCGGCCCTTCGCGGTTGCCTCCGCGCGTGACGGATCGCGCATCTTCGTCGGGCATCGCGCCATTCGCATCCCACATGGCACCTGGCGGCGCTCTCCTATATGGGGGGCCTGTCGGGCTGGTTGTCGGGATGTGCGGCCTGGAATTCGGGCAGGGCGGTGCAGGCCGCGTCGATGGCGACGAGCCGTGGATACGCATCGAGCTGCAGGTTGAAACGGCGCGCGTTGTACAGCTGCGGCACGATGAAACACTCGGCCATGCCCGGGCCTTCCCCGCCGACGAAGCGACCCAGCGCGATGTTGTTGTCCAGCATCCGTTCGACCGCCGCCAGGCCGCGCGCCAGCCAGTGCTGGATCCACACCTCCCGCTGCGCTTCGTCGATCCCGAACTCCGACTCGAGGAACTGCTGCACTGACAGGTTGTTGAGCGGATGGATGTCGCAGGCAATGGCCAGCGCCACCGCGCGCACGAACGCGCGTTCGCGCGCTCCGTTCGGCAACAGTGCCGGATGGTCACGCGTCTCCTCGAGGTATTCGATGATCGCCATCGACTGCGTGATCATCCGTTCGCCGTCGCGCAGCGTGGGCACGAAGCCCTGGGGATTGAGTTCGAGGTATGCGGGCAGGTGCTGCTCGCCGCCGTCGCGCATCAGGTGCACGCCGTGCGTCTCGTACTCGAGGTGCTTGAGTGCGAGCGCGATGCGCACGCGGTAGGCCGCGCTGGATCGCCAATAGCTGTAGAGCTTGATCGACTGGTTCACTGCAGCCTCTCCTCGACGCTCGTTGGGGCGGACCTGCTCAGGCGGGTTGGTGCGCTATCCGTTGCTCGATGGCGCCGAAGATACTCCGACCCTCGGCGTCCAGCATTTCGATCCGGACCACGTCGCCAAAACGCATGAACGGAGTCGACGGCTTGCCGTCGCGCAGCGTCTCGACGGTACGTAGCTCGGCGAAGCAGGAGGCTCCGAGCGAGGTGTCCTCGTTGGCCACGGTGCCGGAACCCACAATGGTTCCGGCTGCCAGGGGCCGCGTCCTCGCCACGTGCGCCACCAGCTGGCCGAAGTCGAACTGCATGTCGACGCCGGCCTCGGGAGCCCCGAACCAGCGCCCGTTGATGTGGGTGGTCAGCGGCCGATGCAGCTTGCTGCCCTCCCAGGCATCGCCCAGCTCGTCCGGCGTGACCAGCACCGGCGACAGCGCCGACCGCGGCTTGGATTGCAGGAATCCGAAACCCTTCGCGAGTTCCGCGGGGACAAGGTTGCGCAGGCTCACGTCATTGACGAGGCCGACGAGCTGGATGTGCGAGGCGGCGACGTCGGGCGACACTGCCATCGGCACGTCGTCGGTGACCACCACGACCTCGGCCTCGAGGTCGATTCCATATTCCTCGCTGGTCACGGGCACGTCGTCGCGCGGCCCGAGGAAACCCGCGCTCGTGGCCTGGTACATCAGCGGGTCGGTGTAGAAGGACTGTGGCACTTCCGCGCCGCGCGCCCGGCGCACGCGCACGACGTGCGGCAGGTAGGCGCTGCCGTCGACGAACTCGTAAGCCCGCGGCAGCGGCGACGCGAAAGCGGCGAAGTCGACCACGAACACTTCGGCACCATTGGACGCGATGGCCGTGCCTTCGAGCGTTTCCGCCAGCGCCGCCAGGCGCGGGGCGATGTTCGACCAGTCGTCGAGCGCGGCCTGCAGCGTCGCCGCGATGCCCGTCGCGCGCACCGCTCGCGTGAGGTCGCGCGACACCACGACAAGCGTGCCATCGCGTCCGCCTTCCTTCAGGCTGCCGAGTTTCATGTCGCCTCGCGTGCTTGGATCAAACGCGATTGTCGCCGATTGGCGCGCCGGCGACACGAGCTTCCGCGTCGGCCGGGATCAGGAACAGCCTTCGACGTAATCGACCTGCGGCTCGACGCCGATGCGCCATTCCGTGACCGCGCCGTCCTCGCCCGTCTCGAACAGCAGGATACTGCCTTGGTCGGGCGCCTCGATGCGGAGGTACTCGCCCTCGGAGTATTTGTGCGGACGGCGCTCGATGCGGTTCTCGCCGTAGCGTTCGAGGATCTCGAACGTGTCCATGCCGACCGCCCCACCGCCGGGAGCACGCAATGCGGGCGAGTCCACGTCGTAGCGGACGAAACGGCCACTCACGAACATGAGCGCGGGCGAGTCGGCGGGGCGCCGGCGCTCGGCGGCCAGGTAGAAGCAGGCTTCCGCGTCGTCGGCAGCATGGTCATCGAGTTCGCCGCGCCAGCGAGCGCGGATTTCGTCGGCCGACATGCCGAAACGCAGGTCCGCGATCCCGTCCCAGTGCGGGGCCGCGGGCGGCCTTCCTGGTCGGGGCGCGTCGTCGCCATCGGGTTCGAATTCCGCGGCCGCTTCGGCGTCATGCGGCGGGTCTTCGTGATCGACCGAGGGACCGCTGGCTTCGTCGCCTGGTCTCGGAACGTCTGCGTGGTTGTCGACCTCGCGCGGCACGACCGGCGCGCGCGGCGCAGGCGTCGCGACGATATCCGCCGGCACACCGGGCGGCGGCACCGTTTCGCCATTGGCCTCTGCAGACGGAACGGCGGGCGGTACCGTTGCTGTCCCGGGCGGCGCGGGGTTCGCGGCTGCGGCAGGGTCGCCACGATCGCAAGCCGCCAGCAGCAGCAGCACGGCTAGCAGGGCGACGCGTCGACGCATGGGAGGCGAATCCTTTTGGGGCGCGTGCGGGAAACGCATCGATGCGCGGAAGCGCGCAGCATCGCGACCATGCGCTGAACGCCGGCTGGGCAACCCCGCCACCACGCATCCTCAGGAAACGGGCGGCTCGAAGTTCCGCCGGAGGCCGGCCCAGCACGCCTGGTAGTCGCGCTGGCGATGGCCGGCTTCGAGCGCCTGGCGGGTCGGCCGCAACACCGCGCGCGTCTCGAACATGAAGGCCATGGTGTGGTCGATGACGTCGGGTTTCGAGAGGTCGGCCTGGCTCGCCTTGTCGAACGTCGCCGCATCGGGGCCATGGCCCGTCATGCAGTTGTGCAGTGACGCTCCGCCCGGAGCGAAGCCCTCGGCCTTGGCATCGTAGGCGCCGAAGACCAGCCCCATGAACTCGCTGGCGACGTTTCGGTGGAACCAAGGTGGGCGGAACGTGTCCTGCGCGACAAGCCAGCGCGGTGGAAAGATCACGAAGTCGAGGTTGGCGGTGCCGGGCGTGTCGCTCGGCGCCGTCAACACCGTGAAGATCGACGGATCAGGGTGATCGAAACTGATCGAGCCGATGGCGTTGAAGCGGCGCAGGTCGTAGCGGTACGGCGCGTAGTTGCCGTGCCATGCCACCACGTCGAGCGGCGAATGACCGATCTCCGCGCGCCAGAGATGGCCCTGGAATTTGGCGATGAGCTCGCCGGGCTCGTCGCGATCCTCGAAGGCCGCGTACGGGGTTTCGAAATCGCGCGGGTTCGCAAGGCCGTTGCTGCCGATGGGCCCGAGGTCAGGCAACCGCAGGAGTGCGCCGAAGTTCTCGCACACGTAGCCGCGCGCCGCGCCATCGGGCAGCTCGACGCGGAAGCGAACGCCGCGCGGGATGACGGCGATCTGCTGCGGTTCGACATCAAGCACGCCCAACTCGGTCGCGATGGTGAGCCGCCCGTGCTGCGGCACGATCAACAACTCGCCATCGGCACTGTAGAAGTAGCGCGCCTGCATCGAGCGGTTCGCGGCGTACACGTGGATACCGACACCGTTCTGTGCGGAGGCCGAACCATTGCCGGCCATGGTGAACAGCCCTTCGACGAAATCGGTCGGGACTTCCGGCTCCGGCGGCGGGTTCCAGCGGAGCTGGTCTGGCGTCACCGGACCGTCGCCGAAGTCGTCGTGGAACGACGCCGTGGCGTTGTTGCTGCGCGTGTATCGCGCAAACGCGCCGTGCATCGCCGCCGGCCGGATGCGATACAGCCAGCTCCGCCGGTTCTCGCCGCGCGGCGCGGTGAATGCCGTGCCGGACAGCTGTTCCGCATACAGCCCGTGCGCCACGCGCTGTGGAGAGTTGCGCCCGACCGGCAACGCACCCGCCACCGCCTCGGTGGCGAACTCATTCCCGAACCCGGTCTGGTAACCACCCACCCCCGAACTCATGCTCGCCACCAGTCCAGTGTTTCGGCCACGGGATTCCAGAAGAAGTTGAACGGATCGCTTTCGCGAACAGCGGTCACTTGCACGCCTTGGCAACAGCCACCGCCTGGATATTCCGGATGCGGCTCGCCCAGGACGTCGGAGAGATCACCTTTTAGCCGGTACGCTTCGACCGAGCTTTCCAATTCAAGACAATCCTGCGAAAAAGCCGCTTTGCATCTGCCGACGACCGGGAACACCAGTCGGTGCAAGCGACTTGGCTGCGATGCCAACAAGAGCCCTGCGACGACGTGCTGCTCACCGTCCAGGCCCAATGCAAATTGATCGTCGGCTCCGTCACCATCGAAGTCAGCAGCAGTCGCGCTCGAATCACGCCACTCGATTTCGGGTGCCAACCTCGTGAGTTGCGAAAAATCACCGGCCGAAGTGCATCCGATCGTCGCGATCGTGGTCACCGCACCGAGGAATCGAATCACAGGACGCCGCGCTGCATCTGGTCACGCTCGATGGATTCGAACAGGGCCTGGAAGTTGCCCTCGCCGAAGCCTTCGTTGCCCTTGCGCTGGATGATCTCGAAGAAGATCGGGCCGATCGCGTTGGTGGTGAAGATCTGCAGCAGCTTGCGCTGCCTGGTCTCGAGGTCGGCGTCGATGAGGATCCGGTTGCGCGCGAGCCTCGCCACGTCCTCGCCATGGTTCGGCACGCGCTCGTCGATCACATCGAAGTAGGACGCCGGCGTGTCCAGGAACTGGATCCCGGATTCGCGCATGCGCTCGACCGTCGAATAGATGTCGTCGGTGAAGCAGGCGATGTGCTGGATTCCTTCGCCCTTGTAGCAATCGAGGTACTCGTTGATCTGCGACTTCGGGTCGCTCGACTCGTTGAGCGGGATGCGCACCACGCCGTCGGGCGCGGTCATCGCCTTGGACACGAGGCCGGTCTTGGCGCCCTTGATGTCGAAGTAGCGGATCTCGCGGAAGTTGAACAACCGCTCGTAATAGTCCGACCACTTCTGCATGTTGCCGAAGTAGAGGTTGTGCGTAAGGTGATCGATGAAGGTGAGTCCGAACCCGATCGGGTTCGGGTCGGCGCCCTGCACCGGCAGGAATTCCTCGTACATCGAGCCGCGCTCGCCGTAGCGGTCCACGAGATAGAGCATGCAGTCGCCGATGCCCTTGACCACGGGCGCGTCGACCGCGCGGGTGTCCGCCTTGTCGACGATCGCTTCGCCGCCGTTGCCGATGACGGTAGCCAGCACTTCGCCTGCGGGGCGGGTGAAGCGGATCGCGAAGCCGCAGGCGCTGGGCCCATGCGCGCGGGCGAAATCGGCAGCGAAGGAATCGGGATCGTCATTGACGAGGAAATTGACTCCGCCCTGCCGGTAGAGGGTGATTGGCCGCGTGCGATGGCGCAGCGCCGCGGTGAAACCCATGCGCAGGAAATAATCGTGCAGCCGTTCCTGTTGCTCGACGGGCGCAGCGAACTCGACGAATTCGAAGCCGTCGATACCCATCGGGTTGGCGAACGTGGTGACCTGCATGCCGAGGTTGGGCTGGGCACTCATGGCGACTTTCCTGCGATTGCGTCGGTGCAGCGTTTGCCACGATCCTGCGCGTCACGCACCGGATCGAGTTGCCGCGATGACAATACCTGCGATTTTACCCACATCGCCACCCGCGCCATTCCCGGCCTTCCCTGAGCCGGCGGGGCGGCACGGACGAACCGGCCCGATCGCACGCGCACCATGAGTTTCGTGCGCTGCCTGCGCGGTGTCGCCTCCGGGATCGAGTATCCGGCCGACCGGCTCATGAACCTCGATCCTGCAGACGGTCGGCCGGTCGAGATGGTCCTGGACATCGAGCGCCTGGCGCGCGAGCGCCCGGAGGCTTCGTGGTATCGGCCCGGGCGCCCCGACATGTGGCGATTCGGCGGGCTGCTCGGCCTCGATATCGACGATCCCGACGATGCGCGCCACATCGTGCCGCTCGGCGAAGGCGCGACGCCCCTGCTCGACTACGGCGCGCATCCGGTCGCGCGTGCAGCGGGACTGCGACTCGAACTCAAGGACGAGGGGCAGCCGCATCCGGGCTTCGGCGCGAACCCGACGCGCAGCTTCAAGGACCGCGGCATGGCGATGGTGGTGGCGCAGGCGCGCCGGTTCGGCCTGCGCAGGCTGGCCGTGCCCACGCAGGGCAACGCCGGCGATTCGCTGGTGCGCTACGCGCTGGCGGGCGGAATCGACGTGGTCGTCGCGATGCCGGAGGACACGCCAATGCCGATCCTTGGCCAGGTCGCGGCGCTCGCGAAACAGCATCCTGGACGCGTGGTGCTCGAGCTCGTGCAGGGCACCATTCGCGAAGCGGCCGCGCTGCTGCGCGAGACGTACTGGCCGGACGGTTGGTTCAACGTGGCGACCTTCCAGGAACCGGGCTGGCGCATCGAGGGCAAGAAGACGCTCGGGCTCGAGCTGGCCGAGCCGCGCGCGGGGTCGAAGCAGTGGCGACTGCCCGACGCGATCGTCTATCCAACCGGTGGCGGCACCGGCGTACTCGGCATGTGGAAGGCATTTGCGGAACTGGAGGCGCTCGGGCTGATCGATTCGCGGCGGCCGCGCATGCTGTGCGTGCAGTCGGAAGTCACGACGCCACTGGTGCGCGCATTCGACGCTGGCGCGACGGATACGCAGGCGCTGCCGCCGGCGGGCGCGACGCTCGCCGCCGGACTCAACGTGCCGGGCGGCGTCGGTCACGCGCGCGTGCTGGAGATCATTCGGGCGAGCGGCGGGGCCGCGCTCGCAGTCGCGGAAGCCGATCTCGCGCACGAGCTTGCACGCGTGTGGCGCGACGAGCGCCTGTGGATCTCGCCGGAAGGCGCGGCCTGCCTTGCGGCGCTGCCGCAGCTGCTCGATCACGGACTGGTGCGCGCCGGCGAGCGCGTCGTCGCCGTCAACACCGGCTCGGCCGAAAAGTACCTGCCGAACCTCCGCCACCTGCTCTTGTAGAGCGGAGCGCGAGCTCCGCTTGTCGAAGTCTGCAGCCGAGCTTTGCTCGGCTCTACAGAGGCAAACGTGAGGCGACGTTAGGAGGGCGGCCGAGCTTCGCTCGGCTGGCCCAACTCGAGCGCTACTTCACGCCGTGCATTAGCTTGTTGATGAGCGGCGCGATCAGGAACAGCAGTACGCCGGGAATCATCAGCGCCCAGAAGCCGAAGGTGTAGCCCTCGAACGCCGACGCAACGGTCATGCCCTCCGTACCACTCACGTGGCTGGCAAAAATGCCCGACAGGTTGTTGCCGATGCCGGTCGACAGGAACCAGCCGCCCATGCCGAAACCGACGAGTCGCACCGGCGCGAGCTTGGTCACCATCGACAGGCCGATCGGCGACAGGCAGAGCTCGCCGACCGACTGGATGACGTAGACCATGAACAGCGTCCAGAACGGGATCTTGCCGAAGTCGTCGACCAGCGACGACAGCGCGAACATCAGCAACGCGAACGCGACGCCGTTGAAGATGAGACCCAAGCTGAACTTTCGCGGGATCGACGGATTGTTCCTGCCCATCGCGACCCAGAGCCACGCGAGCACGGGTGCGAGCGTGATGATCGCCAGCGAGTTGACCGACTGGAACCACGCGTTCGGCCAGATGAAGCCGTTGGCGAATTCGCGGTCGACGATCTTGTCGGACAGGAAGCTGAAGGAACTGCCTGCCTGCTCGAAGAACATCCAGAACAGCACGTTGAACGCGAAGATGATCAGCATTGCGATCACCATGTCGCGCTGCACCTTGCTGGTCTTTATCCCCTCGATGAGCAGCATCGCGCCGAGACCGAGGAACAGCGCCAGCAGGATCCACTGCAACGTGCTCGCGCCGAGCGACAGCAGGAAATACAGCACCGGAATCGCGGCGATCGCGCCGGCCGTCGTGAGCAGCACCCGCATGCCGCTCTCGCCACCGGGAGGCGGCGTGCCGACGCCTTCCAGCTGGCGCCGGCCGAACCAGAACCAGACCAGCGAGATCAGCATGCCGAGGCCGGAAACGATGAACACGACCTTGTACGCCGGGAAATCGGGTGAGCCGCCCATCATCCGTCCGGCCAGCCAGCCGGTGAGGATGGGGGAGATCATCGCGCCGAGGTTGATGCCCATGTAGAAGATGGTGAAGCCCGAATCGCGGCGCGGATCGCTGACGCTGTAGAGCTTGCCCACCATCGTCGAAATGTTCGGCTTGAACAGGCCGTTGCCCGCGATGATCGTGGCGAGCCCGAGCTTGAAGATGGCCTCGCTCGGCATCGCGATCATGAAAAGGCCGGCCGCCATGATCACCGCGCCCACCAGGATCGAGCGCTGGTAACCGATCACGCGGTCCGCGACGTAGCCGCCAAAGATCGCCACCGCATAGACCAGCGCGAGATACGCGCCGTAGGTCTGGTTCGCGCTCGCCTCACCCGTGCCGCTGCCGCCGTGGAACTGGGCGACGATGTAGAGCACCAGGGCCCAGCGAATGCCGTAGAACGCGAAGCGCTCCCAGAATTCGGTCATGAACAGCATCCACAACGGCTTTGGATGACCCATGACCTGCGGATAGGTCGGTGGCGGCAACGCTTCGTGCGGGGTGGTGACAGCTCCGCTCATGCAGGCACTCCAGTATTTCGGCGGGTTCTCAAGGACGCAGCGCAACGCCGGCTCGGCGCATCACACGCAACGCAGGGATGCGCCTGTGTAACCGCTGCGCCCGCTCGCCGTCAAACGCGGCGCATGCTGCGCCGCAGCACGTCTGAACCCTTCTCCCTGTGACACGGGGAGAAGGGTTCAGACTGAAGGGGTCGACAGCTCGGTGCGCACGTCGAAGAGTTCGGGGAAGAAAGTCTGGTCGAGCGCGCGCTGCAGGAACGACACGCCGCTCGAGCCGCCGGTGCCGGGGCGGAAGCCGATGATCCGCTGCACCGTGCGCAGGTGGCGGAAGCGCCAGAGCTGGAAATTCGACTCGATGTCGACCAGCTCCTCGCAGAGGTGGTACTCCTCCCAGAACGTCGAGCGATCCTCGTAGATGCGCTTGTATACGGGGATGAGCGCGGGTTCCCGCACATGCGGCAGGCGCACGTCGCGCTCGAGCAGCGACACGGGCACTGCATGCCCGCGACGCGCCAGCCAGCGCAGGAACTCGTCGTACAGTCCCGGCGCCTCGAGCACCCGCTTCAGCTCCGTGTACGTTTCCGGATAGTGGCGGTGCACCTCGATCAGCTCCGCCTGCTTGTTGCCGAGCAGGAATTCGATGGTCCGGTACTGGCGCGACTGGAATCCCGACGCGGGCCCGAGGATGTGACGGAACTCGAGGTATTCGCTCGGCGTCAGCGTCTCAAGCACAGACCACTGCTCGGCCAGCTGCAACTGGATGCGCTCGATGCGCGCCAGCATCTTGAGCGCGGGCTCCGTGCGATCCACCCGCAGGTGGTCGATGGCCCCCGACAACTCGTGGATCAGCAGCTTCATCCAGAGCTCCGAGGTCTGGTGCTGGATCACGAACAGCATCTCGTCGTGGTGCGGCGGGTCCGAACGCAGCACCTGCGCGGACAGCAGCGCGTCGAGCTTCAGGTACTCGTGGTAGTCGAGCTTGCCCTCGAGATCGAGGTGCAGGCCCGGTTCCAGCGGACGCAGCGAGGTTTCGTCGGTCATGCGCTGTCCTTCGACATTCGGCCCATGGCGCGGCGGCAGCTGCGCCGAATCCAATTCGTTTCCAAGCGTATCGCACCCTGAACCGGTCATTGCGGCAGGCGAGGTTGCAGCGTCACCTGAGTTCGCTAGACTCCGCCGCCTGTGCACGTCGGGGTGACGTCGCGCGCCTGCCAGTCCGGGGTTCCAATGTCCTCTACCACTTCCAAGCGCGGCTCGCTCTTTGCCGCACTGCTGCTGTGCGCTTCGCTCAGTTCTCCCGCGTTCGCGGATGCGACGCCGCAAGCGCTGCCGTTCACGCAGAACTGGACCAACATTGGACTGATCACCGCCAACGACGACTGGTCGGGAGTCCCGGGGATCGTGGGCTTCCGTGGTGACGATGTCACCACCGCGACCGGCGTGGATCCACAAACCCTGCTCGGCGAGGGCACCGTAGTCGTCGACGTCAACGCGAATCAGACAAACCCCAGCACATTCAACACCGGCGGCCCCGCGGAGTTCGAGATCGCAGATCCGGTGGTTGCGCTCGCCGGCAGTGGTACAGCCGACGCGCCGTATCTGCAGTTCCACCTCAGCACGACCGCCCAGACCAACGTCACGGTCGCGTACAACCTCCGCGACAACGACGGCTCGGTCGACAACGCAATCCAGCAGGTCGCGTTGCAGTATCGCGTCGGCACGACCGGAAACTTCACCAATGTCCCGGCCGGGTACGTGGCCGATGCGAGTTCCGGCCCGAGTCTCGCGACTCTGGTGACGCCGGTCTGCGTCGTGCTTCCGGCGGCGGTCGAGAACCAGCCGCAGGTGCAGGTGCGAGTCATCACCACCAATGCCCTCGGCAATGACGAATTCATCGGCGTCGACGACATCGCCATCAACACCGCGGGCTGCGGCGCGCCGCCGCTGACGCTGTCGATCAACGACGTTGCGCAGGCGGAGGGCGATGCGGGCACGTCGACCTTCAGTTTCACAGTGAGCCTCAGCGCGCCCGCAGGCGCGGGTGGCGTCACCTTCGATATCGCGACAGCCGACGGCACCGGTACGGTCGCCAACAATGACTACGTCGCACGCACGCTTACCGGCCAGATCATCGCGGCAGGCAATTCGAGCTACACATTCGACGTCACGGTGAACGGCGATACGACGATCGAGCCGAACGAGACGTTCTTCGTCAACATCTCCAACGTGGTCGGCGCGACTGCCGGCGACGTGCAGGGCCTCGGCACGATCAATAACGACGACGCGACCGTCATCGCGATCCACGACATCCAGGGGCCGGGCGCGGCCTCGCCGCTGGTCGGTACCATGGTCACGACACGCGGAATCGTCACGGGCCGCAAGGGCAACGGCTTCTTCATCCAGGAACCGGATGCCACGATCGACGCCGATCCGGCCACGTCGGAAGGCGTGTTCGTCTTCACCGCTGCGACGCCGCCGGCGAGTGCTGCCATCGGCAACCTTGTGCAGGTCGCCGGCACCGTTATCGAGTTCGTGCCGACGCAGGATCCGCTGCAGCCGCCGCTCACCCAATTGACATCGCCGACGGTGACCCAGCTCTCGACGGGCAACCCGCTGCCGGCACCGATCCCGCTGACGACCTCGTTCCCCTCGCCCGCCGGCGCGTTCGACCAGCTCGAGCGCATCGAGGGCATGCGTGCGTCCGTCGCGTCGCTCACCGCCAACAGCGGCACGCTCGGCAGCGTCAGCGAGGCGAACGCGACGGCGACCAGCAACGGCATCTTCAGCGCCGTGGTCACCGGCAATCCGCGCTCGCTGCGCGAATCGGGCATCCAGGCGCCGGACACACCGCCGCAGGGCACCATTCCGCCGATCCCGCGCTGGGATTCCAATCCGGAGGTGTTCCAGGTCGACTCCGACGCGCAGGGCAACACGCAGATCAACATCAACGCCGAGGCGGTGGTGCTCAATGTCGTCGGCCCGGTCGACTACGGTTTCCGTCGCTACACGATCCTGCAGGACGGCCCGCCCACGCCGGCGCCGACCTTCAGCGGTGGCCAGGTGCCGACGCCTGTGTCTGCGCCGGCTTCGACCGAGTTCACGGTGGCCACGTACAACCTCGAGCGCTTCTTCGACACCGTCAACGACCCGGCGGTCAGCGACGTGGTGCTGACCCCGGCTGCATTCGAGATGCGGCTCAACAAGGCGTCGCTCGGCATTCGCAACTTCCTGCGCACGCCCGACATCCTGGGCGTGGTCGAGATGGAGAATCTCTCGACGCTGCAGACGCTGGCCGCGCGCATCAACAGCGATGCGGTCGCCGCCACGCAGCCGAACCCGCTATACGAAGCGTTCCTGATCGAAGGCAACGATATCGGGGGTATCGACGTCGGTTTCCTGGTCAAGCGCCAGATCGTCGCCGGCACCACGCCGCGCGTCACCGTCAACGCGGTGGTGCAGGAGAACGCCGCCGAGGTCTTCGTCAACCCGGACAGCTCGACCGACCTGCTCAACGATCGCCCGACCCTGCGCCTCGACGCGGTGGTGAACAATGCCGGCGGCGGTTCCTTCCCGCTCACGGTGATGGTCAGCCACCTCCGTTCGCTCGGCGGTTCGGACGACCGTGGCCCGGGTTCGAACGGCTGGGCAACCGGCGGGGAGCGCGTGCGCGCCAAGCGCCAGAAGCAGGCCGAGTCGCTGGCGAACCTCGTGCAGGCGCGCCAGGTCGCGAGCCCGAGCGAGCGCATCGTGCTGGTCGGCGACTTCAATGCCTTCGAGTTCAACGATGGTCTCGGCGATTCGATCGGCGTGATCGAGGGAACGCCTTCGCCGGACAACCAGACCGCGGTCCCGGGCGACGGCATCGACCTGGTCAATCCGGACCTCGCGGTGCTGCTAGACACCCCGCTCGAGCGCTACTCGTTCGTGTTCGGCGGCATCGCGCAGACGCTGGACCACGTACTGGTCAACCAGGCGATGCTCGCGGCGACCAGCAGCGAGCGCGTCGAGCACGCCCGCATCAACGCCGACTTCGGCGCGCTGGAGCGCAACAATTCGACCACGCCGTCGCGCCTGGCGGACCATGATCCGGTGGTCGCCTTCTTCGGCGTCAGCGGATTCGCGGTAGCAGACCTCTCGCTCACCAAGACCGACACGCCGGATCCGGTGATCCCTGGCAACACCATCACCTACACGATCACCGCGACCAACTCGGGGCCGAATGCGGCGGTGAATGCGTCGATGATCGACACGTTCGGCGTGGGCTTCACGGTGGAATCGGCAACCGGCCCGGTGGGCTGGACTTGCACGCCTCTCACGACGACCGGCCAGACCACCGTGAACTGCACCAACCCGTCGTTCGCACCGGGCTCCGCGGTGTTCACGATCGTGGTGCGTACGCCGGTCAGCGCCACGGGCACGATCACCAACACGGCCACCATCTCCAGCGCCACCAGCGATCCGAACGCGGCCAACAACTCGGCCACGGCGACGACCGCGGTGACGGCGACGGCCAACCTGTCGATCACCAAGACCGATTCCCCGGATCCGGTGCTCGCGGGCGGCAACATCAGCTACACGATCACGGCGGCCAACGCCGGACCGAGTGCGGCGACGTCTACCGCAGTCAGCGATTCGCTGCCCGCCAACACGACGTTCGTGTCGCTGGCCGCACCGGCAGGATGGACCTGCACGACGCCGGTAGTCGGTGCCGGCGGCACCGTCACCTGCACCAACGCGAGCCTGGCGTCGGCAGGCAATGCGGTGTTCACGCTGGTGGCACAGGTGGGCGCAGCGACTGCGCAAGGCACCGTGATCAGCAACACCGCCGCGGTCGCTTCGACCACGTCGGATCCGTCGACGGCCAACAACTCGGCCACCGCGACGACCACGGTCAACGCGCCCGTGCTGATCACCGGCACCAAGACTGCGACCGGGCCGTTCGCGCCGGGAGCGACGTTCACCTACACGGTGATCCTGCGCAACCAGAGCGGCGGCAATCAGCTCGACAATCCGGGCAACGAGTTCACCGACGTGCTGCCTGCGCCGCTTGAGCTCGTGTCGGCGACCTCGACCACTGGAACGACCGTCGCCAACGTGGCGACACGCACGGTGACGTTCAACGGTGCGATCCCGGCCGGCGGCTCGGTGACCATCACGATCACGGCACGTATTCCCGCCACGACCCCGGAAGCGACGGTGATCTCGAACCAGGGCACGTTCGCGTTCGACGCCGATGCCAACGGCAGCAACGAGTCGAGCGGCGTCACCGACAATCCCGGCACTCCGGGCGGTGGCGACGCGACTTCGTTCGCGGTCGGCGGCGGTGTAGGCAGCAGCGTCGCGGTACCGACGCTCTCGCCCGCATTGCTCGCTTTCCTGGCTCTGCTGCTCGCAACTCTCGGCGCTCGCGCGACGATGCGTCGCGACTGAGCAGCAATGCCCTTCGTTTAAGCCCCTCTCCCCCGGGAGAGGGGCTGGGGAGAGGGTCCGAGCCGCCATTCGCGCAAACGACGACCAGCTTTCATCCGACCGCGATCTGGATATATCGCAATGCAAGTCTCGTCGAGCGGATTCAGATCTACTTGCGCACGCTCTCCGGACGCCTGTTAGCTTCAACCGTCCGAATGTCGGATCCGCCTAATTTGTCGGAAGCGTCCCCGGGCGATCGAGCGCGGCAACGTTCGGCAAGCGATGCGCCCAGGAATAGGCGCTGGGGAGGCGGCACGAAGCGCCGGAAGCCGCCACGCGACCAGGTCCGACACCGGCATGCCTGCGGAAGGCCGGTGAGGATCCGGTCTTGCGAACCACGGCTCCGACCCGCCGCATCAGTTAGGCTCGACACTTCGGCGGGGAGAATATCTTGATTCCATCTGCGCTCTCGGCGCGCATCGCCTGGTGTGCCTTGCTGGCGCTGCTGCTCACGTACGGCCCCATCTCGCATGCCGCGACGTCCGGATCTGCTCCGCTCGTCGCGGCGCCTGCGGCGGTCGCGGACACCGCCGACCTTTTCCTCCAGTTCGAGGGCGGCCGCGGTCAGGTGCGCCCCGGCAACAACATCGACTACGATCTTTTCGTGTTCAATAGCGGGCCCGATGCCGCGGCGGCAGCCTTCATCGAGATCGCGTTGCCCTCGGGAGCGACATTCGTCTCCTTCACGCGGTCGTTCGGAACGAGTCCTCCCTGGCTCTGCACGACGCCAGCCGTCGGAGCAACCGGGAACATTCGCTGCGACATGGCCGCATACCCACACGTCGGAGGAGCTTTCTTCGACCTGGTCTTGCGGGCAAGTCCCGGCACCGTCGGTTCGGTCCTCACCGCCACCGCAACCATCGGATCGTCAACGCCTGATCCTGACACTTCGGACAATTCTGAGAGTGCCGTCTCTTTGGTTCAAAGCGGCAGCGAACTCGCGGACATCGCGCTGACGATCACCGACTCGCCGGATCCCGTGCTGCCTGGCGCAGACATCAACTACACGCTGACACTCAACAACAACGGCGCGGACACGGCGGTCTCTGGAGTGCTGCGGGTCAATTTTCCTGAGGCCGACGACATCGACCTGGCCGTGCCCGAAGGCTGGGCCTGCGAGTTTCTAGTGCCACCGCCGGGCATTCCTGTCCCACCCGCTGCGCTGTGGTGCGACCGCCGGATCCTTCCCACCGGTGTTTCGATTTTCACCTTCGTGGTGCGCACGCGCGCTGGCGACAGCGGTCCCCTTGTACTCGGCGCAACGGCACTGAGCGCGACCACAGATCCCAACACCGCGAACAACGTGGCCACTGCAACCACGAATACGATTTTCGGTGCCAGTTTCGCGGTCCCTGCACTCTCGCCCGCGCTGCTGGCCTTCCTCGCGGTGCTGCTCGCCACGATCGGCATGCGTGCGACGCCGCGTCGCGACTGAGTTTCGACATGGATTGTCCTTGAAGGGAGCCCCGCGAACGCGGGGCTTCTCATTGCCGGCAGCCCAGTGCGGAGTAGGCTGTCGGGGCGGGCCGATCCGCGTTGCGAGGGTGGAAAATCGGATTGGACATTGGGTATGACGACCTGGAGTTCGACGCCGCACCCGAATGGAACTGCGGGGATGGTGCGGTGATCGGCGGCATTCCCTTGCCTGCAACATGCTTCCGCGGCATCACACCCGTAGGATCGAGCGAAATCGTGATGCGGGTGCGCTACCCGAATTCGGCGGGCGTCATCAGCACATCGTTCACCCTCACCGGAGCGCCGACGGATCCGTTGCCCTCCAACGACTCGCTCTTCGTCACGACTCCGCTCGGCGCCGGCACTGGCGTACGGGTCCCCGCGGTTGCACCCGGTATCCTCGCGTTGCTCGCACTGGCGATTGCGGCGCTGGGAGTACGCGCCGCCGCGCGCCGCGGCTAGCGTGGTCGCGGGCATGTCCCGCTTCTACAAGGCAACACACGCTCTCTTGCAGGGGTGGCCCATGTCCGCGTCCCACCCGATCCCAATTGCCTGACTCTCGATCGGGTG
>JBBRIE010000028.1:0-21041 GCA_038221545.1 Lysobacterales bacterium
CAATTGAAGTCGGCATACGGCACGCGCAGGTATTCGGCCTGCCCGCCCTCAAAGGGGCCCATGCCGGCGAAGCCGTACGCGGCGCCGGCAGTGCCAGGATTGCAGGTGAGGCAAAAACCGGACAGGCCCCGCTCGCAGTTGGCGCAAAAACCGCAGCCGACGTTGAACGGCAGGCAGACGCGATCGCCCACCTTGACCCGGTCGACCGCCTTGCCGACCTCGATCACTTCTCCGAGGTTCTCGTGGCCCAAGATGCGGCCGGCCGGCATGTCGGTGCGGCCCTCGTACATGTGCAGGTCAGAGCCGCAGATGTTGGTGGTGGTGATGCGGACCAGCGCGTCGGTGGGTTTCTCCAGCTTCGCATCCGGCACGTCGACGACACTGACATCGCGGGGACCGTTGTAGACGAGTGCTTTCATCGGGAGTGCTCCACGTATGGGTTGCGGGAGTCCAGAGGTCCAGACCGCCAGAACGGATCGTCTTGATGACGGCAACGACCAGAGGATGTTCCGCTGCGGACTTGCGCGCTTCAACGCGGGCCGCGACCGAACAGCATGCGGGCGACCCTACCGATGCATGTGTCAAAGCAGCGGCAACACCGGGTGAGCGGCGGGAAAGGGCCGCCACTCCAGGCTCGCGATTTATCCACCCTACTTGCGGGCCAATATCGCCTGCCCAATTTTCTGGGCGAGTTCATTCGCGCCGCGGTCGACATTCGACAACACGATGACCACATAGCCTGAATCCGGAAAGATCTCGAAGCTGGCGTTGATGCCTGGTGCGCCACCGTTGTGCCCGTAGTGCTTCTCGCCCTCGGTGAACACGCCGAAGCCGCAGCCATAGCCTGCCTGCGGTCCGCCCATCTGCGCATGCACGTGCGTCATCCGCGCAAACGTTTCCGGGCGGACGATCCGGCCGGCCTGCAGGGCTTTGGCGAAGCGCAGCAGATCCCTGGCCGATGCATAGCCGCCGCCCGCCGCCGATCCGCGGGCCGCGAGCTTGTCGGTGTTGGCCGCGCCATCCGCCAGGTAGCCGATAGCGCGCTTGCTGGCGTCGTGCTCACGCAGGTAGTGATCGCTGGCGGTCATTCCTGCCGGCGCGTACACGAGCTCGCGCACAAGGTCGAAATAGTCACGATCGCTGACACGTTCGGCAAGCAGCCCAAGCAGCACGAAGCCATTGTTCGAGTAGCGGAATTCCTCGCCCGGTTCGGCGGCCGGGGGATCGACGACGAACAACTCGCCGTATTCGGCGATCTTCGAGTCCGGTGGCGCGAATTTGACCTTGAACGACACGAACTCATCCCGGTCGGTGAATTTGAACAGCGCGCTGAACTCCTCGTGCGTCGCCTGTACGCGGAGCGGCCGGTTCGCGCCGAAGTCTTCGTGCAGAACGCCGAGCAGCTGGACCAGTTCCTCGACACCGCGCTTTTCGATCATGCGCGGGGTGAAGTTGGCTTCGACGAACGCGCGGCGCGCCGCCTCGTCTTGCGCGAGTACCGCGAGCAGCCCGTCGAACCGGGCGCGCGGCGACGCCGCTTCGGGTCCCGGCTGTGCCTGCGCCAGCCCAAGCCCCGCGCCCAGCACGAGCGCCACCCACCATCGTATTCAGGCCATCGATCCAACAAGCGCAAAGGAAGACATGGAAGCGGATGCGCGCCGGCGCGGAAAGGTCGCATCGACCCGAAGTCGTCTCCCGGCAGGGCCGCGGAGTCTTCGAGGCACGGGGGGCGAAACCGGTTCGATGACGGACTCGAGTATCGCGATCAGGATCGCGCATACACTGCGCATCGAATCCATCGCGGGAATTTTTCGTGTCGATCGAGATCTGGTATGCGCTGGCCGGACTGCTCATCCTGGTTGGATTGGCGGGCACGATATTGCCGGCGGTGCCGGGTGTCCCGCTTGTTTTCGCGGGCATGCTGATCGGCGCCTGGGTCGGGGACTTTGAAAAAGTGTCCGTGTGGACCGTGGTGCTGCTCGGCGTGCTAACGGCGGCAGCCGTGGTGCTCGAGGTCGTTGCATCCGCGGTGGGTGCGAAGCGGACGGGTGCCAGCTGGCTGGCGTTCGCAGGCGCAGGCGTCGGCACGCTGATCGGCGCGTTCGCTGGCATCGTGGGGCTGCTGCTGGGGCCGTTCGTTGGCGCGGTCATCGGCGAATGGCTGGCGACCCGCGACATGCCGCAGGCGACCCGCGCGGGTGTCGGTGCCGCGATCGGCTTCATTATCGGAACTGCGGCCAAGCTCGCGCTCTGCTTCGCCATGCTGGGTATCTTCGTCAGCGCCATCCTCATCGACTGAGCATGGGCAGGCAGCCAACCCAACGCGCCATGACGCACGGGCGCTCGATGGCTTGACTTGCATCGCGACGCGTCCCATCGTCGTGGAAGATCCCGCGCGCCAGGAAGTCGTCATGTCGTATCCCCCCGCGTCACGCACCTCCGACCTCGACACACAGGGTTTCGAGTCGCCCGGCTTCACCGACAGCCTCGCAGAAGCCCGCGACAAGCTGGTGGAGGCGGCCAGCGCAGCGGGCAATGCATTCCGCGCGGCGGCAGGTGGCGCGGTTGCGGTGGCGCGCGACGAACTGGCGGACGGCGGAGAGCAGGTACGCGACTCGCTCACCGAAGCCTCGGACGCGACCCGCCAGGCCGCGCTGACCGCCAAACTGAGCGCCGAGGAACGCGTCGACGATTTCCTCGCGCAGGGCCGGCAGATGCTGCGGACCACCGAGGACTTCGTGCGCGAGCGCCCGGTGGCGTCGCTCGGCATCGCGGTCGCGACCGGCTACCTCGTCGCCAAGCTCCTGCGCCGCCGCCGTCGCGACTAAGTGATCCTCGACGGGCGCCGTGGCCACGGCCGGACAGGCCTGAAAGGCTGATGACCGACCAGCCGCCGCCACAGAATGAACGCGACCTCCTCGAGGACGTGCGCGAGATCGCGCATGGCGCGATCGGCGTCACGCGCAGCACACGGCAGGCACTCAAGGACCTGTCGGTCCTCGCAGATGCGGACTGGCGACTGGCGCGGGGAGCGCTCACGCGATTCTTCCTCTACGCGGTGTTCGCCGCGGTACTGTCGGGGACCGCGTGGTTGCTGCTGATGGCGCTGGCGGTGTTCGCGCTGTGGAGCGCGGGCTTCGGCTTGTGGATTTCGCTGGGAGTGCCCTGCGCCCTCAGCATCGGCATCGCCGGTGCGCTCGGCTGGCTCGCACACGATCGGCTCATGCTCGCCAGCATGGACACGACCTGGCGGCAGCTCATGCTGATGTTCAAGAAGGCGAAGGGTTTCGAACGGGAGCGCAAGGACCATGCATCTCGATGACCTGAAACGCGACGTTGCACTCGCCGAGGCCAACCTGGTCAACAGGCGGAGCCTGGCGATGGCCGACGGCAAGCGGCTTGCTGCAGCCGCGCGCGCCGCGGCGACGCCGGGGCGTATCGGCATCGGGGGCCTCGCCATCGGTTTCCTGCTCGGCCGCGGCGGCCCGACGACCATGGTCGGCAACCAGACCCTGGCCGCCGCCATGACCTCCACTATCGGGCTCATCGGTTCGCTGGTGCAGCAAGTGACCACAAAGCGCGGCAAGCCGCCGGCGCAGACCGCCGCCGGCGGCGCGGACCTGCCGGACGACGCCTGATCTCTTCCTGATCGCGGACAGCCGGGGCGCAGCCCGCTTCGAAACGGGGCGCTCCCTGCAAGGGCCCGGGTGCGGCAAGTGCGATGTCACTCCTCTCGGGATGCAGCGGACACGGCCTCGGCGAGGAGTTCCACGCGCGCGAAATTGCGCTTGCCGATTTGCAGCAGGCCGGTAAAACCCGGTGCGAACTCGCGCGCGGGGTCCTCGACGACGGCGCCATCGACTCGCACCGCGCGCTCGCGCAGCTTGCGGGTCGCATCCGAATTGCTCGCCGACAGCCCGGCCGCCACCAGCAGCGCCGGCAGGCGCAGCCCGCCAGCCGCCACGGCGATCTGCTGCAGGGGCACCTGCGAAGTGTCGCCCTCGCCCCTGACCACCGCGTGCCATCCAGCAACGGCCGTGTCGGCGGCCGGCGCGTCGTGGAAGCGCGCGGCCAGTTCCCGCGCGAGGCGGAGCTTCACGTCGCGAGGATTGAGCGTGCCCGCGGCCACTTCGGCACGCAGTCGCGCTGCCTCCGCGATGTCGATCTCGAAACTCAGAAGGTCGATCCAGCGCCACATCAGGTCGTCGCCGACTTTCATCGTCTTGCCCACGATGTCGATCGCGGGCTCGAGGATGCCGATGTAGTTGCCGAGCGACTTGGACATCTTGTTGACGCCGTCGAGGCCCTCGAGCAACGGCATGGTGAGCACGATCTGGGGTGCCTGGCCGAAATGCTCCTGCAGGCCGCGGCCCATGAGCAGGTTGAACTTCTGGTCGGTACCACCGAGTTCGACGTCGGCCTTCAGCGCGACCGAGTCGTAGCCCTGCACGAGCGGATACAGGAACTCGTGGATCGCGATCGGCTGCTGGTTACCGTAGCGCCTGGCGAAGTCGTCACGCTCCAGCATGCGCGCGACCGTGTGCTGCCCGGCGAGCTTGATCAGGTCGGCCGCCGGCATGGCACCGAACCACTCGCTGTTGAAGCGAAGCTCGGTGCGCTCGCGATCGAGCACCTTGAACACCTGGTCGGCGTAAGTGCGTGCGTTGGCGTCGACGTCCTCCCGCGTCAGCGGCTTGCGCGTGACGTTCTTGCCGGAAGGATCGCCGATCATCCCGGTGAAATCGCCGATCAGGAAAATGACCTGATGGCCGAGCTGCTGGAACTGGCGCATCTTGTTGAGCAGCACCGTGTGTCCGAGGTGCAGGTCCGGCGCCGTCGGATCGAAGCCCGCCTTGATCCGGAGCGGGCGACCGAGCGCGAGCCTCGCTTCGAGTTCCTCGTGCTTGAGCACTTCGTCGGCGCCGCGACCCAGCAGCGCCAGGGATTCCGCGGGCGTGGCCGTGGTCACGGGATCACCGACTTAGAACACCACGGGAAACGATTCGGGATATGCGTCACAGTGTGCTTCACGTTAAATTCACGTTAAGACGAAAGGGTAAAAAACTGAATGGAGACAAGGGTTTGACGCAAGGTGCTGAGGGTGGTTATGGTACGGCGCCTACCGCCAACTGGGTCCGCCGTGACAGATTCTTCACGCAATCACGTCCACCCCCGCTCCGCCGCGCCGAATGCGCGCGTCGAGCGAGTCGCCGGCCAGATGCCACCAGGCTCCAATTCCCGCGTCCGTGCGCAGTCGCTCGGCGCGTCGATCGCAAGCGCATGGCGCGGCGAACGCGCGGTCATCGGCGCCGTGTCGCTGACGCTTTTGCTGCTGGGGTTTGTCGTATTGCCCGGCTGGGCTGCCGTCACCGGTCCGGAAAATTCCCCGGCACCGGCAACGATGGTATCGGAGCCGCTGCCGTTGCCGCTAATTCCCGCTGCCGGCGCGCGCAAGCATTCGAGTGCGCAGGTACTGTCGACGGCCGCCGGCGCGGTCGACAGCGCCGGCCTCGACTGGAAGACCGTGGCGGTCGAACCGGGCGAGACGCTCGGCGGCATATTCCAGGACCAGGGCCTGCCGGCGCCGCTCCTCAACAGTATCCTCGACGCGACGACCGCCGACGATACGTTGACGCGCATCCGTCCAGGCCAGGAGTTCAAATTCCTGATGCGTGCGCCAGGCGACCTCGCGGCGCTCCAGTTCGATGCCGACGAGGCGACGCGCGTCGTGTTGCACGTGGCCGACGGCAGGGTCCGCGAGGAACGCATCCAGCGTGATATCGAGCGGCGCGTGCAGGTCGCGGCCGGCCGCATCGAAGGTTCCCTGTTCGGCGCCGCCGACCGCGCAGGCGTGTCGGATACGGTCGTGCTGAAGATGGCCAACGCGCTCGGTTACGACATCGACTTCGCGCGCGACATCCAGCCCGGCGACCAGTTCGAGGTCGTGTACGAAGAGGTCTACTGCGAGGGCGGCAAGCTGCGCGACGGCGACGTGCTGGCCGCGCGCTTCACCAACGACGGCAAGGAATATTTCGCGGTGCGCTACACGGGTCCGGACGGTGCGAGCGAGTTCTACGACGCCGGTGGCCGCCCACTCAAGAAGTCCTTCCTGCGTACGCCGCTCGAGTTCACGCGCATCAGTTCCCGCTTCACCGCCAACCGGCGCCACCCGATCCTCGGGCGTATGCGCGCGCATCGCGGCGTGGACTACGCAGCGCCGATGGGTACGCCCGTGCGCGCAGCCGGCAACGCCGTCGTGCAGCTGCGTGGCGTGCAGTCGGGTTACGGCAACGTGGTCATCCTCAAGCACGACACCAAGGTGACCACGCTGTACGGCCACCTTTCGCGTTTCGCGGCGTCGCTGCGCAACGGCCAGCGCGTGAAGCAGGGCGACATCATCGGCTACGTCGGCAAGACGGGCCTTGCGACCGGACCGCACCTGCACTACGAGTTCCGCCACGGCGGCAGCCACCGCGATCCGCTGACGGTTACGCTGCCCGAGGCAGTGCCGCTTCAGGGTGCGGCGCTGGCGCAATTCATGGCCACCACCCGTCCGCTGGTCGCGCAACTCGACTTCGCCGGCAACGCCGCGTCGGGCAATCGACTGGCGCAGAACTGATCGCCAGCGGCGGTCGCCCGCGACCGCTCGTGGCCGCCCGCGAGCTTTACCTCGGCCTCATTTCCGGAACCAGCGCGGACGGCATCGACGCCGCGCTGGTCGCCTTCGACAACGACAAGCCGCAGCTCGTCGCCGGGCGCACGCAGCCCTACCCGCCCGCGCTCAGGGAGGCCTTGCTGAGGGTTTCGCAGGCCTCCGGCGAGATCTCGCTCGATCTGCTCGGACAGCTCGACCAGCAGGTGGGCGTCGCATTTGCGGAAGCCGCCCTGGCGGCGCTCGACGCCGCGGGCATTCCGGGCACCGATGTCGTCGCGATTGGATCGCACGGCCAGACGCTGCGGCACCGGCCGGGTGGCCCGCATCCCTTCACGCTGCAGATCGGTGATCCAAACGTGATCGCCGAGCGCACGGGCATCCAGACGGTCGCCGACTTCCGCCGCCGTGATGTCGCCGCAGGCGGCCAGGGCGCGCCGCTCCTGCCCGCGCTGCATGCCGCGCTGTTCGCCGCCCCGGGCACCGATGTCGCCGTGCTCAATCTTGGCGGCATCGCGAACCTGACCCTGCTGCCGCGCGACGGGGCGGTGCGGGGATTCGACACCGGTCCCGCCAACTGCCTGCTGGACGCGTGGTTCGGCGCGCATGCGGGCGGTGCGCACGACCACGGCGGCGACTGGGCAGCAGGTGGAGAGGTCGACGCGGCGCTGCTCCAGGTACTGCTCGCCGATCCCTTTTTCGCGCTGCCTGCCCCCAAGAGCACGGGCCGCGATCATTTCCACATCGACTGGCTGCGCGCGCGCCTCGGAAGGAGGTCGCGCGACGCGCGCGACGTGCAGGCCACCCTGCTCGAATTGTCGGCGCGCAGCATCGTCGCGGCGATGCGCAATGAGCTCCCCTCGGCATCGCGCCTGATCGCGTGCGGGGGTGGCGTACACAATCGGGCGCTTATTGACCGGCTGCGTGCCCTCGCCGCCCCGGTCGACGTGGGCACTACCGCGGAACACGGACTCGATCCCGACTTCGTCGAGGCGGTGGGCTTCGCGTGGCTGGCACGCGCCACGCTGGCGGGCCAGCCCGGCAACCTGCCCGGCGTCAGCGGTGCGGCGGGTCCGCGCATCCTGGGCGGCATTTACGCCGCGTAGATCAGAAGACGGGAGGCTTGCGCACGGGCAATTCCTCCGCGGGCAGGTCCTCGAATGCCTGCATCGCGGCGCGAAACGCCGCCGCCTCCTCCGCGTCCCATGTGCCACCAAGCATGGCGATGTCCTGGTGCATCGGCGCGACCACGGCGTCGGCGTGATCGTCGTGGACGTTGAGCCCCTTCTCGATCAGGTGCAACAGCACGTCGTTGAGCGACCAGTTGCGATCGCGCGCCAGCGCCTTGATGTGCGCTGCCGTCGAATCGCTGATGCCGCGGAGCATGAAATCTAGCAACCCGGCCATCTCCAGCCACCGTGGGACGATGCTAGCAGTGGCGCGGTGTCCGGTAACGGGAGCGAATGCACCCGCACCCCGGAACCCTGGCCGGAGCGTCCCGGGCTGCAATCGCGCAGCGTCGCCACCTACGGGTCAGTCCCCGGGCTCGTGGACTGCAATCGGCTGTCGGGCCGCCAGCTCGACCGCATGGATGCCACGGCGCAGCCACCACACCATCGCCACGCCCGGCAGGGCGACTGCCAGGGAAGCGAGGAAGAACGCGGGCCAGCCGACCTGTTCGGCGAACACACCCGAGAACGGCCCGATGAATACACGCCCCAGCGCTGCAAACGCGGACAACAGCGCGAACTGCGTCGCGCTGAAACGCGCGTTGCAAAGGCTCATCAGCAATGCGAGCAACGCCGCCGTGCCCATGCCGCCGCTCAGGTTGTCGACACCGATGACCGTGAGCAGCAGGGAGTCCATCGGGGTCGGCGATTCGAGCGCCACGATCAGCAGGTCGAAAGCCGGCACGGTCACCGCCCCCCAGGCACCCTTGCCGAGGGTGGCGAGCAGGTAGTAGCCGTAGTTCGAAACCAGCTGGAGCAAGCCGAACGCGAGCAGCGCGTGCGCGAGACGCATCCGCAGCATGAGCAGCCCGCCGAGCAGCGCTCCAGCGATGGTCATGAGCAGGCCGATCGATTTGTTGGCCAGGCCTACTTCCAGCTGCTCGAACCCGAGGCCGCGGATCAGGAACGGCGTGGTGAGGCTCATCGCGAACGCATCGCCAACCTTGTAGAGCACGATCATCAGCAGGAACGCCCATGCGTGCGGCATCGCGAAGTAGCTGGCCAGGGAGCGGTTGAGCGTGGCGAAGCCGAACCGCCTGGCCAGCGCCAGGCCGAGCAGCAGGGCCGCGGCCATTTCGCCCACCACGAACAGCAGTCGGATCCACCGGTCCTCGCTGTCGGCATCGAACCCAGCCAGCACGAGGATCCCGCGAGCGACGTAGTAGCCGATCGCGATGCCGGCGAGCATCGCGAGGAAGCCCGCCAGTTCGCGCGGTGCCGTTGAATCCCGCACGGCGCGCACAGGCGCCACGCGCGGCAGCACCAGCAGCGAAAACACCGCGGTGCAGCCCATGATGGCGGCCATCACCAGGTACACCCGCGACCAACTCCCCCACTGCTGCGCCCAGATCAGCGCCACGCCACCCGAGATCACCATCGCCAGGCGATACCCGAGCACGGTCAGCGAGGCGCCGAGGCCGCGTTCGTTCGGAGCCAGAAGATCGCTCCGGTAGGCATCGATGACGATGTCCTGCGACGCGGAGACGAATGCGACCAGCACCGCGAGTGTGGCGAACAGGGCGGTCTGCTGGGAAGGCGAGAAATGCGCCAGCGAGAACAGCGCGGCCGCAAGCAGCAATTGCGTCAACACGATCCACCCTCGCCGCCGTCCGAGCCACGGCGGCTCGAATCGGTCGAGCAGCGGCGCCCACAGGAACTTGAAGGTGTAAGGCACGGCGACCAGCGACAGGAAGCCGATCGTCGCGAGGTCCATGCCATCGATGGTCAACCAGGCCTGCATCGCGCCGCCGGTCAGCGCCAGCGGCAGTCCGGACGCGAACCCGAGCACCATCACGCACAGCAGCCGCAACGCGCCGCGCGCGCGATGGATGACTGCAGGCGGTTCGATCATGGGCGCGCCCGACGGCGCCGCATGGCCGCGGCTCATGTGTAGTCCACGAGGTAGGGCGCGTGATCCGAAAACGCGGGTTGGGAGTGGATCCGGCAACCCTTGAGCCGCGCGCGCAGCGACGGCGACGCCAGCTGGTAATCGATCCGCCAGCCGACGTCGTTGGCGCGCGCCGCGCCGCGCTGGCTCCACCAGCTGTAGTCCGTGCCGGCGGGCGTGAGCGCGCGATAGGTATCGACCCAGCGCGTGGGGTCGCGTCCCTCGTCGTCGACCAGCCCGTTGATCCAGTCGCGCTCGCGCGGCAGGCAGCCGGAGTTCTTCTGGTTGGAAGCCCAGTTGCAGATGTCGAGCCGACTGCGGACGATGTTCCAGTCCCCGCACAGCACGTAGTCACGCCCGCTCGCCAGCCACCCGGCAAGGATCGGCGCGAGCCAGTCCATGACCTCGAACTTGAACCCCTGGCGGACGTCGCCGGACGAGCCGGACGGCATGTACATCGAGACCACGCTCAGGTTGCCGAAGCGTGCCTCGAGGTAGCGTCCCTCGTCGTCGAACGCGTCCCAGCCGAGGCGGGTGAGGACTTCGTCCGGCTCCTGCTTCGAGTAGATTGCGATGCCGCTGTAGCCCTTGCGTGTGACGGCATGACGGAAATGCGCGGTGTAACCGCGCGGCAGGAAGGCGGGAATGCGCAGCTGGTGTTCCTGCGCCTTGGTTTCCTGCACGCACAGCATGTCGACCTTCTGGCGCCGGAACCATTCGAAGAAGCCCTTGCGGGTCGCCGCGCGCAGGCCATTGGCGTTGAAACTGGCGATGCGCATGCGCCATCGAGGCCCGGCGGGAACAGTCGCGAAGCGTAGCGGACCCGCGGTTGCCAGGTCTGCGGTTGACTTCGATCAAGGCCCCGGCTCGCCCACCCGCCTAGGCTGCATGCCATGGCCACCGTCCCGATCCTCGACGCCGATCTGCTCCAGCGCTACGACCGGCCCGGTCCGCGCTACACCTCGTATCCCACCGCACCGCAGTTCACCGCGGGATTCGGCGAAGCAGAACTGCGCGCCGCCGCGCTCGCCAGCAACGGCGACCCGATCCCGCGGCGCCTGTCCCTGTACGTGCACGTGCCCTTCTGCCTGAGCCCGTGCTTCTACTGCGGCTGCAACCGCATCATCACGCGCGATCTCGGGCGCGCCGAGACGTACCTGGCGCGGCTCTATCGCGAGATCGACCTGACCGCCGCGCTGTTTGACCGCGATCGCGAAGTGATCCAGCTGCACTTTGGCGGTGGCACCCCCAATTTTCTCGGCCCCACGCAGTTGCGGGAAATCGTGGACACGCTGCGCCGGCAGTTCCATTTTTCCGACAATGCCGACCGGGACATCTCGATCGAGCTGGACCCGCGCTTCATCGAGCCGGCCGCGATCGCGGAGCTCGCGCAGATCGGCTTCAACCGCGCGAGCCTCGGCGTGCAGGATTTCGATCCGGCGGTGCAGGCGGCGGTCAACCGTATTCAGAGTATCGAGCAGACCGTCGCCGTCATTGATGCGTGCCGCGCCAGTGGCTTCCGGTCGGTCAACGTGGACCTGATCTACGGCCTGCCGAAGCAAAGCGCGGAAGGCTTCGCGCGCACCCTGAACACGGTGGCCGAGATGCGGCCCGATCGTGTCGCGGTGTACAGCTATGCGCATCTTCCAGACCTGTTCAAGGCGCAGAAGCAGATCGAGGCCGCCGACCTGCCGACGGCCGAAGCGAAGCTCCGATTGCTGCAAATTGCGATCGAGCAGCTCACCGTTGCCGGCTACGTCTACATCGGCATGGATCATTTCGCGCTGCCCGACGACGAACTGGCGCGGGCGCAGGCACGCGGCAGCCTGCATCGCAATTTCATGGGCTATACGACGCACGCCGACAGCGACCTTGTCGGCCTCGGGGTCAGTGCGATCAGCCACATCGGCGACAGTTTCAGCCAGAACGCGCGCGACCTGGCGGGTTGGCAGGGCGCCCTCGACGACGGCAGGTTGCCGGTGTTCCGCGGCATGCGGCTTAGCGACGACGACCAGTTGCGCGCCGATCTGATCCAGCGATTGATGTGCCAGGGCGAGGTGCCCGTGCACGCGCTGGAGCGCCGCTACGGGATCGATTTCAAGCTGCATTTCGCCGAGTCCCTGCACCGCCTGCGGCCACTCGCCGCCGATGGGCTGGTGCGGATGGAGGCGGACCGGATAGTCGTCACCTCGCGCGGCAGGCTGTTGGTGCGTAACATTGCCATGTGCTTCGACCGCTACCTCGACCCGGCCACCGCCTCGGCACCGCCGCGCTTTTCACGCGCGATCTAGGCGGCGCCGTGTGCGCGCGGCCCGGATTCCGCGCAGGAGCCGGGGCGTGAGCGAGCCCACGCTGGCGCCCACCGATCCGCGCGTGGCGGCCGACGACGGCGATGAGCGGCACTTCTGTTCCACTTGCGCGTTTTCCCAGGCCTGCCTTTCGCAGGGGATGGACAAGGGCGCACTGCTCGACCTGCACATGCTGGTCGAACACGTGGGGCCACTGCACGCAGGCGAATGCGTCTTCCGGGCGGGCGACCGGTTCGAGGCCATCGCGGCGGTACGTGCCGGCACCGTCAAGACCTTCACGATCGACCGCGAAGGGCGCGAGCACGTGCTCGGCTTCCACCTGGCAGGCGAGGTGATCGGACTCAACGCGATCGACGGCGAGAGCTATCCCTGCAGCGCGGTGGCGGTCGACACCGTGATGCTGTGCCGATTCTCGTTCCCGAAGATCTCGGTACTCGCGGCGCGCGTGCCCGGACTGCAACAGCAGCTGTTTCGCCTCCTCAGCCGCGACATCGGACGTGCGGCCCTGCTGGCCGGCGACTGGACCGCGGACGAGCGTCTCGCCGCTTTCCTCGTCGGACTGTCGCGGCGACTCGCGGCGCGCGGATTTTCGCCGGATCGCCTGCAGCTCTCGATGGCACGCACCGACATCGCCAATTACCTGAGGCTCGCACCCGAGACGGTGAGCCGCGTACTCAAGCGCTTCCAGGACGAGGGAGTGCTGCGGGTGGACCGGCGCGCGATCGAGCTTGTCGATCGCAGTCGCCTCGAGGCGCTCGCCTCGCCGGCGCTACGCGAATAGCACCCGTGCCCGGGACGCGCCACCGGATCGCGGCAATTCCGCAGGCGGTCATTTCCTGCCGTACCTGGGCTGCAATCGACGAGTGCCGCTGGGAGACTTGATCTTGATCAGGGCGGCGAGCCCGCGATCGGCCGATCATGCGGCGTCCACATCGGAGCACTCCATGCGCAATATCCGCAAGCTGTGGCTGGCGCTCGCCATCCTGCTCGTCGCGTCGTTCTCCGTGCTGCTCTGGGCAGGGGGCGAGATCTTCCGCGCGGCACCGCCCATGCCCGAACGGGTCGTGGCCGAGAACGGCAGCGTCATCTACACCCGCGCCGACATCGAGAAGGGCCGCCAGGTCTGGCAGTCGATCGGTGGCATGCAACTCGGCTCGATCTGGGGCCACGGCGGCTACGTCGCGCCGGACTGGAGCGCGGACTGGCTGCGTCGCGAGGCCACCGGGGTCCTCGACATGTGGGCGCGTCGCGACGGCGGCATGGCGACCTACGCCGAACTCCCGGCGGAAGAACAGGCCGCGCTGCGTGGACGCCTGCAGGCAATGATGCGGGCCAATACCTACGACGCCGCGAACGGCACCATCACGTTGACCGGCGACCGCGCCGCCGCGCTGTCGAACGTCGCCGCGCACTACGAGAGCCTGTTCGGCAACGATCCGGCGACGCTCGCACTGCGCGAAGCCTATGCCATGAAACAGGACACGGTCGACACCGCCGAGCACCGGCGCGCGCTGACCGCGTTCTTCTGGTGGACCTCTTGGGCTGCCACCACCGAGCGTCCGCACGCAACGGGCGACAGCATCGTGCCCGACAAGAGTGGTGTCGTCAGCAAGCAGGTGACTTACACCAACAACTGGCCGAGCGAGCCCCTGGTCGGCAACGCGCCAGCGCCCGCGCTCTGGTTGTGGTCGGCGTTCAGCGTGATGTTCCTGATCGCCGGCATCGCGATACTCGGCTGGCACCATGCCGTCAGCCACGGCCATGGAGAGGAGCCCCATGCGATCCCGGCGACCGATCCGTTCGCGTCGCTCAAGGTCACGCCCTCGATGCGCGCGACCGCGAAATACTTCTGGGTCGTGCTGGCATTGTTCCTCGCGCAGATATTGCTCGGCGCGATCACCGCGCACTACCAGGTCGAGGGACAAACCGCCTACGGCTTCGAACTGTCGAAGTGGCTGCCGTATTCGCTGTCGCGGACGTGGCACACCCAGCTGGCAGTCCTCTGGATCGCCACTGCCTGGATCGGTACGGGGCTGTACATCGCGCCAGCGCTTTCCGGGCATGAACCCCGGTTCCAGCGTCTCGGGGTCAACGTGCTGCTCGTCTGCCTCGTGCTGATCGTTGTCGGCGCGTTCGCCGGCCAGTGGTTCGCGGTGATGCAGAAGCTGGGGCTCGAGCACAATTTCTGGTTCGGCCACCAGGGCTGGGAGTACGCCGACATCGGGCGCTTCTGGCAGTGGTTCCTGTTCGTCGGACTGCTGCTCTGGCTGACGCTGGTCGGCCGCGCGCTGTGGCCGGTGCTGCGGGGTCCGCCCACGGAATCGAAGTCCATCGTCGCGCTCCTGTTCCTGTCTACCGTCGCGATCGGACTGTTCTACGCAGCGGGCCTCATGTGGAATGAGCACACGCACATCTCCGAAGTCGAGTACTGGCGCTGGTGGCTCGTCCACCTCTGGGTCGAAGGCTTCTTCGAGGTGTTCGCGACCGCGGTGATGGCGCTGATCTTCACCCGGCTTGGTCTGATCAAGACGTCGACGGCGACCGTCGCCGTGCTGTTCGCCACGATCGTCTTCATGGCGGGCGGCGTGCTGGGGACCCTGCATCACCTGTACTTCGTCGGCACGCCGATCTCGGTGGTTGCGCTCGGAGCGAGTTTCAGCGCGCTCGAGGTGGTGCCGCTGGCGTACATAGGCTTCGAGGCGTACCACACCTGGAAGCTCGGCCAGGCCACGCCGTGGATGGCGCGCTACCGTTGGCCGATCATGTTCTTCCTGTCGGTTTCGTTCTGGAACATCGTCGGCGCCGGCCTGTTCGGGTTCCTGATCAACCCGCCGCTGTCGCTGTACTACATGCAGGGACTGAACCTCACGCCGCTTCACGGCCACACCGCGCTGTTCGGCGTGTACGGCATGCTCGGCATCGCGCTGGTGCTGTTCTGCCTGCGCGGCTTGCGATCGGATGTCGTGTGGGACTCGCGGCCCCTGAAGCTCGCATTCTGGTCGCTCAACATCGGCCTCGCGTTGATGGCGCTGCTCACCCTGCTGCCACTGGGCACCATGCAGCTGCTGGCGGCGATCGAGCACGGCTACGCGTATGCCCGCTCGGCCGAGTTCATGCAGCAGCCGATCGTTGAGATGCTGATCTGGATGCGCGTGCCGGGCGACACGATCTTCAGCGTCGGCGCCCTTGCGCTCACCTGGTTCGTGCTCAGGCTCTGGATTGCGCCGAGGCGGGAGCCGGCGCTGGGGGTCGACCCCGGGCGGAGCGACCGTTGACTGCCGGCATTGCGTCTCCCGTCGACGGGGCATCCAAGCCGCCGCCGCCAGTGCCCGGCAATCCTTCGCTGCGCCTTCTCGCCAACGCGCCGCATCGACTGCTGTTCTTCGTCGGCGCCGCCAACGTGCTGCTGGCGATGCTCTGGTGGGCCCTGTGGCTGATCGACGCGCGCTGGAAGCTGATCGGCATTGCGCAACCCGAGGTGTATGGCGGCTGGCTACACGCGGTCGTCATGCAATACCAGGTGCTGCCGGCCTTCATGTTCGGTTTCCTGCTGACAGTGTTCCCGCGCTGGATGGGGCTGCCGGAGCTGACGCGCTGGCACTACCTGCCGGTGGGTCTCGGTCTGTTTGGCGGCCAGTTGTCCACCCTGCTCGGCGCCTTCGGGTCGGCCCCGCTGCTGCACGCGGGCGCGGTGCTGACCTTGCTGGGCTGGAGCATCGGACTCGCCCTCCTGTTGCGCCTGATCTGGCGGGAATCCGGCACGACCTGGCACGCGGTCTCGTGCGCCGCGGCCATGGCACTCGGCCTGGTCGGCCTCGCGCTCTATGCGGTGTATCTCCACGTGCCGGACGCACGCCTCATGTTCGCAGCCATCAAGTTCGGCAGCTTCGGACTGCTGTTGCCCGTGTACTTCACCGTGGCGCATCGCATGTTCCCGTTCTTCGCCGGCAACGTCGTCGCGGGGTACAAGCCATGGCGCCCCCTGTGGATACTGGCGGCGTTCTGGCCGCTCGCACTTCTGCACCTCTGGCTCGAACTGGCGCACGGCTATGCCTGGGTGTGGGTTGCGGACATGCCGCTGCTGGTGCTGAGCGGCTGTTGGCTCTGGCGGAACTGGCCGGGCGGCAAGGTGCCGGCGCTGCTGCGCGTGCTGTTCCTCGGCTACGCATGGCTGCCCATCGCGCTCGCGCTGTATGCGGGGCAGAGTCTCTGGTACGCGCTCACCGGCGAGTTCCTGCTCGGTCGCGCGCCTGCGCACGCGCTGTTCGTCGGCTTCTTCGGCAGCCTGCTGGTGGCGATGGTGACTAGAGTGACCCAGGGCCATGCCGGACGGCCGCTGCAACTCGGCCGGCTGGCCGGGTTCGCATTCGTGGCGATCCAGATCGTGTGCGTCGCGCGCATCGCCGCGGAATTCGCGCCCGATTCGATGGCGTGGCAGGCATGGGCGGCAGTGGGTTGGCTGGTCGCGTTCGCACCCTGGGTCGTGAGGTCGCTGGGCATTTATCTCGCGCCGCGCGCGGACGGCAAGCCGGGCTAGGGCGATGATCGAGTTTTATCCCGAGATCCGAAGCTTCCACATCACCGTCGCCATCCTGAGCGGCGCCCTGTTCGCCATTCGCGGCGCAGCAGTGCTCGCCGGGGCCGCGTGGGCGCGCAATGCGCCCGCGCGCTACCTCAGCTACGCCATCGACACCGCGCTCCTGACTTCGGCGCTGATGCTCGTCAGCGTCCTGCCCGGCGCCGTGTTCGCCAACCACTGGCTGTCGGTGAAGCTGGGCCTGGTGGTGGCGTACATCGCACTCGGCGTGTTCGCATTGCGGCGCGCGCGCACGCCGCGCGGACGCATTGCTTCCTACGTCGCTGCGCTGGTCGTATTCGCGCTGGTCGTCGGTGTCGCGCGCACGCACCACCCGCTGGGCTGGCTCACGCGCCTCGGTGGCTGAGACTGCGCCGCCCCTGAGTGCCGGCATCGCGAATCAGGCCGGCTCGGCGTCGCTGACGCCATGGGCGCGACGGGCGCAAGCCCAGCGTTGCGGCACGCGATGGCTTGTCCTGGATCAATCCGCGGCCCACCTGATGCCGTCACGATGGGCGCAGCGGCGGCTCCCCGTCGCCGCGTCGACCGCGAGGACCGCATGATGACTGCCGAGCCGCCCGCAGGCGCGGAGGAAACGCGCGCCTGGGTCGATGCAGCGCTGGAAGAGTTGCGTCGCGAGGCCGCGCGCTCGGCCGACACGCACCTGCTGCGCATCGAAGTACCCGCGTTTCCCCGCATCGCCTTCTACTTCAAGGACGAGTCGGCGCATCCGACGGGCAGCCTGAAGCATCGCCTCGCCCGTTCGTTGTTCCTGTACGCGCTCTGCAACGGGTTGCTGCGCCCGGGACAGGCGGTGGTGGACGCATCGTCCGGCAGCACGGCGATTTCCGAAGCCTGGTTCGCGCGCATGCTCGGGCTGTCCTTCACCGCGGTGATGCCGGCCTGCACGGCGCCGAAAAAGATCCGCGACGTGGAGGCGCTCGGCGCGCGGTGCGACCTCGTCGCCGATGCGGCCGACGTGCATGCGCGCGCGCAGGAACACGCGGCGCGTGGCGCGTGCCATCTCGACCAGTTCCGCCTCGCGGAGCGCGCGACGGACTGGCGTGGCAACAACAACATCGCGGACTCGATCCTCCACCAGATGAGCCGGGAGCCGCACCCGGTGCCGAGCTGGATCGTCTGTGGCGCGGGCACCGGCGGCACTTCCGCAACGCTCGGCCGCTACCTGCGTTACCGCAGCCTCGCCACGCGCCTGTGCGTGGCCGAGCCACGCGGCGGCGCATTCGCGGTCGGCTGGAACACTCGGGATCGCCACGCGTGCGCACGCCAGACAACGCTCATCGAAGGCGTCGGGCGCTCGCGGGTGGAGCCCGGTTTCCTGTTCGAAGTCGTGGATGCAGTGGAGGAAGTCGACGACGTCGATGCCATCGCCGCAACCTGGCTGCTCGAGGAACTGACCGGCCAGCGCCACGGCGGCTCGTCGGGCCTGAACCTCGTGGCCTGTCTGCGACTCGCGGCGGCGATGCAGGCGCGGGGCCAGTACGGCAGCCTCGTCACGCTCTTGTGCGACCGCGGCGAGCGATACGGCGAGACCTTGTTCGACCGCGAGTGGTTGCGCACGCAGGGCATCGACCCCGCGCCGGCGATGGCGCGACTGCACACGCGCATGGGGTTCGGCCCGCCGGACCGCTGAGCACCGCGGACTCATCGGTCCGACGTACACACGGGCCGGGCCTGGAACTTCGCGCAATCGCCAGACGCAGGCTGCAATCGAGTTCTACCCGCAGGTTCGTGCGCAATCCTGAGGACCTGACCGCCCGTGCCGGCTTGGCCTGATAAATGCGCTGGTCGTGACCGCACGATCGCGGCCAGCGCAGACGTCGGGAATCTGCCAAAGCGGACGGTCGTGAGATCTGCACTGCTCAGGAAGCTACGCGGATCGGGTGTGTGGCTCGCCGCGTCTTTTGCCCTGAGAAGCGAAGAGTCAACGGACCGAATGGCGCCGGCCAACTTCCAGCAGCAGCAACGTCAAGAGCGCCACGCCCCATGCAGAAATCGCGGGCGCAGGCAGCGCCTGCTGTACTCCCAGGTTGAAGGCAAGGCTGCGCGCAATTCCGACGGATTGTTCTGCGCGATATCCCGTAAACGAGAACGTTTGCACGAACGGGCCGGCAGCTTGAGTGGATACCGTCACTCCAATAACGCAAATCCGGGACTCGCCGGGAGCGATCGGTCGTGGGTGGAACGAACCCGAGGCCGCAGTGATCCCGGGCCGATTGGGCGGCGGGCCGGGGTCCCCCTGAAACTCCTGGTAAACGCAGGGTGGCGTCGCGGCTGTCGAGAACGTAAATACTGTGCTGGTGGGGCCCTCCCGGAAGAAGCCGGTTCCCCAGCCAGCGCGGTCGAGAGGTTCGTCGCCGAGATTGGTGACGGTGAAGGTAAGAGTTGCCGTTTGCCCCCGCAACAATGTTGCTGCCGGCGGCTCGATCAGCACCTCTCCCGCAATGGCGAGGGTCGCCGCGGCTTCACTGCCAAAGCCCAGCATCGCCAACAGAACCCACCACCGCGCGCCGAATCGCATTTCCCAATACCTCGAACCACTCTTCGCAGCATGCAGTACGCCAACTGCATGGCGCCGTCAGAATGACGGCGCGGTGTAGTGCGGAACTTGCCTTCTCGCTGACCAGCCGCTACTGGTCGCTTCCCGGCGCTGATGGATGGTGCGATCCAGTCATGAGCAGCCGTTGTCCGTGCCCAATCGCGGCGCGTCGAGCATGTCAGACACATGTAGTACAATGGCGGCATGAAGGTGATCAGCAAGCGCGAACTGAACCAGCAGACCGCACAGGTACTAGGCGCCGTGTCGGTTGGGCAAGCTGTTCTCGTGACCGAGCGCGGCGTGCCGCGCTGGCGGATCGAAGCGTTGGAAAGTTCCGGCGACCCCGTCGCCAGACTGCGGACAGAGGGGCGCATCACTCCCGCCAAGGCAAAGCCTGCGCCATGGCCCGTTGCAAAGCCCCGCTACACGCCTTCACAAGTGGATGCGCTGTTCGCTGAATCCCGCGGCGAGCGCTGATGCGCTGGTACATCGATGCGTCGATTGCCTTGCACGCGCTCCTTCCAGGCGGCGACGCACGGGCGCATCGTTGGCTCGATGCGACGACCTTGGCGGGCGAGGAGGTCTTTTCGTCGACGCTGCTGCAACTGGAGTTGACTCGCGTCCTGCGCAGGGAGGGACTGCACGTGTCGATGGCCCGTCCCGTGCTGGACAGGGTCAATCAGGTGAGCATCGACGACGGCATGCTTCGCTTTGCCGCAGCGATCGAGGCGCACGTAAAGTCGCTCGATGCGATCCACCTTGCGACCTGTGGCCTGCTGGGCTCGGGCATCACCCTGGTCACCCACGACGAGAACATGGCCCAGGTTGCGGCGAGTCTTGGTCTCGAGACGATCGATCCACTCTCCGGTTGACCGGCGTTTTGTGACTGAGCGTTGTGGCTTTTCGACTTCAAACCCCTCGGATCGAAGCGTCGATTCCAGACTCGAAGTGTCTTCCTTGTGCGCGACGACGAACACCCGATTCACTACATCGGCGAGCCGCAACTGTTGCTGCGAGTGACTTAAATGCAAGAATCCAGCAATGCAAAGGCACGCGTGGGAACGATCTGACGTTTCATGCTTGAATTGGAGTCAACGCAGCCATTGCAAAATTCTCACATAGAACCAGACAGGAATCAGTCGCGGAAATATCCAGATTCGCTTCATTACCCCATTCGGCACGATGTGCCAGAGCCATCGGTGTCTCCCAATCCCAATCGAGACGGAAGGACTACGAGCCCAATATCGCCGATTCCAACGGATATGCTGTTCGTCCGCTACGTGTGTGGCGTCGTTCAACATCAAGAACTCCAATTTGTCGCGTGAAAGCCGTAGATTCGTTGCCGTGTCGGGATGCTCGCGATTGGCAACGCTGTCGTGGCCGCGCTCATGATCCTGGTTGTCAATCGGCTTCCAAATTTGACCCAGGATCGGCGTCCAATTTTGACCCACCCCTGAGTGTCATTTTCGTTGCTTGAGGCGGTAGGAGTCGTTGCCGGTTTCGAGGATGTCGCAGTGATGGGTGAGGCGGTCGAGCAACGCGGCGGTCATCTTGGCGTCGCCGAATACGCGGGCCCATTCGCCAAAGTCGAGGTTGGTGGTGACGATGACGCTGGTGCGCTCGTAGAGCTTGCTCATGAGATGGAACAGGAGAGCGCCGCCATCGCCTGCGAGCGGCAGGTAGCCAAGTTCATCGAGGACGACGAGGTCTGATCGCACCAGCGCATGGGCGAGCCGTCCGGCGTGGCCGTCGCGCTTGTCGCGATCGAGCTGGTTCACGAGGTCGACGGTGTTGTGGAAGCGGGCGCGCAGGCCCTGACGCACGGCG
>JBBRIE010000029.1:0-20813 GCA_038221545.1 Lysobacterales bacterium
CACCGTGCGCAAGATGTCGCATGGAACGGGCGTCGAGCGCGTCTTCCAGACGCACAGCCTCGCCATCGACTCCGTGAAGGTCAAGCGCCGCGGCAAGGTGGCGCGCGCGAAGTTGTACTACCTGCGCGAGCTGCAGGGCAAGGCGGCGCGTATCAAGGAAGACCTGCACGCACGCGTCTGATCCACGTGCGCGGCACCGGTCACCGCAACGGCCGCCGCAAGGCGGCCGTCTGCGTTGGCGGCCCATGAGCGCGATCGGGTGAAGCCGGTATCTTCCCCGCGCGCCGAGCCAGTTCCGCCGGACGTGCGCCTGGATCTCTGGCTGTGGGCCTCGCGCATGTCGAAGACGCGATCCCTCGCCAAGCTCTCGATCGAGGCTTCGCGCGTGCGCATCGCGGGGGCCGTCGTGAAGCCATCGCGCCCGGTGCGGGTGGGCGACGTGCTTGAGATCGATCGCGGTGAAGAGCATTTCGAACTTGAAGTGCTGGCGCTCAGCGCCCGTCGTGGCAGTGCCACCGAGGCGCAGAAGCTGTATCGAGAATCGCCCGGCTCGATCGAGCGGCGCGCCGCGGAGTCCGCAAGGCGCCGCGCGGAGCGCGCCGGCTTCAGCGCACCGGCGACCAAACCGGACAAGCGCGCCCGCCGACTGATCAGGGCACTCGGAGACATCGAACTGATGTGACGGACCGCAACGCCTGATCGACCTCAACGCGCCGTACCTTGAATTGAGTCGGCGCGGACACCAACTTGGGCGTCTGCCCAAACTGCCGGAATTCGCCGTGACCGAAACCGTTGAGACCCGTCGCTTCGAGGCGGAAGTGCAGCAGGTCCTGCACCTCGTGGTGCACTCGCTGTACTCGCACAAGGAGATCTTCCTGCGCGAGCTCGTGTCGAATGCCTCCGATGCCTGCGACAAGCTCCGCTTCGAGAGCATCGCCAACCCGGATCTCGCCAGGGAAGGGGGGGATCTGGCGATCGACGTCACTTTCGACCGCGGCGCGGGTACCCTCAGCGTCGCCGACAACGGCATCGGGATGAGCCGCGACGAGGTGATCGACCACCTCGGCACCATCGCGCGCTCGGGCACCAGGAGGTTTCTCGAGACGCTGAGCGGCGACGCCCGTCGCGACACGCAGCTCATCGGGCAGTTCGGCGTGGGCTTCTATTCTGCCTTCATCGTCGCCGGTCGCGTCACGGTCGAGACTCGCCGTGCGGACGCGGCGGCCGCCGAAGGTGTGCGGTGGGAGTCTGACGGAAGCGACGGATACACGATCGCGTCGATCGAGAGGTCGACGCGAGGCACGACTGTGACCCTGCACCTCAAGGACGACGAGCGGGAGTTCCTTGATGGCTGGCGCCTGCGCGAGCTCATCCACAAGTATTCGGAGCACATCGCATTCCCGATCCGCATGTCGGTGGAGAAGGACGGCAAGGCCACGGCCGAACTTGAAGTCGTCAACCAGGCAAAGGCGCTGTGGACGCGTCCGCGCAGCGAAGTGGCAGACGAAGATTACAAGGCGTTTTATCGCCAGGTGTCGGGTGACTTCCGCGAGCCGCTGACGTGGTCGCACAACCGGGTGGAAGGCAAGCAGAGTTACACGACGCTCCTCTACCTGCCGAGCCAGCCCGCTTTCGACGCGATGTTCTCGAACCGCGACGAGCGACATGGTCTAAAACTGTACATCCGTCGGGTGTTCGTGCTCGATGCGGCCGAACAGCTGCTGCCGGCTTACCTCCGGTTCGTGCGCGGAGTAGTGGACTCCGACGATCTGCCGCTCAACGTCTCGCGCGAACTGCTGCAGGAGAACCGGCTCGTCTCGCAGATCCGCGGCGGCATCGTCAAGCGCGTGCTCGACATGCTGGAAAAGGTCAAGGCCGACAAGCCCGACGACTATGCGACGTTCTGGAAGAGCTTTGGCAACACGCTGAAGGAAGGCATTGCCGAGGACACCGGTAATCGCGAGCGCATCGCCAGGTTGCTGCGCTTCGCCTCGACCAGCCAGGTCGACGGGACCCAGTCCACGTCGCTCGACGACTACGTCGCGCGCATGCGTGAAGGCCAGGAAGCCATCTACTACCTGACGGCGGACGGCTACACAGCCGCGGCGGGCAGTCCGCAGCTCGAGTCGCTTAAGTCGCGCGGCGTCGAAGTGCTGCTGCTCCACGACCGCATCGACGAGTGGATGACCGGATACCTCCATGAGTACGCGGGCAAGTCGCTGCGCAACATCGCCAAAGGCGAGCTCGAACTCGGCGCGCTGGGGGACAGCGCCGATGCCGCCAAGGACACTGAAGCAGGCGAAGCTTCGAAGGAACTGATCGAGCGACTCAGGACGCTGCTGGGCGATCGCGTGTCCGACGTTCGCGTGAGCCGACGATTGACCGAGTCCCCCGCGTGCGTGGTGACGGCCGAACACGACATGGCCCTGCACATGCAGCGGCTGCTGCGCGAAGCCGGGCATGAACTGCCGACGTCCGCCAACGTACTGGAGATCAACCCGGCGCATCCACTGTTGACGACCCTCGGTGACACTCTGGATGACGCGCGCGCCGCGGATCTCGCAGCGGTCCTGCTCGACCAGGCCATCATCGCGGGTGGCGGCGTGCTGGACGACCCTGCGGATTTCGTGCGCAGGCTCAACCGCCTGTTGCTGCCCAGCAGCTGATCGCGCCTTGTGAGCGTCGACGCCCGCGCGATCGAGCAACTGTTCCAGCAGGCGTTGGCGCTTCATCGCGAAGGGCGGGCCGGGCTCGCGGAAAGCCACTATCGGCGCGTGGTCAAGCTCGCACCGCGACATGCCGATGCCTGGCATCTTCTCGGCGTCCTGGTGCTGCAGCAAGGCAAGCCCGCGCTGGCCGTCAAGTACCTTCGTGCCGCCATCGACGCACGGCCGGATTTCGCGCAGGCATGGAACAATCTTGCGCTTGCCCACAAGGCCCAGGACGAACTGGCGGCCGCGATCCGGGCCGCGGAGCACGCATTGGCCTTGCGCCCGGAGTACGCGGAGGCGAGCTTCAACCTGGGGCTGATACATGCGATCGCCGGCGATTTGACGGCCGCGGAATCCGCCTATCGAAGCGCCCTGCGCATCAAGCCGGAAGATGCGGGCACGTTGGCGAACCTGGGCAACCTGCTGCGTGCGCAGGCGCGCCTCGGAGAAGCGGCACCGTTGCTGGAACGCGCCCTCGCGCAGCGTGCGGATGCCGATTCGCTGACCAACGTGGCCCTGCTGCGCATAGACCAGGCACGCTTTGCCGACGCTCGCCGACTGGCAAGGCAAGTGCTTTCTGCGGATCCGGATCGCGCGATCGCGTGGCAGGCTCTGGGTATCGCCGCCCGGCTCGAACACGACGCGCAGGCAGCCGTCGACGCGTTGCGCAAGGCCCTGCACCTCGTACCCGATGACGTCACCACGCAGATCGAATTGGCCCTGGCACTGCAGGACACCGGGGCATACGAAGAGGCACGACAGCGGCTTGCCCAGTTGGCGAGACGCTGGCCCGAGTCGACCCGCCTGCGCTGGCTGGCGGCACTGGTACTCCCCGCGATTCCACTCGACCCGGACATGGCGCTCCGGACTCGCGCCGATTTCGAAGTGGGCCTCGGGCGCATCGAGCGGGAGACCCTGCTCGATACTCCCGCGCAGATCGCGGCCGCACTGGAGGCGGCGAGCAGCGTGGTGCCGTTCCACCTGCACTATCAGGCGCAGGACAACGGCGGGCTGCAGCGGCGATTCGGCGCGCTGGTCTCGCGTTGCATCGCGGCCGCAGCGCCGGAACTGGCTCGCACGTGCGACTGGGTGCCGCGCGCACATGGCGGTCGCCTGCGCGTGGGCTTCGTGAGCTCGCATCTCCACGCACACAGCGTGACCCGCTTTTTTGGCGGCCTGATAACGGGACTCGATCGAACGCGCTGCGAATCATTCGTGTGGCACACCGGCGAGGCGTCAGATGACACCAGCGCAGCGATCGCCGCTGCGGTCGATCACTTCGAGCACCGGTTTGCCCCGCCGCTCGAAGTCGCCCGAGCGATCCGGTCGGCGCAACTCGACGTCCTCGTGTTTCTGGACGTAGGCCTGGATCCCGCGATGCAGGTACTGGGCAGCCTGCGGCTGGCGCCAGTGCAATGCGCGGCCTATGGCCATCCCGTCACCACGGGGCTCGCGCACGTGGACTACTTCCTGAGCGGCGAGTTGCTTGAAGCGCCGGATGCGCAACACGGTTACAGCGAGAGGCTCGTCCCACTCCCGGGCATCGGCGCACAACCCGAACGGCCTCCCGGCGAAGGTGATGGCGCCTGGTTGAGCGCGCTGGCACACGACCTTCCATGGCTTCTGTGCCTGCAGAATCCTCTGAAGTTGACGCCCGACTTCGACGACGTCTTGATCGAGATACTTTTGGGTCACGAGGTGCGTATCGGCGTGTTCGACATTTCGCCGCCGATCACGGCTCTCTGGCGCGCGCGGATCGAATCCAGGCTCGCGGAGCGCGACGCCACTGCGGGCAAGCGGCTGCATTTGTTGCAGCCGGTGAGCCACGCCGATCTGGTGGCCGGGATCGCGCGCGCGACTCTGGTGCTCGATACGCCGCACTTTTCCGGCGGCTCGACGTCGCTGGATGCGATCGCTGCCGCGACGCCGGTCGTCGCCTTCAAGGGCCATCGCCTGCGCGCCAGCCAGACTTGCGCGATGCTCGAGATCGTCGGCGTGCCCGAACTGATCGCTCGCGATGCGAGCGACTACATCGACCTCGTGGGTCGATTGCTCTCGGCCCCAGCGGAGCGCGCGCGACTCGGCGACGCCCTGCGCGCCGGAGGCCCCGCGCTGTTTGGCGACCGCGCGCCGGTCGTGGCCTTGCAGGCTTTTCTCACGGCGGAGGTATTGAAACTGTCCGGCCCCTCACCGGCGAGCACCTGAATCGTGGAATCGAAGTGCGGACTGCGTAGTGTTATCCGGGCAGAGTCCGCCCTGTTGCCACGGTCGGAGCTGTGAGGAGCACGAACCTACGCGAGCAGTGCGCGCAGTCGATAAAGAGCCGCCAACGCTTCGCGCGGCGTAAGCTGGTCCGGATCGAGCTCGTCCACGGCCTTCCGGAGTGCGTCGAGCCGTGCGTCCGGCGCGATCGACTGGTCGAGCACGACTGGCAGCGCCGAGCCGCCGAACAGCCCCAGTTGCGGCGAAGCGGCGGGCGACGTGGACGGATCGACGTCGTGGATACGCGCGGCTTCCGCGCGACTCTCGAGACCGGCGAGTAGTTCGCGCGCATGCACGATCGCTGCGCGCGGCACGCCGGCCAGCGCCGCCACTTGCAAACCAAAGCTGCGATTGGCCGGGCCGTCGCGCACCGCGTGCAGGAACACCAGCCTGTCGCCGTGCTCGAGCGCATCGAGGTGCACGTTGGCGACGCCGTCGAGCGTGTCCGCGAGCGCGGTCAGCTCGAAGTAATGCGTGGCGAACAGCGTGAACGAGCGATTCCGCGAAGCCAGGTGCGTCGCGCACGCTTGCGCGAGCGCGAGCCCGTCGTAGGTCGACGTGCCGCGGCCGATCTCGTCCATCAGCACCAGGCTGAGCGGGGTCGCGTTGTGCAGGATGTTCGCGGCTTCGGTCATCTCGACCATGAACGTCGACGCGCCTCGCGCCAGGTCGTCGCTGGCACCGATGCGGGTGAAGATGCGATCGACGGGTCCGATCGTCGCCGCGTCGGCCGGCACGAAACTGCCCACGTGCGCGAGCAGCACGATCAGTGCGTTCTGGCGCATGAAGGTCGACTTGCCGCCCATGTTGGGGCCGGTCACCACCAGCATGCGGCGAGTCGGGTCGAGCGCGAGATCGTTGGGCTCGAACGGCTCCTCGCGTACCGCTTCGAGTACCGGGTGCCGGCCGCGTACGATCCGTATCCCCGGATCCTCGACGAGCACTGGCATGCACCACGCCAGCGTGCGCGCGCGCATTGCCAGCGTGTTGAGGACATCCGCTTCGGCAAGCGCGGCGGCGAACTGCTGCAGCGGGACCACGCGCGGCGCGAGCGAATCCAGTAGCTGGTCATACAGGGTGCGCTCGCGCGCCAGCGCGCGGTCGCGTGCCGACAGCACCTGGTCCTCGAATTGCTTGAGTTCCTCCGTGATGTAGCGCTCGGTGCTCTTGGTCGTCTGGCGTCGCGTGAAATGGGCGGGCACTTTCCCTGCAAGCGCGCGACCGGCCTCGAGGTAGTAGCCATGCACGCGGTTGTAGCCGACCTTGAGCGTGGCGATACCGGTAGCCTCGCGTTCGCGCGTCTCGAGCGCCGCGAGGAAACGATTGGCGTCGGTCGACAAGCCGCGCAGTCGGTCGAGTTCCTGATCGTACCCGGTCGCGAAGACGTCGCCATCGCGCAGCGTCGCTGGCGGCGCCTCGGCCAGCGCGTTGCGCAGCAGCGCCGCATCGTTGGCGTGATCGCCGAGGTCACGGGCCAGGGCTTGCAGCCTGGGCGAATCGATACCCGCTAGCAGCGTGTGGACCGTCGGATTGCTCGCCAGTGCATCGCGCAGCGTTGCGAGATCGCGTGGCCGCGCGGAGCGCAATGCAACGCGTGCGACGATGCGCTCGATATCGCCAAGTCCGTGCAGGATCTCGCGCAACGGCGCCGCCTCGTCCGAACTCGCCAGGGCCGCGACCGCGTGGTGGCGTAAACGCAGTACGGCATGGTCGCGCAACGGGCGGTTGAGCCAACGCCTGAGCAGGCGTGAGCCCATCGGCATGGCGCAGCGATCGAGGACGCCGAGCAGGGTGTGCTCGCTGCGGCCCTCCGGATGCGTATCCAGTTCCAGGTGGCGCCTGGTCGAAGCGTCGAGCGCAACGCTGTCGTCGGGGCGCTCGACCCGCAGCGACGAGAGGTGCGGCAAGGCACTTCTCTGGGTGTCCTTGAGATAGGCGAGCAAAGCGCCGCACGCCGCAACTGCAAGTGGTACGTCGTCCGCCCCGAAGCCGCGGATATCGCGCACGCCGAGAAGCTCGATCAGCGCGCGCGTCGCGGAATCCCGCTCGAAATGCCACGGCGGACGCCGCCGGAGAGGCGTTGTAGTTGCGCCCGACCAGGTGCTGCAGTCGGCTGCTTCGTCCACCAGGATCTCGGCCGGCGACAGCCGCGCCAGCTCCGCCGCGAGTGCTGAAGAGCCCTGCACTTCGGCCAGTGCGAGGCGTCCTCCCGCGAGGTCGGTCCATGCCAGGCCGAATCGGCTTCCGGACACATGCACGGCCAGCAGCAATGAGTCGTGGCGTTCCTCGAGCAGCGCCGCGTCCGTGATCGTGCCAGGCGTCAGCACCCGGGTCACGCGGCGCTGCATCGGCCCTTTCTTGTCGAGCGGGTCGCCGACCTGTTCGCAGATGGCGACGGACTCGCCCGCGCGCAGCAAGCGCGCGAGGTAACCCTCGACGGCATGCACGGGCACTCCTGCCATCGGGATCGGGGCGCCGGCTGAAGTGCCGCGCTGCGTCAGCGTCAACCCAAGCAGCTGCGCGATCTGCCGGGCATCGTCGAAGAACAGTTCGTAGAAGTCGCCCATGCGGAACAGCAACAACGTATCCGGAAATTCGGACTTCGCCGCCAGGTATTGCCGCATCAGCGGGGTATGTGGTCCCGGATCGGCGGGGGCAGCGTGCGTGGCGATGGACAATCCTCGAAGGCTCCGACAAGCTCCTGCCCGGCGAAATCCGTGTCGCGGGAAGGGCGCGCGATTATCGACCATTACCGTGCGACAAGGGCTCATCGATGTTGGCTTGCGACGACGTTTGGCTGCGCGAGCTCGCTGGGCGGGTCGGTGGACTCCTGTCCGCGCACCACCAGATGCTCGTCACTGCGGAATCCTGCACGGGCGGCTGGATCGCGAAGACCATCACCGACGTGGACGGCTCCTCGGCCTGGTTCGATTGCGGGCTGGCTGCCTACAGCTACGAGGCCAAGCAGGCACTGCTGGGCGTGCGCGCCGAAACGCTCATGAAGCACGGCGCGGTCAGCGAGGAAACGGTACTGGAGATGGTGTCGGGCGCGCTCGTCCATTCCGGTGCCTCGATTTCGGTCGCGGTAACCGGTATCGCCGGGCCTGGCGGCGGCACGGCCGAAAAGCCCGTCGGCACCGTGTGGATCGGCTGGAAGCGTCGCGGCGGCTATCCGCGTACGCAACTGTTCCATTTCAGCGGCGACCGCGACGCCGTGCGGCGGCACACGGTGTCTGCGGCGCTCCAGGGACTCGAGCAGGCCCTCGCCTAGCCGTTCGGAACCGGCGCGAGGGCGATCCAGTCCTGCGTTCCAGCTTGACGCCGTCGGGCCAGGCCGTCGGTCCACCCTCTCGTGACTTCTGGATCCGAAATGTCGTACCCGCGCGCGGGCGCTTATCCGGCGTCGGCGAACACGCGTGTGGGATAATTTGGACATCGCGCGGATCGCGCGTCGCAAGAATCATCGCTCGTCTCATCTGTCGAGATACGACACCTGCAGATTGGCCGCCAATCACCTGGAGACAAAAATGGACGACAACAAGAAGCGCGCCCTGAGCGCGGCGCTCGGACAGATCGAGAAACAGTTCGGCAAGGGCGCGGTGATGCGGATGGGTGATCGCGCCGCCGAAGTGCCGGAGGTAATCGGGACGGGGTCGCTGATGCTCGACATAGCGCTCGGAATCGGCGGCTTGCCGAAGGGCCGCGTGGTCGAGATCTATGGTCCGGAGTCTTCCGGCAAGACCACCCTCGCGTTGCAGGTGATCGCCGAATGCCAGAAGGCGGGTGGCACTGCCGCGTTCGTCGACGCCGAGCACGCGCTCGATCCTGTGTACGCCCAGAAACTTGGCGTCAAGGTCGAAGAGCTGCTGTTGTCGCAGCCCGACACGGGTGAACAGGGACTGGAGATCACCGACATGCTGGTGCGGTCGAACGCGGTCGACATGATCGTCATCGACTCGGTCGCGGCGCTGACGCCTCGCGCCGAGATCGAGGGAGAAATGGGCGACCAGTTGCCAGGACTGCAGGCCCGGCTCATGAGCCAGGCATTGCGCAAGCTGACCGGCAACATCAAGCGCAGCAATTGCCTCGTGGTCTTCATCAACCAGCTGCGCATGAAGATCGGCATGATGATGCCGGGCCAGAGTCCGGAGGTGACTACCGGCGGCAATGCTCTCAAGTTCTACGCATCCGTCCGGCTCGACATCCGCCGCATCGGCGCCATCAAGAAAGGCGACGAGGTGATCGGCAACCAGACCAAGATCAAGGTCGTCAAGAACAAGATGGCGCCGCCATTCCGTCAGGTCATCACCGAAATCCTCTACGGCGAAGGCATTTCTCGCGAAGGCGAGCTGATCGAAATGGGCGTCGAGGCGAAACTCGTCGACAAGGCGGGTGCCTGGTACGGCTACGACGGCGAACGTATAGGCCAAGGCAAGGAAAATGCCCGCCAGTACCTCAAGGAAAACCCGAAGGCCGCCGCCAAGCTCGAGGCGCAGCTGCGCGACAAGTTCGTGCCGCAGCTGGTCATCGGCGAAGGTGCCGAAGCGGTTGAGGCCTGAGGCATCTCGCGGCACTTCGACTGACGGGGAGACAGGCATGCGCTCGTTGACCTGCCCTTCGCTGGCGATCGTCGCGGTGCCTTGTCTCGCGGGCCTCGTGGGTGCCTGATTCGCGCCCTTCCCCGGAGGAGTGCGGCCAGGGCGCATCATCGAATGGCCCGTCGCCGACGGCGCTGGCGATTGCGATGCTCTCGCGGCGCGAGCACTCCCGTGCGGAGCTGATTCGAAAGCTGGCGGCCAAGGGAGTCGAAGGAGAGGTCTCGGCGGTTGTCGTGCAAGACCTGGCCGACCGCGGCTACCAGAGCGACGCGCGCTTCGCCGACATGCTCGCCCGCACGCGCATCGCCGATGGCTGCGGGCCTGTTCGAATCCGGGCGGACTTGCGCATTGCGGGAGTCGACGAAGCTTTGGTCGCACCCGCCATTGCCGGTGCGCTGGACTACCACGGCACGGCATGGATCGACGTCGCGCGCGAAGCCTTGCGCCGTCGCGGGCTCGCGTCCGGCTCGGACCTCGCCGCCGAGCGCCGCGCGTTCGCCCTGCTGCATCGACGCGGATTCGACGGCGACACGATCCGCGCGGCGATTCGCCGCGAGCGCGGCGTAGATGCGGATTCCTAGGGGATTGTCGGGGCGCTGCTAGACTTCGCGACCCATCCGCGTCCGTTTGATCGCTTCTTCGATCATCGCGGCCGGATTCTCCGAGCCATCGGACGCCAGCGTCCCTCGAACCACGGTCAGCATGAAAACCACTGCCGATATCCGCCAGGATTTCCTCGAATTCTTCCGCGAGCGAGGGCACGCGATCGTGCCTTCGAGCCCGCTCGTTCCGGGTAACGATCCGACGCTGCTCTTCACCCATGCCGGCATGGTGCAGTTCAAGGATGTGTTCCTCGGGGTCGAGAAGCGTTCTTACAAACGCGCGGTCTCGTCGCAACGCTGCGTCCGCGCGGGGGGCAAGCACAATGACCTCGACCAGGTCGGTTACACGGCTCGCCACCACACGTTCTTCGAGATGCTGGGGAATTTCTCGTTTGGCGACTACTTCAAGCGAGACGCCATCGTCTGGGCCTGGGAGCTCCTGACAAAGGTCTGGCAGCTGCCCGCCGATCGACTATGGATCACGGTGTACCACACCGACGACGAGGCCTTCGCGATCTGGAACGAGCAGGTTGGCGTCCCCGCGGATCGCATCATCCGCATCGGCGACAACAAGGGCGCGCCCTTCGCCTCCGACAATTTCTGGCAGATGGCCGACACCGGTCCCTGTGGTCCGTGCACGGAGATCTTCTTCGACCACGGCGCGCACATTCCCGGCGGTCCGCCAGGCTCGCTCGACGAGGACGGCGACCGATTCATCGAGATATGGAACAACGTGTTCATGCAGTTCGACCGGCAGAAGGACGGCACGCTGCTGCCGTTGCCGGCGCCTTGCGTGGATACCGGCATGGGTCTCGAACGTCTCGCGGCTGTGTTGCAGCACGTGCATTCGAACTACGAGATCGATCTGTTCCAGACTCTGATCCTCGCGGCGGCCGACGCCACCGGGACTACCGATACCGAAAGCAAGTCCCTGCGCGTCATCGCCGATCACATCCGCGCCTGTGCGTTCCTGATCGTGGACGGCGTGTTGCCTTCCAACGAGGGCCGCGGCTACGTCCTGCGCCGGATCATTCGTCGGGCCCTGCGTCACGGATGGATCCTCGGCGTTCGCGGACCGTTCTTCTCGCGCATGGTCGCGCCGCTCGTGGGCGCGATGGGTGAGGCTTATCCCGAGCTTGTCGCCCAGCGCACGCACGTCGAGCGCGTGCTCGCCGCGGAGGAGTCGAGATTCGCCGAGACGCTAGACCAGGGCATGCGGATGCTCGATGCCCTCATCGCCGAGCACGGCAGCATCGCGGGCGAAGCTGTGTTCAAGCTCTACGACACCTATGGATTTCCAGTCGACCTCACTGCCGACATTGCGCGCGAGCGCGGTGTTGCGGTTGACCTCGAGGGCTTCGAGCAGTCCATGACACTGCAGCGCGAGCGCGCGCGCGAGGCGAGCCGGTTCGGAGTCGCGGCGACGCTGTCGGGCGAAGACGTGCGAAGGCTCGCGGCGACCGACTTCTCGGGCTACGACGACCATACGCACGATGCCGCGCAGGTCCTCGGTATCGTGCGCGAGGGAGCACTGATCGATGCCGCCGAGGAAGGCGATGCCGTCACCGTGATTCTGGACCGTACGCCTTTCTATGCGGAATCAGGAGGCCAGGTCGGTGACCGGGGGCTGCTGGCCAGCGACGGGGTGCGCTTCGCGGTTGAGGACACGGTGAAGCTGGCCGGGCAGTTTCACGGTCACGTGGGCCGCGTCGTTTCCGGCCAGTTGCGCATCGGCGATGTCCTCGAGGCTTCCATCGATGCAGACCGCCGGCGCGCAGTGGTCCTCAATCATTCGGCGACGCACCTGCTGCACGCCGCACTCCGCAAGGTGCTGGGTCCCCACGTCCAGCAAAAGGGCTCGCTGGTCGCACCCGACCGGCTGCGCTTCGATTTCTCGCACTTCGAGCCGATGGCCGCAAGGCAGATTGAACTCGTCGAAGACCTCGTGAACGAGGCAATACGCGGCAATCATGCGGCCGAGGTACACCAGATGGGGATGCAGGCGGCGCTCGATTTCGGTGCGCTGGCGCTGTTCGGCGAGAAGTACGGTGAAAACGTGCGCGTGCTGCGCATGGGCGATTTCTCTACTGAACTTTGCGGCGGGACGCATGTGGCGCGCACCGGCGACATCGGCCTGTTCAAGATCGTTGCCGAAACCGGCATCGCATCGGGCATCCGCCGCATGGAGGCGGTCAGCGGGCAGGGCGCGTTGCGCTGGTCGAACCAGCGGCAGGCGATGATCGAAGAGGCGGGCCGCTTGCTGGACGCGAAGCCGGAGGATGTTGCGGCCAAGCTTCGCCAGTTGTTCGAACGGCAACGCGCGCTCGAACGCGAGGTTGAAGCGCACAGGTCCAGGGCATCGAGCGGAGCGCTTGCCGCGGCGCTCGAGCAAGCACAGGACGTCAACGGCATCCGGGTGCTGGCGATCCGAATGGACGGACTCGATCCAAAATCGCTGCGCGAAGCCGCGGACCAGGCCAAGCAAGCGCTCGGCGACGCGGTGGTGATGCTCGCGAGCGCACAACCGGGCGACAAGGCGGCGCTGGTTGCGGGCGTCTCGGGCGCGGCCTTGTCGCGCATCAAGGCAGGGGAACTGCTCGGACACGTCGCGGGTCAGATCGGTGGCAAGGGAGGCGGTCGACCGGATCTCGCGCAGGGCGGCGGCGACGATTCGCCGCAGCTCGGGAAAATCCTCGAATCCATTCCACGTTGGGTGCGCGAAAGATTCGATGCATGACTTTCGACACCCGGTTCGCACGTCGCGTTCGCGTAAGGTGACGACGCGCACCGAGCAGACGCAGGTGCGCATGCGGTCACAGCCGCGACGCGTTGCCCGGGATTGTGTCCGGGAATAGCATTGGTCTTTCGCCGGGGGGACGACCGGCGCGGGCGAAGTGAGACGAGCCGCGCGATTGCGGCAGGGAAACCAAGCCGGGCAGGGCTGCCTGGACGGTTTTGTAAACACGGAGCAAGGAGAACAGCGCAAATGCTGATTCTGACTCGTCGGGTCGGTGAGACCCTGATGATTGGAGACAACGTCACCGTCACGGTGCTGGGCGTCAAGGGCAACCAGGTCCGGATCGGGATCAATGCACCGAAAGACCTACCCGTGCATCGCGAGGAAATCTACCAGCGCATCCAGCGCGAACAGGCTGGCGGAGCAGCACCACCCCCGTCGAGCGCATTGACTTCGGAAGGGTGATCCGGGACGCAGTGCAAGACGGCAGCCGCCGGCTACCTGCGTCGGGCGAGGTCTCGATCGAATCCCACGAGCGAGACCTCCCTGCTCGTTGCGACGAGTAGGGTGCTCCGTTACCCTTGCGCGCCGCGAGATGCCTGCAAGGGTCGGATGGGTGGGCGCATTGCAGAGTCGCCCGCGACACGCAGCAATATCGGAGAGATGCCCGAGTGGCCGAAGGGGCTCCCCTGCTAAGGGAGTATTGGGTTTATAGCCTGATCGAGGGTTCGAATCCCTCTCTCTCCGCCAATTCGACTTGAATTGGCGTTGACTCACCGGAGCCTGTCGGACAAAATGCCCGGCTTCGCTTCGGTACTTCCGTCGGCGAAGAGACAGCGTCAGCGAAACAAAAAAGCGCCCGTAGCTCAGTTGGATAGAGTACCAGGCTACGAACTTGGTGGTCGGGAGTTCGAATCTCTCCGGGCGCGCCATACAAATCCAGAAGGGCCAATGAGTTACAGCTCAGTGGCCCTTTTGTTTTTGGGTCGTAATCCTGCCCTTTGTCCTACCCACAGGCACGCGGATCGGCATTTCGCCGCGGCGAAAGCCGGTGAGTAACAGGCGTGATCCCGCCATGGTCGGCAAGGCGGCCGGATTCGCCGTAACTCGCTTCGAGGTCGCAGCCGGAATTCGCGGTGCTTTGGGCTTCAACGTCCCTTCAAGGAGACTCGCATGACCGTACGATCGCTGCGATTGATTCACCGTGTGACCCACACCCCAGACACTTCTCCGGGACTCTTCTTCGTGGAGGCTGGTCGTGATTTCGACATCCGCGGGTACGCCCACGCGCACGGGATCGATGCATCGGATCTCGATCCTGCCGACGTTCTCGCCGTGCAAGCGGCGGCTGCCGAGCTCGTGCAAGGCGAGTGGCTGCGCGTGATGCACGAGACCACGGGCAGCAAGTGAGGCTGCCGCGCGCCACGCCGTGCGACGGGCGACGGGCGACAGGCGACGGTACGTCACGCCGGCCGGGGACCTGCGGATCCATGCTGCAATTCGCGAAGGTCCCTGATTCGATGTCGACGCGTCGCGTGTGCCTGACACACTTTTCCATTTCACGTTGCGGTCCGGCGTGCCCTGTCAAAGTCGGGCGCCACCTGTAAAGGACTCGCGCATGACCGACGAACGCAACATCGCGCACGACAAGAAGGTCGCACAGGACAAGTTGCACAACGGCGAAGCCGTCGTCGACAACGCGGCGATCGTGCCGCAGCCCGGCAAGAAGCCTCCGCAGATCGATGCCGACACCGCGCCCAGCAACAGCGTCGCCAAGCAGATGTACAAGCAGGGCGAAGAGCCTCGCGTGCACCGCGACGAGGGCGCCGATGGAAAGCTGGACGAGAGCGACGAAAAATAGGTCTGACGCAGACAGGCACTGAGTAGCCTCGATCGCCCGATCCTCGTCGGCGGGTGAGACCTCGCGTGTCGAACTGCCCGCCGCGGTCCGCGGGCCTGCCCCGCGTGCGCGAAAGTTGCCATGATGCACTCGTGATTGCGCCTGGCCGCCCCTGATCTAGACTGACGCCTCGCAACGCGGGGCTTTTGCGCCATTACACTCGCTCGCTGCCCGTACCGGACCTCGCGAGTGCCGCCCAGATGACCCCGCTCACCCACCTCGACCTGCTCGAAGCCGAGAGCATCCACATCCTGCGCGAAGTGGTCGCCGAAACGGCGCGACCCGTCATGCTTTACTCGATCGGCAAGGACAGTTCGGTGCTGCTGCACCTGGCGCGCAAGGCGTTCTTCCCGGCCGTCCCTCCGTTCCCGCTGCTGCACGTCGACACGACCTGGAAGTTCCGGGAGATGTATGCGCTTCGTGACCGTGTCGCGTCGGAAAGCGGGATGAAGCTCCTGGTGCACATCAACCCGGAGGCGCAGGCCCAGGGCATCAACCCCTTCGTCCACGGCTCCACGGTGCACACCGATCTCTGGAAGACGCAGGGGCTCAAGCAGGCGCTCGATCGCCACGGCTTCGACGCCGCCATCGGTGGTGCGCGTCGCGACGAGGAAAAGTCTCGTGCAAAGGAGCGCGTGTTCTCGTTCCGCTCCGCGCAGCATCGCTGGGATCCACGCAACCAGCGTCCGGAACTCTGGCGTCTCTACAACGCACGGGTTCACCCCGGCGAGAGCATGCGCGTGTTTCCGCTTTCGAACTGGACGGAGCTGGACGTCTGGCAATACATCGAGCGCGAGCGCATCGACATCGTGCCGTTGTACTTCGCCGCGGAGCGGCCGGTCGTCGAACGCGACGGCGCGCTGATCATGGTCGATGACGAACGGCTGCCGCTGCGGTCTGGCGAAATTCCTCGATTGCGTCGCGTCCGTTTCCGCACGCTCGGTTGTTATCCGCTGACGGGAGCGGTGGAGTCGGAAGCGGGAACGCTGCAGGAGATCGTCGCGGAGATGCTGTCCGCGCGCACGTCGGAGCGGCAGGGACGCATGATCGACCATGACGGGACCGCATCCATGGAACGCAAGAAGCAGGAGGGTTACTTCTGATGCCCACCATGGCTTCCGTCGGGACCGTGCGTGACGACATGGTCGGCGGTCCCGCGGCGCGCTCGCTGGTGCGCTTCGTCAGTTGCGGCAGCGTCGACGATGGCAAGAGCACCCTGATCGGACGCCTGCTGTTCGAGTGCGGCGCGTTGTTCGACGACCAGCTCGACACTCTGGCACGGGACTCGCGCAGCGTCGGCACGCGTGGGGCGGAGATTGACTACGCGCTGCTGCTCGACGGACTTTCGGCCGAACGCGAGCAGGGCATCACGATCGACGTCGCCTATCGTTTCTTCTCGACGGCAAGGCGCAAGTTCATCGTGGCCGACACGCCTGGACACGAGCAGTACACGCGCAACATGGTGACCGCGGCCTCCACCGCCGATGTCGCCGTGCTCCTGGTAGACGCGCGCAACGGCATGGCCGTGCAGACGCGCCGCCATGGATTCCTGGCTTCGCGACTGGGGGTTCGGCAATTCATCCTCGCCGTCAGCAAGATGGATCTGGTCGGGTATTCCCGCGAGGTTTTCGAGGACGTCGAGCGCGATTTCAGCGCCTACGCGAAGAGCCTGGGCGTGACCGACGTCACCGCGATCCCGCTTTCCGGGACGATGGGCGACAACGTCACCGAGCCCAGTCCAAACATGCCGTGGTACGGCGGTCCCCCGCTGCTCGGTGCGCTCGAGGAGGCGGGTACGACGCCGTCTGCCGCCTCTGCGCCGCTGCGTCTGCCCGTGCAATGGGTCAACCGGCCGCACCTGGATTTCCGCGGCTTCGCCGGCACCCTCGTCAGTGGTGCGGCGCGCGCCGGCGACGCGGTCTGCGTAATGCCTTCGGGTCGTCGGAGTCTTATCGAGCGCGTCGTTACCTTCGATGGCGACGTTGAATCCGCGCCCGTGCAGGCTGCCGTGACGGTGACGCTCGCGGATGCGATAGACGTGGGGCGCGGCGACGTGATCTGCGCCCTCGACGCACCGGTGAACTCTGGCCGCCAGTTCGAGGCGACGATCGTTTGGATGCACGACGCGCCGCTGCTGCGCGGGCGCGAGTACCTGATCAAGCTCGGGGCGCAGTCGGCCACTGCTACGCTCTCACCGATCAAGTATCGCATCGACATCGATACGCTGGAACATCGCCCAACCGACCAGCTCGAACTCAACGAGATCGGCGTCTGCGAGATGGAGCTGGACCGGGAAGTCGCGTTCGAGGCTTACGAGGTCAACCGCGACCTTGGCGGCTTCATCGTGATCGACCGCCTTACCAACCAGACCGTGGGCGCTGGTCTTATCCACTTCGCGTTGCGGCGATCCGCGAACGTGCACTGGCAACCGGTCGATGTCACCCGCCACGCGCATGCCGCGCTCAAGCGCCAGCGACCTTGCATCCTCTGGTTCACGGGCCTTTCCGGTGCCGGAAAATCCACCATTGCCAATATCGTGCAGATGAAACTGCACGCGATGGGCAAGCACACCTACTTGCTGGACGGCGACAACATCCGGCTCGGGCTCAGCAAGGACCTCGGTTTCGAGGATGCCGACCGGGTCGAGAACATCCGCCGCGTCGCGGAAGTCGCGAAGCTCATGACCGACGCGGGCCTTATCGTGCTGACTGCATTCATCTCGCCGTTCCGGGCGGAACGGGCCATGGCGCGCGCGCTGTTCGCGGTCGACGAGTTCGTCGAGATCCATGTCGACACGCCGCTTCGCGTGGCCGAGCAGCGGGATGTCAAGGGGCTGTATCGCAAGGCCCGTCGCGGCAGGCTCAAGAACTTCACGGGCATCGATTCGCCGTACGAGGCGCCCGAGCAGCCGGAGCTCCGCGTCGACACCACGACCCTCGCCCCTGAACACGCGGCCGATCGCATCGTCGACTACCTGCGCGATCACGCACGCCTCGATTTCTCGTGATGAAAACCGATCTGTCGGAGAATCCCGCGCGGGTAACGGCGACGTGAGGTGTTGCGCGGTGCGGGTTGGAGCATTCAGGGGCGCGGGAGCATAATCTCCTGCCATCCTTGTTCGGTCACCGGAGTCAGCCATGTCAGTCGCGAAAGTCATCGAGATCATCTCTGGCAGCAAGAAGAGCTTCGAGGATGCAATCGACCAGGGGCTGGCGCGCGCCACCGATTCGGTGAGCGACGTCACCGGCGCGTGGATCAAGGATCACCGGGTCATCGTGTCCAACGGCAAAGTCACCGAGTATCGCGTGGTGATGAAGGTCACTTTCATGGTGCATGCGTCCACTGGAGTGAAGGCTTCCAGGAAGCGTTGAACCGCTCCGGGCCGGAAGCGTCCATCCGGGCCGGGAGCGTCTATCGAAAATCGCGCGAGCGCGTGTCGAGGCCGCCGAGCAGCTCCGACAGGTCGCCGAGCTTTCGCGCGATGAGGTGCTGCACGTTGCCGTCCGTTTCCACGCAGCCCTCCACCTCGAGGAGCTGAGCTTCGCGCAGCACGCGTCGCTGCCGTTCGGCGAGATCGCGCCACACCACGACGTTGACCATGCCGTGTTCGTCCTCGAGCGTGACGAAAGTGACTCCGCTCGCCGTGGCGGGGCGTTGGCGCATGGTCACGAGTCCTGCGTAGCGCACCCTCCGGCCGTGGGGCAGTGCGCGTACTTCGCGACTACCGCGACAGTGCCGCTCCTTGAGCGAGTCGCGCAGCAGGGCCAGCGGGTGCCGCCCGAGTGTCAGGCCGAACAGCGCATAGTCTTCGAGCACGCGCTCCCGCGCGGTGGGCGGGGGAATCGCGACGCGCGATTCGGCGGTGGACTCGAGCGCGTCGAACAGTGGGCGCTGCGCCTCCACGCCCGCGATTTCCCAATGGGCGCGATGCCGATTTCCGGCGAGACCGCGCAGCGCGTCGGCGCGGGCCAGCAGGCTTCGCGCCCGCGCGTCGAGGCCGGCGCGGTGGCAGAGGTCCTCGACACCGTCGAAGCCCCGCTCGTTGCGCGCGGCGACGATGCGCCGGGCCGCATCCGCCGACAAGCCACGGATCTCCCGCAGGCCCATGCGCAATCCGAGTGCAGCCCGGGCATCGCGTGGGAGCCCGTCCGCCCGCCGGGTTCGTGTTTCCGGAGGAGGCGGAGCCGGCAGCTCCAGCGTGGAATCCAGGGCGCTCGAACAGATATCCACCGGATACACGGCCACGCCATGCCGGCGCAGGTCGGCGATGATCTGGCTGGGCGCGTAGAAGCCCATCGGCAACGAGTTGAGCAGGGCGCAGGCGAACGCCGCGGGGTGATGGCACTTGAGCCAGCAACTGACGTAGGTGATGAGCGCGAAGCTCGCCGCGTGCGACTCGGGAAACCCGTACGAGCCGAAGCCCTTGATCTGTTCGAACAGGCGTTCGGCGAAGGCGGGCGGATAGCCGCGGGCCGCCATGCCCTGCATCAGGCGCACGCGATGCGGCTCGAGTCCCCCGCGTCTTCGCCACGCCGCCATCGAGCGCCGCAACTGGTCGGCCTCGCCGGCGCTGTATCCCGCCGCCACGATGGCGATCTCCATCACCTGCTCCTGGAACAACGGCACGCCGAGCGTGCGCTCGAGCACGGCCTGCACCTCGGTGGACGGATAGTCGACGGGTTCGAGCCCCTGCCGTCGGCGCAGGTAGGGATGCACCATGCCGCCCTGGATCGGGCCGGGCCGCACGATCGCCACCTCGATCACCAGGTCGTAGAAACAGGCGGGCTTGAGCCGCGGCAGCATCGCCATCTGCGCGCGCGATTCGATCTGGAACACGCCGACCGTGTCGGCGCGCTGGATCATCGCGTAGGTCTCGGCATCCTCGGCGGGGATGGTGGCGGCAGTCAGGTCGATGCCGTGGTGCGCGCGCAGCAGGTCGAGGCACTTGCGCACGCAGGTGAGCATGCCGAGCGCGAGGCAGTCGACCTTGAGCAGCCCGAGCGTGTCGAGGTCGTCCTTGTCCCACTGGATGATGGTGCGATCGGGCATGGCCGCGTTCTCGACCGGTACCAGCGTATGCAGCGGCTGCTCGGAGATCACGAAGCCGCCGACGTGCTGCGAGAGATGGCGCGGCGCATCGAGCAGCTCGCGCGACAGCCCGACAAGACGTTTCACCTGCGCACTTGCGGGATCGAAGCCATGCTCGCGCAGGCGCCCATCGAGGTCGTCGAGGCCATCCCATTGCCCGATGACGCGGCCCAGCTGCTCGACCTGGTCCGTGCCGTAGCCCAGCGCCCTGGCGACGTCGCGCACGACGCTCTTGCCGCGATAGCAGATGACCGTGGCTGCGAGCGCGGCGCGTTCGCGGCCGTAGCGACGGTAGATGTACTGGATCACCTCCTCGCGTCGTTCGTGCTCGAAGTCGACGTCGATGTCGGGCGGTTCGTTGCGCTCGCGGGAGATGAAGCGCTCGAACAGCATGCTGCGGCGTTCGGGGTCGATCTCGGTGATCCCGAGCGCGAAGCACACCACCGAGTTCGCCGCCGAACCGCGGCCCTGGCAGAGGATTCCCTGGCTGCGTGCGAAGCGCACGATATCGTGCACGGTCAGGAAATAGCTCTCGTAACCCAGTTCCGAGATGAGTGCGAGTTCGTGCTCGATCAGCTTCCGCGCCCTGGCAGGCGCACCGCCGGGCCAGCGCCAGCGCGCGCCTTCCTCCGTCAACGCCCGCAACCACGAGGTTGCGTTCTCGCCTTCGGGCACGAGCTCGGACGGGTACTGGTAGCGGAGGTCGGTCAATGCAAACGTGCAACGCGCGGCGATCGGGGCGGTCGCCTGCAAGGCCGCTTCCGGATACAGCGTCGCCAGCACCGCGTGCGAGCGCAGGTGCCGCTCGCCGTTCGCGAACAGCAGCGCGCCGGCCTGCGCGACGGTGGTGCGGTGGCGGATCGCCGTGACCGTATCCTGCAAGGCGCGCCGGCGTCGCACGTGCATGTGGACGTC
>JBBRIE010000030.1:0-20523 GCA_038221545.1 Lysobacterales bacterium
CTGCGCGACAAGTTCAAGGCGATGCCGGGCTTCAGCACGGTCACCGCTGCGCTCGACAGGGTGCAGAAGAACGTGCGGCTGCTGTCGCATATCACGCCGCTGCAGCTGCGCGAGTTCATGATCGACTCCGAAGTCCGCACACCAAAACCGGGCGAGGTCGTGTTCGCACGCAACGACTACACCGACAGTTTCTATTCGATCGTCGAAGGCGAAGCGCAGGTGATCCTCGACGAAGACCGGCGCATCACGCTCAAGCGCGGCGAGTTCTTCGGCGAGATGAGCCTCATCTCCGGGCGCCGCCGCTCCGCGACCATCGTCGGCGGGGCGACCTGCGTGCTGGTCGAGACGCCGCGGCGCTCGATGAACAAGCTCATCAACTCCGTGGCGGCGGTCAAGCGCGAAATCGACACGGTGTTCATCCTGCGCGCCATCCAGAGCCGCTTCGCCCCCGAGTCGTCCTACCAGGAACTCGCGCCGATCGTCGACAACGCCACCATCGAGAAATTCAAGGCCGGGGAAGTGTTGTTCCGCGAGGGCGAGGAAGGCGATTGCCTGCACCTCGTGCGGGTGGGTTCGCTGACCATCTCGCGCCAGATCGGTGGCCGCGAAGTGGTGTTGTCCTACGTCGCCGCCGGCAACTACGTCGGCGAGATGACGATGATGGGCGAAGGCAAGCGCACGGCCACCGCCACTGCCGCGATTTCGTCGGAGACGGTGCGCGTCGATGCAAACGCGTTCCGCGACCTGATGCAGCGCAACCCGATGCTGCGCCTGCGCATCCAGTCGGAATACCGGCAGCGTGCAGCCGCCAACCTCGCCTTGCAGAACCTGCCCACTGGCGGCGACCTGATCTCGTTCCTCATCTCGCAGGGAGCCGGCGAAGCCACCGACATCCTGCTCATCGACGAATCCCTTTGCGTGCGCTGCGACAACTGCGAAAAGGCCTGCGCGGAGACCCACGGCGGCACCTCGCGGCTCGACCGCGAGGCGGGGCCGAGTTTCGCCGAGATCCACGTGCCAACGTCATGCCGGCATTGCGAGCATCCGCATTGCATGAAGGACTGCCCACCGGACGCGATCCATCGGGCACCGAACGGCGAGGTCTTCATCGCGGACAACTGCATCGGCTGCGGCAACTGCAAACGCAACTGTCCCTACGGGGTCATCCAGATGGCGTCAAAGCCGCCGAAGAAGCCCGGGCTGCTGTCCTGGCTGTTGTTCGGCGCCGGCAGCGGGCCCGGTGAGGCACCTCATGACCTCAAGGCCGAGGCCGAGGCCGGCAAGGAGGCTGCCGGGAAGGATTCGCCCAAGAAGGCTGTCAAGTGCGACATGTGCAAGGACCTCGCGGGCGGACCCGCCTGCGTTCGCGCATGCCCGACCGGCGCGGCAGTGCGCATCTCGCCCGAAGAATTCCCCGCCTATGCGCAGTCGCGGCGATGATCGATCCGGCAGGTTCCACGCCGCCACGCCCTTCCCTTCTCCCGCTGAAGTCGGGAAAAGAGCAGGAATATCGCCAGCATGCATGACTCTTTCCTGACCTATGCGAGGAAGCGCTACCTCTGGGTGGCGCTGGTGCTCACGCTGGGAAGCCTCGTTGCCTACTTCTGGCACGATCCTTCGCCGCACCCGAATGGTGGCACCTGGCTCGGCTATACGCTGGGTACGATCGGCGCGGTGCTGATCTACTGGCTGACCACATTCGGCTTGCGCAAGCGTGCCTACGCCAGCAACTTCGGATCGGTGGGCGGCTGGTTGTCCGCGCACGTCTACCTCGGCACCGCCCTGCTGCTCGTCGCCCTGCTGCACTCCGGTTTCCAGTTCAGCTGGAACGTCCACACACTCGCCTTCGTGCTGATGACGCTGGTGATACTGTCCGGCTTCGTCGGCGTCTTCGCGTACCTGCGTTACCCCGCGCTGATGACGCGCAATCGCGAGAACGCATCGCGGCAGACGATGATCGAGGAGATCGCCAGCCTCGATCAGCAATCGCTGCAACTTGCGGACGGCATCGATGCGCGCCTGCACGCGATCGTGGCGCGTTCGATCGACAACACGAAATTCGGCGGCGGCGTGCTCGGGATGCTGCGAACCAACGATGCCTCGGAGCAGGCGCTGAAGCAGGTCCGTGACGCGCTCGAGAAGCGCGAGAAGGCCGGGCAGTCGGCCGAGCCACGCACCCAGGAGATGCCGACGATGTACGCGATGGTGGATTTCCTCGCCGGCAAGGCCACGGACGTACAGGCGGAAACCATGCGCAAGCTGGTCGACGCGCTGTCGCGCAAGAAAGCGCTTGCCTCGCGTGTCAGCCGCGACATCCAGCTGCAGTCGCTGATGGAACTCTGGCTGTACGTGCACGTGCCGCTGACGTTCGCGCTGTTGGCGGCGTTGACGGCCCACATCATCGTCGTCTTCTTCTACTGGTAGGTCGCCATGCGCTGGTTTGTCCGTCGCATCACCCGCAAGGGCAAGGGCAACGTCGGTTACCAGGATTTCGCTTTCGATGGCGATACGCTCACGGTCGGCCGTGGCGCGGACCAGGTGGTGGCCCTGACCGATATCCGCGCCGCGCTCGCACACGCGACCCTGACAGCCCTCGGCGGCGGGCGGATCCGCATCGAGTCGCAGGTTGTCACCGGCATCAAGGTCGATGGCCGCAGCGAGCGCAGCGCGACCGTCAAGCGTGGCAGCATCATCGAGCTCGGTGGCGTGCGCCTCAAGTTGCTGGACGCGCCGAAAGGTTTCGATGCAGCGCTCGAAGTCAGCCCGCTGGAGACCGTCGAGACCCGCGTCGCGGCGCAAGCGCTAAACACTTCGCTCGAGGACACCTGGCTCTCGAAACGCCGACCGGCCTGGTTCCTGTTTTCGGTGGTCACGCTCCTGTTCCTGCTGTTGCCGATGTTCGCCCACTTCGTCCCGCAAACGCGGCCGGTGATCGACATCATCCCGCTGACCAGTCGCGGCACGTGGCAGTCCGGCGAACTCGCGCGAGCGCACCACACCTTCGGCGACCGCTGCGAGACCTGCCACGAAAAGCCCTTCCAGCCGGTGCGCGACGAAGCCTGCGGTGCGTGCCACGGCGCGGTCGCGGCGCACGCGGACCCGAAGCGCTTCAACCTGCCCGAACTCGGCGACACCCGCTGCGCGCATTGCCACCGCGACCACAACGGCGCGGACAAGCTCATCGACGCACAGCAGTCTCTCTGTTCGGATTGCCACCAGGACCTGCAGGCGAGCAGCAAGAACGCCACAAAGCTGGTGAACGCCGCCGACTTCGGCACGGCGCATCCACCGCTGAAGGTGAACCTGCCCGCATGGAACAACGAGGGGCGCTTCACGCCCACGCGCGTCGAGCTCAAGGACGGCCTGCGGGAATCCTCGGGCCTCAAGTTCCCGCACGAACTGCATCTCGATCCGGGTGGCGTCGACGGCGTCGATGGACGCCGGGTGCTCGCCTGTGCCTCCTGCCACACCGCCGAGCCGGGCGGCGGCCGCATGCTCCCGGTCGACTTCGAGACGATGTGTCAGAGCTGCCATCGCCTGGATTTCGACGTGCTCGCACCGGACCGCCAGGTGCTGCACGCCAAGGTTCCCGAGATCCTCGCAATGCTGGACGAGTACTACGCCGGCCGTGCGCTCGCGGGTGGCTACGAGGACGCGCGCGCTCCGATGTTCGTGCAGCAGCGTCGGCGCCCGGGCCAGTCGTTGACGCCTGCGCAGACGATCGAGGCGCGCACATGGGCCGGCAATCGCGCCAGCGAGATCGGGGAGAGCCTGTTCACGGGACGCGCCTGCAACGTCTGCCATACGGTCACCCGCCAGGAAGGCATGGCGCAGGATCAGTGGAAGATCGATCCCGTGCGCGTCGCCGGCGTCTGGTTTCCAAAGTCGCTGTTCCCCCACGCGGGGCACGCGACCATGCAGTGCGGCGAGTGCCATGCCGCCGCGACCTCGAAGTCGAGTACCGACCTGCTCATTCCCGGCATCGAGAACTGCCGCCAGTGCCACGGCGGCGAAGCCGCGACCAAGCGCGTGGAGTCGACCTGCATCACTTGCCACCGTTACCACGACTCGCCCTACCAGCTCATGGGCGACCTGCAACGCGACGCGCGCGGCAAGGCACCGTAGTAACTTCGTGGGTTACGCCCACGCGGAACCAGGCGGCAAGAAGGGGTCTTTCCGGCACGGGTTTCGATTTACGGCGCAGACGCGACCCCGCTCACGTCAAAAACTGCGCGATACCTGGATTTCGTATGCGTGGCGCAAGTCCTGTCGATCGCGACCCCGCAGCAATTTCGCGGCGGTCAGCGAGACGGAGTAGTCGTCGTTGACCTGATAGGCGCAGCTCGCTCCCCCAATGATGCCTTCCCGAAGGTCCAGCCGATCATGCTGATACCAGAGCTCACTGGTTCGGTTGAGGCCCAGTCTGCGTATGTCGTCGGACTTGACGCCGCGGCCCTTGCTTGCATCCAGGAACAGGCTGGCGGAAAACCTGGGCGTGAAGTAGTAGCCACTGGATAGCCGGAAGTGCTGCCTGTTCACGTTGTATCCCAGCGTTTTCTCGACGAAACGGTAGCTGTATCCGAACGCATAGAAAAAGTTCGAGAACTCGGGCTGCCTGCTGACGTCGAACCCCAGGCTCAGCGACCACAGATTCTGTCCGAGCGCCGCATTTCCGAAATGAGGATACTCGTGCGTCGGAATCGACGCCGTGAGTCGAGGACTGATGGCGAATCCGCGCCACTGACCGTGATAGGACAAACCCAGCGACAAATCCTGCCACCCGCTGTGGAAATTCCCATCGTCGAGCAGCGGCGCTTCGGGGTGCTGCACGGTGAGGCGGCGCGGGTCATGCGCGATGAATCCTCCGCGCGACCGCTTGCGGATGAACGGAACCGACACGTGGGCTTCCCATCGCGCGCCAATCATGTAGTCGAGATCGAGACGAACCGCATGAGTGTCGGTCTCATGGGTGCCAAACACCTCTCCCGTCCCCGTTAGCGCCCCAACAGTGCTGAGGTTCTGGTAGGTCACACCGACGCGACCACGCTTGCGTTCCGCGGCGGGCGGCTCGAAGGTCCTGATTGCGGGCGCGGCGGAATCCAGTTCCCCCGGTATCCCACTTCCGTCGGATGCCCGCACGGGCTGGAATGCCACGACCATCGTGGTTACAACAAGACCACCCGCGATCCGGCGCATGCATTCGGCCGCTCGCTGTTTCATCTCGTCGCCGCACTTACAAGCTGATCGATCGACTTCAGATACTGACCCAGGCTCGCTCCCTCGAGCAGTATCAAATCGAAGCGTCGGCGCGTTTCAGGAGCGTCGCGAAGCTGCCTTGCAACCACTGGCAGGACGCGGGTACCGCTCGGGGCTTCGCTCGTCATCGAATCCACGTCTTGCAGGTCCGCAATCAGCACGTCGACTTTCACGCTGGCCAGGACAGTGGCAAGTCCGTCGCGATTCGCCACGACCGTCACGCGATGCCCGGCCTTGGCAAGTCCCGCGTACAGTTCGTCGCGATCACCCGATCCGTCGTCGACCACGACCACGGTTGCAGGCCGGGGCGCGAGGAAGCCCTGATAGCGCAGACCGTGACCGGTGCTGAACTGGTTTTCTCCGCAGGCCACGGCGGGCTCGTGCACCAGGCACAACAGGCTTGCCATCAACGCAACGGCAAGCAGACTCTTGTCTGAAATAGTCTTCACTGCATTCTCCTTGCGGCGGCGCGACGAAAAAGAGATTTGTTTCGGAGCTGCGTTCTCGATGTTAGTTACGGCAATCCACCACGGCGATTACGGAACCGATTGCTGAGCCCCGGAAGGCATGGGCTCTGCAGTGATGGCGAGCACCAGGACCGACACCGGTGGCCCCATGCTTTCGATGCTGACACAACGCAGCGATCGGTCTGCGTGCGGATTCGGCAACCGCGGACTGCTCAGGGTCTCTCCCTGCGTGCCCGGCGAGACCCGGCTCAAGGTGTTGCCGAAGACCAGCGGTACGTTGCTGTCGAGCCCCGAGTAGCCGGCGAGCTCATGTTGGGTACGCAAGGGCGTGACGGCGCGGCTGCCGTCGGTGTAGTGCCATACCAGCTGGGCGAGCACCGTTTGTTCCGCCGACTGAACGCGGATCGCGGACATCATGAGCGGCCAGACAGCCTGCACCGGCGCATCGGGTACGGGCACACAAGGCAACGACCAGGTGCGGGTCGCTTCGGTCGTATTCCTGCGACCTTCTGGGGTGGAACTGCGGATGCCGATCTCGAAGAACCCGCGCAACTCAAAGTCCATGCCGCCGAAGCGCTGCACTCCAGCCGGGTAAGGCCGCATCTGGGGGCGACCACTGTAGAACGTGTTGCGCACGCCCTCGGGACCGGACGCGATGACACGATCGAGATCGAGCATCCAGGGGGACGATTCGCCTGATCGCGGCGGAATCGCACTCCCGTCCGTCAGTGCCGTTGCATGCAACGGCATCCCGCGACGCGCCGCGGTGCGCGTCCAGGGTCCGGGGTCGTTGTCGCGCAGGCGCTGCCGCTCGACCCGCGTCAGGGGATGCAGCACGCGCTGCGATTCGGCGTCGGGATCGAGTCTTGCCAAATTGGCAGACTTGTCGATCGCAGAGCTGGACATCGGTTCGAGCGACCACGTCAGCCAGTGTCCGTGCAGGGTTCGTGCCAGCAATCGGTCCGAGTTCGGCGAAAACGCCAGGGTCGTGATCGTGTCCAGCGCATTGCTCAAGCCTTGTAACGGCGGCCCGACGTTGGCACCAGTCGCCGCGTCGTGCAGTTGTACTTCGCTCCGATAGGCCCGCGCGACAAGGGCACCCCTTTTATCAATTGCGAGATTGGCTGTCGGCGAGCTGGTCGCCGTTCGACGAAGACGGCTCAACTCGAGGTCGGCCGTGGACAGCTGATCGTTCGCCTCACCCGCCAGAAAAGCGCCGTCCGCGGTGGCGACGATGCCGAGCGGACGCGCCTGTCCCGCTACCCGACTCTTCAACGTGTCGGTGTCAGGATTCCAGAGCAGCACTTCATCATCGCCAAGGCGAGCATCCTGTGCAGATGTCACGAGCCAGACGGATTGCCCTACCGGAGCGATAGCGCCCCACACTACTGGCTGAAACGGATCGTGCGGATAAGTGGCGATCTTTTTCAGCCCAGGCACCGCGAGCAGTGTGCTGACATCCTCGGCAGGACCGACAGCAAGTACACGCGAGGCATCGGGCGAGAAGGAGATCGTCCGCAATGGTCCAGCGAGAACCGCCTCCCCAGGCATCTCCTCGCCGGTCTTGAGGTCGAACAATTGCAGTCGTTGCGAAAGCCCGGTCGCTCCGCCGCTGACGCCGAAAGTCAGGAGCAGCCATCGCCCATCGGCGCTTGCGACCAGCTGCTGCGGGGTGTCGGATAACGGAATGGGGGCGTATCGGCTGGCCAGGGACGGCGCGTCGAACACCTGCAGCTTCGCGCCTACAGTTACCACCAGCGTCGATCCGCCCGCTGCCAATTCCGCGAAACCCGGAGGTTGCGAAAACTCCATCCAGGGAGTCACCGCTTCATCTTTTATCGTCGCGATCCGCAAACGGTTCCAGTCGACATCGACCACGTGCAGTCCGTCGAAGTCCGTCGACTCGCCGATCTGGCGTGCGGCGATAGCCTGCATCAACGGCGAACGCGGTAGTCGCCACAGTCGCACCTGTCCGTCGATTCCCGCCGTCGCCATGAGGCCCGCTTCGAAAGACCAGTCAGCTGCGTAGCGGCCCGAAAGCCCATGTGGGGCGGGCCCTGCGCCCACCCTTCGTGCGGGCACGGCGCGGGGCCCCGGTTCCGGGAGGTGCCAGAGAGCACTCTTGCCCTCTCCGGAGACAACCAGCGTGCGCCGCTCCCGACTGAGTCCGATCCGCAAGGGTGCGAAATCATGTTGCATCTGCCCGGCGACGAGGGCGTCTCCTCGCGCCACATCGAATGCGTACACCGCTCCATCCCAACTTGACGCCGCGAGCCACTTGTCGTCTTCGCTGAAGGCCAGCCAGGTAATTTCCCGGCCGCGTGAAGTCGGGAGGGTTCGCAGTGCGCGGTTGACTATGTCGTAGATGAAGACACGGCCTTCATAGTCACCAAACGCCATCAGCTGGCCGTCATTGCTGTTCATCCACGCCGCAATGCCGGCTTGTCCCGGAAAGCGCAGCGAGGTTCCGCGGGAAAGATCCGCAGGGTCCAACCAAAGCATTTCGCGCGAGGCGCCAAGAAGAGTGGCGGCAAAATCCGCATTCTTCCCAACGTAGGTCGGGATGTCAGCCGACGGCGTGCCGCCGGGATGCGCCAGTCGCGATAGCGCTCGCCACGGAGACACTTGCCATAGCTGCGTCTGCATCGATCGATTGCGCAGGAGTGCATGTCGTCCGTCGGCGCTGTAGTTCGCGTCGGCGAAATCCGCGAACTCTGCCGGCGGCTCGACGACGCTGGCGCGCTCCAGATCGATCATCCAGCTGTCGATGTTGGCCGGGCTCACGTAGTTGCCGTACCAGTCGAGCGTCACCAGCAACCGCTGCTCGCCCACGAACTTCAGGAAGAGTGGAGCGCGGTCCACGCCGCTGGAACTTGAACGACCGGCAAGGTTCACCCTGCCCACTTCGGCGAGAGTCGCGGTCCCGTACCAGCGCACGGTCTGGTCGTTGCAGGCAATGGCCAGGACAGCGCCTCCTGGGCTCAATGCCACGGCCAGCGGGTTGGCGTCGGCAATGGCGATTGCGTCGATCAGGGTCGCGCCCTGCGACGACATCATCCCGAAACGGAGACGATCGAATGCGGCCAGGCTCGGCGTACCGGAACGTTCCTGCTCTTCGATGTTGGTCAAGAGCTGGCGCATGGCGAGGTAGCCCTCGCCATTTTGTTCCACTCGCAATGCCGTTTCGCGGCGGCTCTCCCAGAGCCGCGCACTCGACTCAACGGCATTCGACTGCGCGACTGCGGCGTTGCGTTCGGCCCGCAGCCATTGCAATGAGGTCGCGGCCATTCCGATGACCAGCGTGAGGATCGCGATGCTCGCGGTGGCCGCCAGCCACGGCTCGCGCCGCGCCCATCGCCCCATCCACCGGATTGACGTGAGCGGGCGCACGCTCACTTCGCGTCCTTCGATGTACCGCCCGAGATCGTCCGCCAGCGAGCGTGCATCCGGATAGCGCGTGGTCGGATCCATCGCCAGGCACTTGAGGCAAATCGCCTCGAGGTCGGGCGCGAGCTTCACATAACGCGACGGGGGATCCAGTTCGCCCTTGCGGAGCAGTTCCAGGGTCGCGATGGCGCTCGATCCTTCGAACGGCGGTCGGCCGCACAGCATTTCGTACAGCACGGCGCCCAGACCCCAGACGTCGCTCGCGGTAGTCAACGGATGTGCGCCTACGCTGGCCTGTTCCGGCGCCATGTAACTTGGCGTACCGGCAATGTGATCGTTGTCGAGCAGACCCTCGGGATCGATGCGCCGCGCCAGTCCGAAATCGGCGACACGCGGTTCGCCCGATTCATCGAGCAGAATATTTGCCGGCTTGAGATCGAGATGCAGTACGCCAAGGCTGTGCGCATAGGCCACCGATTCCGCCACGGTGCGCATGAGGGTTGCTGCTGCGCGCGCGGGCAAACGGCCGCCCTGACGCTGGAGGTGCTGGGCAAGACTTTCGCCCCGCACCAGTTGCATGGCGTAGTACACAAGGCCGTCCAGCTCGCCCATTTCAAACACGGTGACGATGCCCGGATGCTGCAGTTGGGCGGCGTGCTGCGCTTCCTGCTGGAATCGCGCGACGAAATCCGGTGACGCCCACGGACCTGCCGACAACAGCTTCACCGCGACTTCGCGCTGCAATCGCGTCTGGCGAGCGCGATACACCAGACCCATGCCGCCCTGCCCGATCAGCTCGAGCAGTTCGAACTCGCCGAGCGCGCGTTGCTCGGGATCTTCAAGGTCCAGATCGAGCCGTTCGTCGCCGCCCCAGGGATCGCCGCCGTCCTTGTCCTTCGGGTCGGCGCCAAACGCAAGCTTCGCGATCGCGGGATCCAGCCACCAGTTGGGGCTGGTGGGCGGAGACTCGCCCGAGACCAACCTTGGCGTGCTCACGCTCGCGCCAACGCGCCCAGCATCGCGGCGCGCTCTTCCGCCAGTTCGACTTCGTCCGTCACGAGCCGCGCGAGTTCATCGTCAACGAGAAGGCGAAACCGCTGACGCAACCGGCGGATCGCCATCGTCACAAACAGGGGCTTGGCACCGAGCGCTTTCGCGGCATTTTCGATGTCGTCGGGTTTGGCTTCGCTGGACAGGTATCGCTCGAGCAGCTCGAACATCTGCGCGCGGTCGGCCTCCACAGCTTCGGCGCGCAGACGCGCCATGCTGTGACCGATGACTTCCAGCGCGAAGCTCTGGCGCAAGGCCTCGCTGCTGGGGGCTGCCTGTTCCACTCCTGGCGCTGTCGCGACTATTCCCCCAGCGCGCTTGCGCACCAGAAACGCATCGAGTTCGTGCTGCAGGAACTCGCGAAAACGACTGTGGCGACCCACACGCGCCAACGCCTCCGATTGGAGATACGCGAAAAACTCGTTGGAAAGCGCGCGCGACGCCACTTCGTCGTAGCCGCAGTGTCGTATGTGCTGTTGGATGGGCGGCCAATAACGTACGCACAGCTCATAGAACTGCGTGCGGGAGTCGGCCGGGCTCGCGCCTGCCGTCAGCTCGCGGATCAGCGACCAGCGCGTGTTGCGCGTGTCGATGGGTGGGGACGACGGAAAAGGCATGGGCACGGCGTCAGTCCTTCGTCGCCAGGTCGATCTGCAGAAGGTCGCGTAGCTCATCGAGCTCCGCGTCGAGATCCTCACGACTGCCCACCGTTGCCAGCAGCTCCAATCGAGTCAGTTGCCGCATGCGCGCGCGCAGCCGATGCAGCTGCACCGCGACGGTGTTCCGACGCACGCCGAGTTCGTCGGCGAGAGCAGCAAGGTCGGCGCTGTCGGCGCGGCCGTCGATACAACCCCAGAGCCGCTCGAACTGCACACCTTTGCCTGCGTCGCTGCACTCGACCTGCAATCGTCTGCGCGCCCGCTCCAGGATAATGCCGAGCCATGAGCGCATGAAGGCGCGCTCGGGCGAGTCGTCCGCAACAATTTCCATGGACTCGGCCAACTCGACGTGGCGGGCACCGCCGCCACGTTTCTGCGTGCGCACGTGCGCTTGCGCATCAAGCAGGAAACGACGCAAGGCTGTCAGCACCAGCGCCCGAAAGCGGCCACGCTCCGGCGAAGCTTCTGCGTGCCAGCCACGTTCCAGAAAACGCGCGAAGAACTCCTGAGTCAGGTCCTCGGCATCAGCAGGGCTGTAGCCATTGCGTCGCACGAACGCGAGTACCGGCGGCCGGTAGTCGCGACACAACTCCGCGAGGGCCGGACGCGCAAGCGACGGATCGCCGCTTGCATCCGCGATGAGGCTCCAGCGTGTGGTGTTGAAGCGCATTAAATGTCCCCTACGACCGACACTGCGCTTGACCACCCCCTCTGCCGACTCGGCCGCGCGGTCGTCCCGAGCATACTCGCGCTGCGGCACGCGCATTCAATTGATATGGAACAGCGAAATGCGCGGATCCGGCGCGGACCGCGTGCGCGTGTGGCCATAGCGCTGCGGCTTGCGGCCGCGCGATTGCAGCAAGGCCTCGAGCCACTGCGCCCGGGTCAGGCCAGTGTCTTCGATGGGGATGCTGGCGAAGTCAGCCGCCACCTGGCGGAAGCGGCAGAAGTCCTCGTATTCGGCGAGATCCTCGCGCACCAGCTGCAGAGTCACGTCGATCAACACCGCATCGTCCAGCAACCCGACCACGGGCAATTCGTCCGGAATGAGATCCTCGGTTTCCACGAGGTAATCGTGCACGGTCCGGAGGTATCCGCAGAGATCGTCGTCCGCGCCCCAGGCTGCGTCGGCGGCCAGCGAGTCCAGCCTGGCCAGCGCAGCCAGACGCGACGTCACGAAAGCGGGCTGGTTCCCGTTTGGATAGCGATCGAGCGCGCGCTGCGCGGCAGTCGCCATCTGGTCGAGGGTCAACGACGGGGACTCGGGGCTGAGTGCGCGCAGCGACGAATTGAAGCGCTCGAGCCGCGCGGGTTGCATCTCATAGTCGCCGACCCAGTGGCCGCGCGTGGGCGTAAGCGTCAGGAAGTCGAGGAACCCGTGTGGAAAGGTCATGCTGCTGCGAAGCGACGAAGCGTTCATGCGGTGTGTCCAGTGGTTGCGGCGACACTGCTATTCGGCATATGGCGGCCGGGATTACAACTGGCAGATTCTTCCCGGGTCGGACGCTACGCGTGGTGGCCATTCCAAAGTTGCCGCAAACCGCACTTGCGCGGGTATGATCCGCCCAACGGGAGCCATTGCGATGTCATCGACATCACGATGAAGGGGGAAAGATGGGGTTTAGGTCGAACCACGGCAGTGATCGACGCGGGAGCTTGATCGGTGCACTTGCCTGCGCGCTCGTTGCGTGCGGTGGCGGAGGCAACTCCGGCAGCCCGGTCGGGACTGCGCCAGCACCAGCACCTGCGCCCGGTCCCACTACACCGGTCGAATGCACCGGTTCCTGTGTCAACGCCACGTCCTTCCTGACGACTGCCGACGTCGGCGCCGTGATCGCGCAGGCAGTCAACGAAGCGTCCGCGCAGAACGCGCGGGCCACCATCGCGGTGGTCGACCGGGTAGGCAACGTGCTCGGCGCCTACCGGATGCAGGGGGCAGGCACCACCGCGACGATCAGCTCGGGCCGCGGCGTCAGCGGCGGTCTCGAGAACATCTCCATCATCCCGACGGAGCTCGCGGCGATTTCCAAGGCTGTCACGGGGGCCTATCTTTCGTCCGAGGGCAACGCCTTCTCGACCCGAACCGCCAGCCAGATCGTGCAGCAGCACTTCAACCCTGGCGAGGTGGGCGGGCCTTCCGGCCCGTTGTTCGGCGTGCAGTTCTCGCAGCTCGCTTGCTCCGACCTGATCGCGCTGCCGGGTCCGGTCCTCGGTCTCGTCGGCTTCGCTGGCGCACTGACCTTTGGTCCCAAACCTGCACCACTGGGACTTTCCGCGGACCCCGGCGGACTACCGCTGTACAAGGGTGGCGCGCTGGTCGGCGGCGTCGGGGTGCTTGCGGACGGCATCTACGGCCTCGATCTCGACGTTTCGAATATCGACCGCGACCTCGACGAACTGATCGCCACCGCAGGCACCTTCGGTTTCGGTGCGCCGCTAGATCGCCGGGGCGACCGCATCACGGTGGACGGCAAGACGTTCCGCTTCAGCGACGTCGATTTCAGCAATCTTGCCCGTGATCCCGCGACTGCCCCGGGTTTCGCCACGCTCGCCCAAGGGACGGGCGCGCTGCTGGACGTGCCCTTGTTCTTCTCGGCAGCCAACGGCATCGTGCGCGGCACGGTGTTCGGCGAGCCGGCGTCTGGAATTCGTCCCGACAACGAATTCTTCCCCGGGCGCGATGCGTTCGTGCTCGCCGGGACCTTCGGCGAAAACCGGTTCCCGCCACGAGGGGCGATCGGCGCCGGCGGCGGCTCGTTGACCCAGGTCGAAGTCCAGGCGATTCTCGACCAGGCCCTCGGCGTCGCCAACGAAGCCCGCGCCCAGATTCGCCGGCCGACCAATTCGCAGATGCGCGCGTCGATTTCCGTGGTCGACCTCAACGGCAATATTGTCGGGGTGGCGCGCACGCGCGACGCTCCGATGTTCGGTCTGGACGTCTCGCTGCAGAAGGCGCGCACCGCGTTGCTGTTCTCGCACCCGTCAACCGCCGCCGACCTTGCGGCGACGCCGGATGCGGTCTATCTCAACGCGGACGGCACCCCAGGCGCCACGCGTGTCAGGTTCGCCGATTACGTCACCGATTCGCGTGGCTTCTTCGGACTTCCCACCTTGTTCGGTGATGGCATCTGGGCGTTCACACCACGTGCGATCGGCAACATCGCGCGGCCGTTCTTTCCCGACGGCGTTCCGGGCACGCGTCACGGACCGCTGTCCAAACCCATCGCGCAGTGGAGCCCGTTCTCCGACGGACTGCAGCTTGATCTCGTTTACAACAAGATCGCCTCGATCCTCGGAGCGTACATCGGCTTCCGCGATGGCACCCTGAGCGCACCGGCGGCGCTGCTCCGGGTAACAGGCAATTGCACAGGCATGCCCACCGGCCGTGCTCGCAATGGCATCCAGATATTCCCCGGCGGCGTGCCGATCTACCGGGGCGAAACACTCATCGGCGCCGTTGGCGTTTCCGGCGACGGCATCGACCAGGACGACATGGTCTCGTTCCTGGGCCTGGCACGCGCCGCGGCACAGGTCGGGGGAATCGGTCACGCACCCGCCCCACGCCGTTCCGACCAACTCGTGCCGCAAGGCTCGCGACTGCGCTACGTGCAGTGCCCGCAGGCGCCTTTCCTGAACTCGCAGGATTCCAACGTGTGCGCGGGGTTGTGACATGACACGCCATCACAAGAGCCGCCGTACGCTTGCCCTCTTCATCGCGGCCGCGCTAGCGCCGGCTGGCGCCGGTGCGTCGGCTATCCCGGCGAGCGGCCTGTTCGATTTCGCCGCCCTGCTGCCCGGCGAAACCTACGATCCGTTCGACGCGCCGCCGCGCCGCCGGCCCGGACATCCAGTGGAACGCCGCGTCGAGGAACCCGATCCGAACCCGAGCAACATCGAGCCTGCGCCGGTCGACCAGGTGGGCGAGTTCGTACCGCTCCCGGACCGCTGGCGCATCATGCAGACGCTCGGGTTCAAGTATCCGTGGTACGACCCCTACAACCAGAACGTCTGGAAGGGCGACATCCCGATACATGGCGACGACTGGTTCCTGAGCCTTGTCGGCATTTCCGACACGATCATCGAACCGCGCTCCATCCCGACGCCGGTGGGACTGACGTCCACCGAGAACCCCGGTTCCAACGACATTTTCTCCGGCATCGACCAGACGATCTTCGCGCAGACGTTCCTGCTCGGCGTCGTGTACTTCAAGGGCGATACGACCTTCAAGCCGCCGGACTGGGAATACCGCGCCACGCTCGGCTTCCAGTACAACCGGGTCGACGTGGACGACGTGCGCATCCTGCAGGTCGACCCGCGCCTCGGCAACAGCCGCAACGACTATTTCGTCGCCGTGCAGGAACTGTTCGTCGATCGCCACCTGCGCAACGTGTCGGACCGTTTCGACTTCGACGCCTTTCGCTTCGGCATCCAGCCCTTCTCCACCGATTTTCGCGGTTTCCTGTTCCAGGACCTGCAGTTCGGCGCGCGCCTGTTCGGCAATCGCGACAACAACAAGTGGCAATACAACCTCGCGTGGTTCCGTCGACTCGAGAAGGATCTCAACTCCGGCCTCAACGACGTGAGCGAGGGCCTGCGCGACGACGACGTCGTCATCGCGAACCTGTATCGCCAGGACTGGCCGACCATCGGCTTCGTGTCGCAGGCAACGGTCGTCTACAACCGCAACCGCGAGGACACTTTCTTCTTCGATCCGAACGGATTCATCGCGCGCCCGTCGTCCCTGGGCACCGAGCAGCCGCGCGAATACGACGTCGTGTACCTCGGATACAACGGCGATGGCCACTTCGGGCGGCTGAACCTGACCGTCAGCGCCTACGGCGCGTTCGGCGACAACGACAACACCTTCACCGGCCGCCCCTCCGACATCGAGGCGGGTTTCGTCGCTGCGGAAGCGTCGATGGACTTCGACTGGGTCCGCGCGCGCGCGTCCGTGGCATGGAGCTCGGGCGACGACGATCCGTTCGACGACGAGTCGCAGGGCTTCGACGCGATCTTCGAGAATCCGATCTTCGCCGGCGCCGACACCAGTTACTGGATCCGCCAGAACATCCCGCTCATCGGCGGCGGTGGCGTCGCGCTGTCGGGTCGCAATTCACTCATCCCCAGCCTGCGCTCGTCGCGCGAGCTCGGGCAGTCGAACTTCGAGAACCCGGGCCTCCGGCTGATCGGCCTCGGCGCCGACTTCGACCTGACGGCGCAGCACCGCGTCTCCGTGAACGTCAACGAGCTCTGGTTCGACGACACCACGGTGCTTGAGGTCGCACGCAACCAGAGCCCGATCGACCGAAGCATCGGCACCGACGCATCGGTGGCCTGGATCTGGCGGCCGTTCATGACCCAGAACGTGGTGGTGCGACTGTCCGCCGCGCTTCTGGAGCCGGGAGACGGCCTCAAGGACCTTTACGGCGACGACGACAGTTACTACTCCGTGCTCGGCAACATCACCCTCAATTTCTAGCCGCACCCGATTTCCCGAATTCCAGGAAGGTCCAGAGAAGAATCCGATGAGCATTCGCGACCCTGCCCTTGCCGCTCCTTCCGCCAGTTGCTGCGGGCAGAAGACGCCGGGCGGTCACGGCTTTGCGCTTTCTCCCAGCGGCACCTCATCCGCCCTTCGGGCACCTTTTCCCGGCAGGCGGGGAGAATCGAACACGGAATCAGCTCGATGAAACAGTCCACCTATTTCGCGGTGTTGCTTCTCCTCCTGTCGTTGGGATTGGTCGGCACCGTCGGCGCCGCCGAAGACGAGGCGGTCGAACGCGCCTACGTCACGGCGCCGTCCGCCCCTGCGCATCAATCACGGACCGAGGCAGACGCGAAGAGCGTCGGCTGCGTGACCTGTCACACGGCCAGCGATTCGGCTTCCATGCATGCGAGCCCGTCAGTGGTGCTGGGCTGCACCGACTGCCACGGCGGCAATGCCCAGGTGAAGGGCCCGGGTGGCGAAGGCCCGAACAAGCGTCACGCGATCGGCTCGACCAATCCGCTCAAGGCGACCTACGACCAGCACGCGCACGTCCCCAGCCTGCCCTATTCGCCCGCCTATTTCGATGCGATGGAAAAGGCGCACGTGCTGCCCGCATATCCGGATCGCTGGCTGTATCCGGCGAGCCGCAACCCCGAAGGCAGCTACGCCGATCTCACCGCGGAGTCGCCGGAGTTCGTGCGATTCATCAACCCCGGCGACCTTCGCATTGCCGAGGAATCCTGCGGCGCCTGCCACATGGAGATCGTCAAGGCGAACCAGACGAGCCTCATGTCGACCAGCGCCATGCTGATGGGCGGAGCGAGCTACAACAACGGCATCCTGCCCTACAAGCGTTACATCCTCGGCGAGTACTACACGCGCGACGGCAAGTGGGGATCGATCAGCGGGCCCGAGAAACCGACCCCGGAGATGGCGCGCCTTGGCATCCTCGAGAAGCTGGTGCCGTTGCCGGCATGGGAGACGGTTCCGCCGGCGGATATCTTCCGTGTCTTCGAACGTGGCGGCCGCAACATCGGCTCGAGCTTCGGCGAGACCGGCCTGCCGAATTCGCTCGGCCTCACGCAACGCCTCGAAGAGCCGGGCCGCGTCGACTTCCGCCAGTCCAATCGCGGTCCGGGCACCGGCAGCCGCATCGCGGTGCCGGTCCTCAATATCCACAAGACCCGCCTCAACGACCCGCATCTCTGGTTCCTCGGAACGAATGACAATCCGGGCGATTTTCGCTCGTCGGGCTGCACCGCCTGCCACGTGACCTACGCCAACGATCGCGATCCGCGGCACTCGTCGATCTGGGCGAAGTACGGCAATCGCGGCGAGTCCCAGCAGGTCGATCCGACCATTCCGCGCGGCGAGCCTGGCCACCCGATTCGCCACGTCTTCACCCGCGCGATCCCGTCGAGCCAGTGCATGAGTTGTCACATGCACCAGCCCAACATGTTCATCAACACGATGCTCGGTTACATCATGTGGGACTACGAGTCCGACGCTGCCGCGATGTGGCCCGCGAAGGAATTCACGCCCGACAACGCGCAGACCCGCGCGATCAATTCGCGCAATCCCGAAGAAGCGGCGATCCGCGGCAAGTGGGCAGACCCTGAGTTCCTGCAGGATGTCTCGCTCAACAACCCGTTGCTGAAGGACACGCAGTTCGCCGATTACCACGGCCACGGATGGAACTTCCGCGCGGTGTTCAAGCGCGACCGCAAGGGCCACCTGCTCGACGAGGAAGGCGCGAAGATCGACGAAGCCGACCCGAAGAAGCTTGAGAAAGCCGTGCACCTTTCGTCGATCCACGTCGACGTCGGCATGCAATGCGTCGATTGCCATTATGCGCAGGACTCGCACTCGAACGGCCACATCGTCGGCGAAGTCGCCGCTGGCGTGGAGATCCAGTGCCAGGATTGCCACGGCACACCCGACGCCCGGCCCACCCTGAAGACGTCGGGCCCGATGGCTCCCAAGTCCGGCCGCAATCTGCTGCTCATCCGCAATCCCGATGGCAAGCGTCGCTTCCAGTGGAACGGCAATCGCCTGATCCAGCGGTCGGCAACGACACCCGATCTCGAGTGGGAGGTCAGCCAGCTCGTCGACACTTCCCTCCCGGCATCGGGTGCATACAACGTCCGTGCCGATCGGGCGCACACGATGTCGCGCAACACCGCGACGCTCGCCTACGGCACCTCGGTAGCCAAGGCCGACCGCGCGCACGACGTCGACAAGATGCTCTGCTACACCTGCCATACGTCGTGGACGACGAGTTGCGGCGGCTGCCACCTGCCGATCCAGGCGAACTGGAAGAGCAAGCGCAACCACTACGAAGGCGGCGAGGCGCGCAACTACGCGACCTACAACCCGCAGGTCGCACGCGACGATCTGTTCCAGCTCGGCGTCCACGGCGAGGTAAAGGACTACAAGATCGCGCCCGTGCGTTCGTCGTCGGCGCTGGTGCTCTCTTCCACCAACCTCAATCGCGAACGCATCTACATACAGCAGCCCCCGATCGCGGCGTCCGGCTATTCGTCGCAGGCGTTCGCACCGCATTACCCGCACACCGAGCGCCGCACCGAGACCAAGCAGTGCTCCGACTGCCATCTTTCGCGTGCAGGGGACAACAACGCGATCATGGCCCAGCTGCTCCTGCAGGGCACGCGCTTCGCCGACTTCATGGGCTTCAATGCCTGGGTCGGTGGCGAAGGCGAGATCAGCGCCGTCGTGGTCACCGAATGGGACGAGCCGCAAGCAGTGATCGGTTCGTACCTGCAGCGCTACGCCTACCCGGATCGCTTCGCGAAACACAAGGCGGCCAATGGCGTCCTCCAGGAGGCGTACCCGCATCGCGCGGGCGTCGCCAACTGCCTGCAACTGCGCGGTGAATACCTTTATGTTGCCGAAGGTGAGCGCGGCACGCAGGTCTATGACGTCGCGAGCATCGCCAACAAGGGCATTTCGCAGCGGGTCATCACCGCGCCGTTCGCCCCGATCGGCCAGGGCACGCGCATCAAGTCGAAGAATGCGACCTGCGCCCAGCTTGCCACCACCCAGCCCGTGCAGCCCTCGCGCAGCCGCTCCGAGTTCATGCAGAAGGTGAATCTCGAAACACCGATGCACGCGATCTACGACTACCTCTTCATCGTCGATGCCGAGGAAGGCCTGATCGCGAGCGACATCGACACGCTGCACGACTTCGAGCCGCGCAACAACCGCCTCGAGCGCGCGCTGACCTGGAATGCGCAAGGCGTATTGACGGGCGCCCGCCACCTGACGATCGCCGGAACGCGTTTCTACGTGTCGACCCCGCGCGGCGTGGTGGTGCTGGACATGGACAAGCCGCTGGCCCCGCGCGTCGTTACCACGATTCCGCTCGAGGATCCGCGTGCGGCGCAGGTGCAGTTCCGTTACCTGTTTGCGACCACGCGCAACGGTCTTGAAGTGGTCGACATCTCGACAGCGGACCAGCCCCGCATCGTCGGTGGTGCCCGCGTCGCGCTCAAGCACGCGCACAAGCTGCAATTGGCCCGCACCTATGCCTACGTCGCGAACGGCCCGGAGGGCGTCGCTATCGTGGACATCCTCAAGCCCGAGGCTCCACGCCTCTACCGCATGTTCAATGCGGGTGGCGCGATCAACGACGCGCGCGACGTGACGGTGGCGACCACCAACGCCTCGCCGTTCCTCTATGTCGCCGATGGTCGCAATGGATTGCGCGTGGTGCAGCTCATGTCGCCCGAGTCGCAGTCCCGCTTCTACGGCTTCTCACCGGAGCCGGAGCCACAGCTGGTCGCGAGCCACGCCACGAAGCATGCCGCAATCGCGCTGTCGCGGCCGCTCGAGCGCGACCGCGCCGTGGACGAGACCGGCAACCAGATCGCCGTCATGGGCCGCATAGGATCGCGCCCCTTCAACGCCGAGGAAATGGCCCGTCTCTATCTGGACAAGGACGGAAAGCCGTGGTTCGCCGACGACACCGAAGCCGGCAAGCGCGGCATCGCGAGCAAGCGCCTGCCGTGGAAGCCGAACCGCACCTACGACCAGCAGGTTGACGCGAGCCAGCGGCTACCTTCCTCGCAACCCCACGACCACGAAACTGAGGAACACCACGACGCAACGAACGCGTCGGGCACCACGCACTAACTGCGCCGCCCTGCTCGCATCGTCAGTGGGAGGACTACCCGCGTGACGCGACGGCAAAAGCAGA
>JBBRIE010000031.1:0-20497 GCA_038221545.1 Lysobacterales bacterium
CTTCCAGCACCTTGCGGCCCGAGTTGCCCGCCTGCGAGGCGTCCATGCGCACGTTGCCGGTCTGTTCGCGGCGCACCCGCGACGAGGGGCGCGTGCGCCGCCTCGAATCGATGCGGCGCGAACGCGCAGCGCGGCGCGAGCAGACCGGCACCGTGCGCATGGACGCGGCACAGGCCGAGAATTCGGGCAAGAAGGTGCTTGAGGCCAGGTGCGTCGACTTCGCCTTCGACGGCACGACGATCCTGCGCGACTTTTCCACGGTCGTCATGCGCGGCGACCGCATCGGGCTGGTCGGCGCCAACGGCAGCGGCAAGACCACGCTGCTGCGGGTGCTGCTCGAGGACCTGCTGCCGCAGGCGGGGGAAGTGCGTCGCGGCACGCAGCTCGAGATCGCCTACTTTGACCAGCAACGCGCGACGCTGCGCGAGGACTGGAGCGCGCTCGAGAACGTCGCGGAAGGCCTCGAATACATCGAGGTCAACGGCGGCCGCAAGCACGCGCTCGGCTACCTGCAGGACTTCCTGTTTACCCCGGAGCGCGCGCGGGCCCCGATCACGCGACTGTCCGGCGGCGAGCGCAATCGCCTGCTGCTTGCACGCCTGTTCGCGCGACCCTCGAACCTGCTGGTGATGGACGAGCCGACCAACGATCTCGACGTCGAGACCCTTGAGCTGCTCGAGGAACTGCTCGCGGACTACGCCGGCACGTTGTTGCTGGTGAGCCACGACCGCGACTTCCTCGATCGCGTCGTCACCTCGACGCTGGTGATGGAAGGCGACGGTCGCGTTGGCGAATACGTCGGCGGATACTCGGACTGGGTCCGGCAGCGGGTGGACTCCGGCGTGTCGCCGTCGGCGGCTTCCCCAAGGAGGCCGCTCGCGACCGCGGAGTCCGCGCTCGTCGCGCGGGTCTCCGCGCCGGCGGTCGCAACCCCGACGCCGCGCCGCCGCAAGCTCGGTTTCAAGGAAGCGCGCGAACTCGCGGAACTGCCCGCGCGGATAGAAGCGCTCGAACAGCGCGTCGCCGCGATGACCGAGGCGATGCATGATCCCGCGTTCTTCCGCCAGGGCGCAGCGCTGGTTGGCGCCCACCAGACCGAACTGGCCGGTACGCAGGCATCGCTCGATGTGGCGATCACCCGCTGGACCGAACTCGAGGACTCGCAATGACAGGAGCAATTCCATGATCACCGTGCATCATCTCGAGCACTCGCGTTCGCATCGGGTGTTGTGGCTGCTCGAGGAACTCGGCGTCCCGTACGAGATGGTGCGCTATGAGCGCGATCCGGTCACGATGCTGGCGCCGCCGGCGCTGCGGGCGATCCATCCGCTCGGCAAGGCGCCGGTACTGGTCGACGGCGACGTAACCGTCGCGGAATCCGGAGCGATCCTCGAATACCTGGTCGAATGCCACGACCCCGCGCATGCATTTGCTCCCGAGCCGGGAACGGAGGCACATCGACGCTACCGGTACTGGATGCACTACGCGGAAGGCTCCGCGATGCCGCCGCTGCTGCTAAGCCTGGTGCTCAGCCGGATCCGCAGCGCGCCGATGCCATTCTTCGCGAAGCCCATCGCGCGCGCCATCGCCGACAAGGCCCGCGACGGTTTCGTTGGTCCGCAGATCAAGACCCATTACGATTTCGTCGATGGCGAACTGGCGAAATCGGCCTGGTGCGCGGGCGCTGACTTCAGCGCCGCCGACATCCAGATGAGCTTTCCGCTCGAGGCGGCGCTGGTCCGCGGCGACGCCGCGAGCTGGCCCCACATCGCGCGCTGGGTCGAGCGAATCCGGGAGCGGCCTGCGTACGTGCGCGCGGTCGAGCGCGGCGGTCCGGTGGAGATCCTGCGCTGACCCATCGCCCACGAAAAAGCGGCGGACATCGCTGTCCGCCGCCGAGGGGTTCCGGGCTGTCGCAGTGGCCGTCAGTTGTTGCCGAAGCGGTCCGAGAAGCGGCCGGCTGCGACCGCGAAATACTCGGGCCGCACGGTCGATGCTGGATCGAAGTACGCGCGGATCACCGGCTGCAGGTCGAAGGGCCCCTGGGTCACCGCGAAGCGTGCGTTGATCAGGTCGAGGTTGAGCGCGAGCTGCACGTAGCCGCGCAGGTGCGCCGGGATCGCCGCCTGGTCTTCGATGGTGACGTTCTGGCCGTTGTACGGAACCGTGACCGCGCCCGAGTAGCCGACGGCATTGTCCTGCTGGGCAAGCGACTGCACCAGCGAATAGGCCAGGTCGAGGCGCGTGACCAGCTGGCCCGGCTTGAAGCCGCTGCTTGCGAGTGTCATCAGGCCGTTCTGCTGCTGGGTGAGGTCGCGCAGCGAACCGCCCCTCGCCACCGCAGCTTCGGAAGCGCCACGGTAACTCGCGCTGGCGGGCACGTCGCCGAGGTTGGTCACGCCATTGAGTGGCAGCGACTGGCGCAGGTTGTTGCCCATCGCAAGGTAGGTGGCTAGCTCCGAGCGGGTGAGGCCTTCGCCCGGACGGGACCTGCCATTGGGCAGGCTGTCCACCAGGCGGTTCGCGACTGCGTGCTCAATGGCGCCCTTGGCGGGGCTGTTCGCGATGTCGACGAGGCCGTACTGCTGGCGGACGACCACACGATGGTGCGGCAGAGCCTCGTGGCCGTGCTCAATGCCACCGGCGATTGCCAGGTGGTGGGGGAGGCCGCGGACGGCATCGCAGCGGTCGAGCAAGCCATCGCGTTGCGTCCGGACGTCGCGATCATCGACATCTCGATGCCGCGGCTCAATGGCATCGAAGTGGTGCGGCGATTGCGCCAGGAGTTGCCGGACACGCGTGTGCTGGTGCTGACCATGCACGAGGAAGCCGAATACGTGCTGCACGTCGTTCGCGCCCGGGCCAACGGCTACCTGCTCAAGGACAGCGCGACCGCGGACCTGATCGCCGCCGTGCGCGCTTTGTATTCAGGGCAGGCCTACTTCGGGCCGAACGCGACGCGTGTCCTCGCCGCGGAGGTCCAGCAGCCCGTCCGCGACCTCGGCGACCCGTACGGCACACTCACCGCGCGCGAGCGCGAGGTGTTCCACCTCATCGTCGAGGGCCAGCCCGTCAAGGAGATCGCGCGCAAACTTGGCATCAGTACCAAGACCGCCGAACACCATCGCGCACACGTGCTCGAGAAGCTCGACGCGCGCCATACGGCGGACGTGGTGCGCTATGCCATGCGCAAGGGACTTCTGGACTGAGCGAGGCGCCGGTTTGCTTGCCGCGCGGCGGGCACTGCGCGCGGACCCGATTCAGCGGGCCCTGGAGTGCCCGGCGCCGGCAGGTTCGCTGTCGAGCCGGAAGACCGGGTCGAGGTTGAAGTGCCGATCCCACGAACTGTGACGGCGCGCGAAGAATGCGAGCCGCGCTGCCGGATCGTTCGCGAACTTCGCGTCGTCGCGCAGGCGCTCCCGGAACTCGGTGCGCAACGCCGCGTCGACCTCGAGCATCGCGCGCGCAACGTCCTCGGCGACGTAGGCCTCCATGTATTCCTTCTGCTCGAAGCGGTTGTTGAACGTCCCCCACGCCGCGAACGAGTCCGGTCCCTGGGGCTCGAACAGCGCGTGCACGAGCCGCGACTTCGGCTGCGCGATGGGAATGAACAGCGCGCCGGCGCCGACGTCGTGCAACTCCTGCTGCCACGATCCCTGCAGCGCCAGCCGCTGGCGGCCTTCGGTGGAAACCGCGTCGAAGCTCGCGGAGTCCGCGCGGAACGCCTGCACGACCATCCCCGCCGTCGCCGCTCCGAGCATTGAGAAGGCGATGCCGTGCGCGCGCAGCACCGGTTCGACCTGCGCGACGAACGCCGCAGGAACGATGTAGCCCGCGCGTGGAGCGACGACGCTGGTCGTCTCGACGATGGTGTCGCGCAGCGGAATTCGCCACACCTGCGGAGTCGACTCGTCGTATCGGGTCATCAACGCGCCGGAAATCTCCGACGGCGTCCGCGTGTAGGCGTAGCCCTTGAACTCGAGCGTGCGTGCCGCGGCGGTGGCCTTGAAGTCCAGCGGCAGTCGCGTGCCGCCTAGCCGCGAGGCCCGTTCATCGGCCGCCAGCGCGGCTTCCCGCCATGCCGCGCCGTCGCGGGCGACCTGGTCGAGCAACGCGAGGATGGTGTCGCGCGTGATGGCGACGCGCGTCGCGTAATCCTTCCACGAATGCGTCTCCACCAGCATCGCGATGCGATTGCGCAGCCAGAAATAGCCGGTCGAGAAGCGTGGCGGCGCGACGCTGTCGACGAAGCCGGACGCCGGGTCGTCATCCTTGACGAAGGAAGGATAGAAGGGCAGGGGTTGCGATCCCCTGCGTGCGAGGCGCTCGATGGTGCCGTCGCGCAATTCGCGGCCGATGCGCCGCAATGCGGGGTCGCCGGCATTGAGCGGCTCTACCTGGATGGACACATCATGTTCGAATTTCGCCCCGTTGGTGACGTGCAGGTCGGCCACGACCAGCGGGTCCCATTCCTCGACGAGCGCCAGCATCGCGCGCATTTCCGGCGCGTCCGCCTTGGCGTAGTCGCGGTTGAGATTGTGGTTCTGCGCGGTAGTGCGCCACCCCATGCGCTCGGGTCCGCGCTGGTTGGGACGGTTCCACGCCCTGAACCGCTCGTGGCCGTCGACGTTGAATACCGGGACGAACACCACCACGAGCCTGCCGAGGACACCCGGGTCGGCTGCGTCCTCGAGCAAGTCGCGCAGGGCCATGAATCCCGCGTCCTTGCCGTCGATCTCACCCGCATGGATGCCGCCCTGCAGGAGTACGACGGGCAATTCCCGGCGGCGTGCGCCCGCGGCAGTGAGCGCGCCCGTGCGCGACGCGATCAGCGCATGCATGGGTCGCCCTTCCGGCGTGCGCCCGAACTCGATGCAGCGCACCGCAGCGGGATAGGTCCCTGCAAAGTCGCCACACAGCTTCACGACTTCCCCGTAGCGACCGGTCTCCCGGAACTTCGACCGCTCCGCCAGGGTGGTTAGCGATGCGTCGGCGGCGATCGCGCCCGCGCAGACCACGCTCATGACTGCCACCACGATTCCGCGCATCTCCACCTCATCCAGTTCGCGAAGGCGCGAATCATCCCAGACCGAAGTTGCTCGCCCCGGCCGCAGGGGTTGAGTATTGCTCCCGCAGCGTTGAGGAATCCTCCTGGAGGCCACATCGTCGATGCGAGGTGCTAGGCGGTCAACATCTTCACCACGACCTTGCCTTTTGCACGTCCCTGCTCGAGGTACGCCAAGGCGTCCGTGATGTCCGCGAATTCGAACACCCGGTCGAGCGTAATGGGCAGTTCGCCGCGTTCGACCCGGCCCAGCAGTTCCCCGAGTTCGCTGCCGCTCGGGTGCATGAACAGGTAGCGGTACGTCACGCCCCGGCGGCGCGCCGCCGCGCGCACGCTCGAGCTGGCGAGCCAGAACAGAAAGGCCAGCAGGCCGCCACGACCGAGATCCTTGCGCGCAGTTTGCGGCTCCGGGACGCCGCCCACGGACACCAGCGTGCGACCAGGCTTCAGGACGCCGAACAGGGCCGCGAGCCCCTTGCCGCCGACGAGATCCAGTACTGCGTCGAATCGCCGCGCGTGCGCCGGCACCCATTCCCTGCGGTAGTCAATGACGTGATCCGCGCCGAGTCGCAGCACCAGCTCTTTGCCCGCGTCCGACGCGGTCGTCCACACGACGGTACCGAAGGCTTTCGCGAGCGGGATCGCGAAGCAACCTACGCCGCCGGCGCCTCCCGTAATAAGGAGATGCTGGCCCGCTTCGACGCCGAGCTCGTCGCGCAGGCACTGAAGCGCCGTCAGTCCTGCGAGGGGCAGGGCGGCAGCGTGCTCGAAGTCGAGCATGGCCGGCAGTCTTGCGACGCATGCGGCGTCCACCGCAGCGAACTCGGCGAATGCACCCAGCCGGTCCTTGGCAACGCGCGCGCAGACGCGATCACCAACCTCGAAATTGCGTACGGCGGCGCCGCACTCCGTAACGACGCCCGACAATTCGTTGCCGAGCACGATGGGTAGCGGAAACCGCGTGACGGGTCGCAAAATGCCCGCGCGGATTTTGTAGTCGACCGGGTTCAGGCCTGCCGCGTGCACCTTCACCAATACTTCATGGGGAGCGGGGCGAGGCACGGTGGCGGTTGCCAGCCGCGCGCATGCGGGACCACCGTATCGTTCCAGAACGTACGCACGCATCGACGCCGCCGTGGCAAAGGGGTGCCCAGCATACGACCCGACTCGTCGTCGGCGGGTCGGCATGCGCTAGGCTTTCCGCCAACCCGTACGGAAGCCGAGCATGACCCCCGCCAATCCCCACGTGATTGCCGACGCTGCTGCGCCAGAGGGCCGCATGCCGCGGCAGATCCCCTACATCATCGGCAACGAGGCGTGCGAGCGCTTCAGTTTCTACGGCATGCGCAACATCCTCACGCCGTTCCTGGTGACGAGCCTGCTGCTGTCGTTCCCGCTGGCCGAGCGCGCCGGCATTGCGAAGGAGATTTTTCACACCTTTGTCATCGGCGTGTACTTCTTCCCGCTGCTGGGCGGCTGGCTGTCCGACCGGTTCTTCGGCAAGTACAACACGGTGTTCTGGCTGTCGCTGGTGTACGTCGCGGGCCACGCCTGCCTCGCGCTGTTCGAGGACAACCGCACGGGCTTCTATACCGGACTGTTCCTCATCGCTCTGGGCTCGGGCGGAATCAAGCCACTGGTGTCCGCATTCGTCGGCGACCAGTTCGACCAGTCCAACAAGCACAAGGCGAAGATCGTCTACGACGCCTTCTACTGGACGATCAATTTCGGTTCGTTCTTCGCGTCGCTGCTGATGCCTGTCTTCCTCCGCAACTACGGAGCCAGCGTGGCGTTCGGCATCCCCGGCGTGTTGATGGCGATCGCGACCCTGATTTTCTGGCTGGGTCGGAAAAAGTACGTCCACGTACCCCCCGCGCCACCCAACCCGGACTCGTTCATGCGCGTGGTCCTCACGGCGCTGACCACGCACACGCCGGGGCAATCGAGGCCCGGTTTCGTGGTGGCGATGATCGGCGCGGCCCTGGCGCTCGGTTCGCTCGCGCTCATGCCCCGACTCGGGTTCGTGATCTCGGCGCTGGTCGCGATGGGACTGCTGATCGCCTTCGGCGGTATCGGCGCCTCCATGCAGCTCGAGCGCGCGCGTGCAAAGCACGGCGACGCGGCGATCGAGGGTGTTCGCGTGGTCTTGCGCATCCTGATCGTGTTCGCGCTGGTCACTCCGTTCTGGTCCCTGTTCGACCAGAAGGCCTCGACCTGGGTGCTGCAGGGCGACCTCATGACCAAGCCCGACTGGTTCCAGCCGGCGCAGATGCAGGCGCTCAATCCGCTGCTCGTGATGTTGCTGATCCCGTTCAACAACCTGGTGCTGTATCCGTTCCTGCGCCGGCGCGGGTTCGAGCCGACCGCGCTCAAGCGCATGGGCACGGGCATCGCGTTCTCGGGTCTTGCGTGGGTCGCCGCCGGCGCGATCCAGCTGGCGATCGACGGGGGCGATGCTGTCTCGATCGTGTGGCAGGTCCTGCCTTACATCCTGCTGACGATGGGCGAGGTCTGGGTGTCCGCGACCGGGCTCGAGTTCGCCTACAGCCAGGCGCCACCCCCGATGAAGGGCGTGATCATGAGCTTCTGGTTGCTTTCGGTGACCTACGGCAACCTGTGGGTGCTCATGACCAATGCGAGCGTGCGCAATCCGGCAGTGACCTCGAAGATCGCCGAATCCGGCATCAGCGAGACGGCATTCCTGATGTTCTTCTTTGCGATCTTCGCGTTCGTGGCCGCGGCGGCATTCGCGGCTTACGCGCGACGCTATCCGATGAAGGACTACTACCGCGCTGCGTAGGCGGGGAACAACCCCGTGCGCGTCCCGCGCGGGGCGGGCCGACCGCTCGTGCTAGCCGCCGCCCTCGACCAGCACCGGGTGGAATCCGCCTGCCGGTGTGCCGGACGGCGGCCGCTCGGCGTAGTCCTCGATGAGACGGCGCAGGACTTCCTGGTCGAGGCAATGCCACTCGAAGCTGTCCCTCTGGTCGTCGAGTGCCAGCTGCCCCACGCGCTCGGTCAATTCCGCGTGACTCCAGAGATTCAGGGAGAAAACAGGTTTGGCTGACATGGCTCGCCCCTTTTGAACACTGTGATCCAACGCACACTTCGTGCCAAACAGGACATTGCGGTTAAAGTGCTTCATGTACAGATAGTTACGGCGAACTTCTTGAAGTGACATCAAGAGCGTTGGACCCGGATGGTTGGGTTTTGCCGATCATCGGTGCGGTTGCAGGGCCAGGGTGATCGCCTGTGGGCCTCGGAAGGCGACTGCAATGCGACACGGCGCTCAGGTGCAGTTGAGAAGGGCGCGGCTACGCTGCACCTCAAATTCCTTCAGGGAGCAGGCGAAATGGCGTTCGTGATCCAAGAGGAGGCTTCGCGATTCTGGACCAGCGTCGATGGCCATGAAGCTCATGTGGACCTCGATCGGACCGGGGGCACCATGGTGATCACGCACACCCATGTCCCTGCGGCCATCGGTGGACGTGGAGTGGCGGCGGAGCTGACGAAGGCGGCGTTCGACGCGGCACGACGCGACGGCTTGAAGGTGTCTCCTGTCTGCTCGTACGCCGCCGTGTGGCTGCAAAAGCATCCTGACTACGCGGACCTGCTTCGCTGAGTGTGGGCGTGCGGCTAGCAGCGTGAGTTCAGCTGGGCGGCATCGACGGGCCAGTTCAGCTCGCCGTCGATGATGATGTGCGAACGACCGCCTACCCACACGCCGTGCTCGCCGTCGAACGTAACGTTGATCAGCGCGTCGTGTCCGATCTCGCGCCCCTGGCTTACGCGATAGCCTGCCGTCAGCGAGCTGCCGGGTTCGGCAGCCGCGATCAGGGCCGCGATCAGGCCGTTGGCCGCCCCCGAGGCGGGATCCTCGACGATTCCCACCGCCGCCGGGAACGCGCGAACGACGACCTGGTAATCGAGCCGCCCGGAGCGGGCGAACGCGCACAGACCCAATGCACCGCTGGCAACGGCAAGGGCGAGGATCGCCGCGTAATCCGGCTGCCAGGTGCGCAGGACCTCCTCGTTACGCGCTTCGCAGATCCACCAGCTGCGCCCGCCTTCCACGAGCGCGGGGGCGATCGCACCGCGCTCGATACCCCGACACGCAGCCTCGACCAGCGTGGACGAACCTGCCGGTGATGGCAGGACTCGGGCGGCCGGCGCGCGTACCGCCAGTCCGGATTGGACGCCGTCGGGGTGCACACGGATCGGCAGCAGTCCTGCAATGCATTCCTGCACGATCGGAGACCCCACGGTGTCAAATCGTCCGGTGCCGAGCGCCACGTGGGCGCTGCCCAGAGTCGGGTGCCCTGCGAAGGCGATTTCGCGGGAGGGAGTGAAGATGCGCAATCGATACGTTGCGCCCGGCAGGGTTGGCGGCAACAGGAAAGTGGTTTCGACGAGGTCGGTCCAACGTGCGAAAGACTGCATCGCGGGCTCTGTCCACGCGTCGGCGCCGACCACCACGCCGAGGGGATTTCCAGTGCCCGGCGCTGATCCGAACACATCCACTTGCAGGAACCTGGGCTTGTGCATGGATAGCGTGCGAACCGGGGCGCGCATCATCGCAGGAACACAGGGCGCTGTTCATCCAGACTTCCGCCGGCCCCGCGTATGTTCGCGCACTCGGCCAGAGGTGGCCCACGATCCATCAGCGAGGAGAACATCATGAAGGTCGAAGACGCGATGACGGCTTGCCCCACTTTCGCCACCGCCAGCACGACGTTGCGCGAAGTCGCACAAATGATGGTCGACCAGGACTGCGGCCAGATCCCGGTGCTGGGCGGCGACGGCGGGCGCAAGCCCATTGGCGTTGTCACCGACCGCGACATCGTGGTCCGCGCGGTTGCGCGAGGCCGGAATCCGCAGGACCTTACGGCTCGCGACTGCATGACCACGCCGTGCGTCACGGTCACGCCGGACGATAGCCTCATTGCATGTTGCGACGCGATGGAACGGGAACAGATCCGGCGCGTTCTGGTGGTGGACGACGAGGGCAACCTGTGCGGCATCGTCGCCCAGGCGGACGTCGCCCGGTCTGCGCAGACCAGCAAGACTGCCGAGGTGGTGAAGGTGATCTCCGCGCCGAGCCAGACGGTCTGACGCCGCGCTGCCTGCCGCTGGTCAGCCACCGCGTACCGATGCGGTCGTGGCATGCTGCGCGACTTCCAGTTGCGTGAGACGCCGCCCATGACCGGTTCGATGCACCGATCGTCCGTGGAGACCTACCGCCATTCGCTCGCGGTGCTCGATTCGATGTTGCGCAAGGGTCTGGCGCGCGCCGTAGAAGCGGAGTTCCCTCCGGCGAACCTCCTCGCCGCGAGGCTCGCGCCCGACATGCATCCGTTGCTGCGCCAAGTGCAGATCGCCTGCGACCTGGCGAAGTCGGGTGGCGCGCGGCTCGCCGGGGTCGAGGTCCCGGCGCATGCGGACGACGAGACGACGTTCGAGGAACTGTTCGCGCGCATCGACCGGGTGCGGGCGTTCCTCGACGCACTGGACCCGGCCGCGATCGAGGCGGGTGTCGACCGCACGATCGAGATCAGGGTTCGCGACCAGCAGTTCACGTTCCAGGGCATCGATTTCCTCAACCGGTGGTCGCTACCCAATTTCTACTTCCACCTGGGCATGGCGTACGCGTTGCTTCGCCACAACGGAGTGGCGCTGGGCAAGCGGGACTTCCTGTTCCCATGAGCCTCGTCGTACGCGCGTCGACCAGGCACCGCCCCCCCACCGGAAGCCCCACATGGAACTGAGTGCCACCCTCGTCGTCATCGCGATCACGGTCGCGGTCTCGCTCTATGCCATGAACAAGGAACAAGTGATCGATCGGCTGATCTTCTGGCCGCCGGCGGTCGCGCGCGGCGGCGAATACCAGCGCCTCGTGACCTATGGCCTCATCCATGCGGACGCGGCGCACCTGCTCTTCAACATGGTCACGCTCTACTTCTTCGGACGTCACATCGAGACGCTGGTGAACGCGAAGCTGGGCATGTTCGGTTTCTACATCTTCTATGTAGCGGCGCTGATCGTGTCGATCCTCCCCAGCTACTACAGGCACCGCGACGACTCGCGTTACCGTAGCCTCGGTGCCTCGGGCGCGGTGTCCGCCGTGCTGTTCGCCTTTATCCTGGTGAAGCCGTGGGCGATGATCTTCGTCTTCTTCATCCCGATGCCGGCGATCCTGTACGCCGTCGTCTACGTCGCCTACACGGTGTGGGCGGATCGCCAGGCCCGCGACTCGATCAACCACAGCGCGCACCTGTGGGGCGGCGCGTTTGGCGCTGCCGCGCTGCTCGTCATCGAACCCGCGGTCTTCGGCCACTTTCTTCGCGAACTGGTGAATCCACGGTTCGGCTGACGGGTTGCAGACCGCGTGGCAGCCCGGATTCGGATTCAGACTCACGAATTCGACGGGGCAATTCGCGCCTTTCAGAGGGTAGAGTCCTCCCGCTCGATCGCGGCTTCCGCCTTTTCATCCGCGTCGTCTACTGTCGGTTCGGGTCCCGCGGTGGCACTGTTGTCCGGATCCACAAAAGTACCCGGGGCAAAAAATGCGTCCAGCCAACCCCAGAGATACCATCCGGCCGGATCGCGCGCGAGGTGGCGATCCAGATGCGAGGCGAGTTCCTGCATCACGTGCTGAGTCGGCCGTCCTGCGGCGACGATGGGCTTGCTTACTTCAAGCACGCGTTCTCTGGCGTTTGCGGACAGACCTACGGAAAGGACAACCAGCGGTACCCCGGATTGAGCGGCCATTTCGACCATGCCGCGTGAGAAATGGGTGGGATGACCCAGCAGCGTCACCGGACTCAAGGTGTGCGTTTCGCCGGGCGGCACGTCGACCATTCCGAGCAGGGCCTGACCGGTGGCCAGGGCTTCGGCAATTTGCCTGCGCGCGCCCCCGGACATGATCATCGGACCACGCCCGACCTTTTCCGCGACCGCATACCGCCATTCGCCATGACGAAGCAGAAACGGGCGATGACGCAACGCACCGCGATCTATGGTTCGACCGAGCAGGCGCACAACCCGGCCGTGTTCGGCCATCGCGCGCATGCCCCAGAAACCGGTGCCATAGTGGAAAAAAATACCGACATAGCCTTCCGGCCCCAATGGAAAGTCGCCGACGCGTCTTAGATGTCGACGCATCCATGCCGAGCCCCGCGTTTGCGCCAGCGCGGCATCGCCGGCCTCGAGGAGCAGGTAAAGGCGATGTCGCCATGACAGTCGGCGGGCTTCCTCGGCGTCAAGTCTGCGCGTGCGACCGATGCCCTCGAGCATCATGGCGACGCGCGTCGAGTACAACGGCAAATGCGCCAACGCGCGGTAGGTCGCAAACGCCCATCGCCAGGGCAAAGCGAAGGCGATCATTGGCAGCGCGAATCCGTGCAGGATATCCAGCAGGTTTCGGCGAATGGAAACGGCGCTGCTCGACATGCTTCAGTCTCGCGACAGGTCGACGTTTTCGACAACGGTTTTTCTCGCGAAACGCCCGGGGTGGCGCAGCCACGCCGTGACGACTCGGGTACGCCGCATCGCGGGGAGTTCCACTGAACGGAACAGTGCGTAGCAGATCAACAACAGCAGGGGAGTAATGCCCATGATCAACAGCCAATGCGTCAGGGGCGACAGCGATCGCGCGCGCTGAACGCCGATCATCAGGCTGAAGCAGACAAAGAGTGCCATGCCGTGCAAGAGGTAGACCCCGTAGGCCATGTCACCCAGCAAGCGGGATGCGGGATTCGTCAGCAGTCCAAAGAGACTGTTGCCGCAGGCAATGAGCACGAAAGCGAGCGAGATGAGCGTCAACGCGCCCATGTCGAAGGCGCTTGGATAGAGGAACACGGCCAATGCAAATGACAGCAGGCACAACACCGATGCGAAGGTTGTGGCTGCAAATTTTCTGAAGTGGGTCGATTTCACGAGCAACGCTGCCGCGATTCCACCCAGGAATGACAGCAGAGGCTGAAGCAGTGGGCCCCAGAACACCAGTCCGGTCAAGGAGATCATACCCAGCGCGACATAGTGGGCGGGGGGCAACACCCTTACCGACAGCGCCAGTACCGGCAGCGAAAGGTAGAAGAACCATTCATAAGGGAGGGACCAGGTGACGCCTGCCACCATGCGCCAGGTGTTTTCGATCCGGTTGAGGTCGGGTGCGCCCATGAATGTGAAGGTGACCCATCGCATGACCCCGTGAGCGAACGTACCGGCAGGTTCCTTCAAACCGCCCGACACGTACAGAACCAGAGCAACCAGCAAAAAGACGCTGACGAGATACAGGGGCGTCAGCCGCAGAATACGTGAAACGAACAGTGCTCCCCAGTCGATCGTGCGTGCCCTGCCTTCGATCAGCTTCGAGAAAAAGAGAAAACCGCTGATCATGAAGAACAAGGCGACTCCGCCCTGGCCAAAATGCGTATACAGATTGGATGGCGGGACTTCCCACCGGCCCGTGCGCAGGTAGAAGAACCAGATGCAGGCGTGGCACAGGAACACGGCGAGGGCCAGCAAACCGCGCAGCCCATCAATCGAGGCAAAGCGACCGGCAACCGGTCTTTCGCCAAAAAGTCTGGCGAGCACGAAGCACGTGAGCATCGCAACCATCAGCGCCGCGATGGCTGGAAGTGAGCTGGTCGGATCGATCAAGATGCACCCCGAATACTTGCGTCCGTCCCGGCGAGGACAGGCTTCGTCGACCGCGAAGCCTGTCCGGCGCGTTCAAGTCCACGACGACCCGCATGGCGGGGCGCTTGCAACTCGAGGGTCAGAATATCGCGCCTGCGACGACCGGGTTCAGGACTCGCCAGGCGTCGCGGCTTCCGGTGTCGCGCCATCGCTGGCAGGAGCGCTCGGCTTGGCCGACTCCGCGAGCCCGCGACGCTTCAGCAGCGGGGCAATTTGCGGCTCGCGACCACGGAAGTCGCGGAACAGTCGCATCGCTTCGGCGCTGCCGCCCCGCGATAGCAGGGTCTTGCGGAAATGATCGCCATTCTCGCGCTTGAGCCCGCCATTCTCCTTGAACCACTCCACGCTGTCGGCGTCGAGCACCTCGCTCCAGATGTAGGAGTAATACCCGGCGGCGTAACCGCCGGCGAAGATGTGCGAGAAGTACGTGGTGCGGTAACGCGGCGGCACCGGCGCGAAATCGACGTCCGCCGCGGCGAGCGCGTCCGCCTCGAACGCCAGCACGCCCGCCGCCTGCGGAATCGCCTCCGCGTCGACCTGGTGCCATGCCTGGTCGAGCAAGGTCGCCGCCAGGTACTCGGTGGTGGCGAACCCCTGGTTGAACTGCTCGCTCGCGAGGACCTTGTCCAGCAGGGCCTGCGGCATCGGTTCGCCGGTCTCGTGGTGCTTGGCGTAGTTCGCCAGGACCGAAGGCCAGGTGGCCCACATTTCGTTGACCTGCGACGGGTACTCGACGAAATCGCGTGGCACCGAGGTGCCCGAGAAGCGCGGGTAGCGCACGTCGGAGAACATGCCGTGCAGTGCGTGGCCGAACTCGTGGAACAGCGTGGTCACTTCGTCGAATGTCAGCAACGTCGGCTCGCCCGCGGGCGGCTTCGGGATGTTGAGGTGGTTGGCCACCACTGGGCGCGTCTTCTCGAGGGAACTCTGCGATACGTAGGCGTTCATCCACGCACCGCCGCGCTTGGACTCGCGCGCGTACATGTCGGCGAGGAACAAGGCGAAGGGCTTGCCGTTGTCGAACACCTCGAACACGCGCACGTCGGGGTGGTAGACGGGCAAGTCCTTGCGCTCCTTGAACGTCAGGCCGTAGAGCTTCTCGGCAGCGTGGAACACGCCGTCCTGGAGCACGCGATCGAGTTCGAGGTAGGGACGCAATTCGGTCGCATCGAAATCGTAGCGCTGCTTGCGCAACTTCTCGGCGTAGAAATCCCAGTCCCAACCGGCCAGCGCGAACGGCTCCGTGCCGGCCGATGCGGCCTCCGCGTCGATGATCTTCTGCAGATCCCCGGCCTCGCGCCGCGCGTTGCCCACCGCGGCAGGCGCCAGTTGGGCGAGCAGCTTGTTGACAGCGGCGGGCGTCTGCGCTGTCTGGTCCTCGAGCGCATAGGTCGCGTGGTTCGCGTAACCGAGGAGGCCGGCACGCTCGGCCCGCAGCTTTGCAACCCGCGCGACGACGGCGCGATTGTCGAACTCGCCGCCGCTGGAGCCGCGTGCCAGCGACGCCTTGAAAATCCGCTCGCGCAGGCCCCGGTCGGTCAATGCGCCGAGAGGCGGCTGACCCGACGTGTTCTGCAGCGCGATGACGTACTTGCCTTCGAGCTTGCGCGCCTTGGCGGCTTCGGCGGCCGCCGCGACCTCGTTGTCGTCGAGCCCGCCGAGCTGCTTTCGATCATCGACCACCACCGCGGCTGCGTTTACCTCTTTCAGGACGTTCTGGCCGAAATCGGTATTGAGCTTCGCGAGTTCGGCGTTGATTTCGCGCAGGCGCGCTTTCTGGGTTTCGTCGAGCCGGGCGCCGGCACGCACGAAGTCGGTGTGATAGCGCTCGAGTACGTATTTCGATTCCGCGTCCAGACCAAGTTCGTCGCGGCGCGAGTGCAGGCTCTCGATGCGCTTGAACAGGTCCGCGTCGAGGAAGATGGCGTCGCGATGGGCAGACATCAGCGGCGCAACCGCGGCCTGGATCCGCTGGCGTTCGGGGTTGGTGTCGGCGCCCACCAGGCTGAAGAAGACAGCGCTTGCGCGCCCCAGCACCTGGCCGCTCAATTCCATGGGAACAAGGGTGTTCTCGAACGTGGCGGCGTCCTTGCTGTTCGCAATGGCATCGATCTCCGCGCGCTGCTCGGCCATGCCGCGTTCGAACGCAGGCATGAAATGCGCATCTTCGATCGCGTCGAAGCGGGGATACCCGTACTGCAGCGTGCTCTCGACGTAGAAGGGGTTGTCGGAGGCTCGCGCGGCGTCTGCGGCGACGGCAGGTTCGGTCACCGAATCAGCCGCGGAACCGGGGGCGGGAGCGGCCATTGCGAGCGCCGCGGCCAGTGCCAGCGACAGTGGGGTCTTCATCGCGCGTCTCCAATTCAAAGATTCCGCAGGGTACCCCGCACCCCCACGGGATTGCGCATGACCAAAGGCATGGGTCGCGCATCACGTTCAACCTGGGTTGTCCGCCGCCGGGTCGGCGGACGTGAAACGTTCCCAACCCGGACGGGGCGCGAACCGGGCGCCGTGCCGCGCCTGGAGGGCGGCGAGCCGGCCGAGCACGCCCGCGGCTCCGTTCTCCCTGACGTAGCGCAGCGGTCCTCCGCGGAAGGGCGCGAAGCCGGTACCGAAGATGACACCGGCGTCGAGCAGGTCTTCGGTATCGACGACCCCGTCGGCCAGACAGGCGACGGCCTCGTTGACCAGTGGCAGGATCAATCGATCCTCGAGGTCACCGGGTGCGGAATAGCCTTGCGGTATCGCCGGCTTCACCGCGCGACCGTCGGTCCACACGTACAGACCCTCGCCGTCCTTCTTGCCGCGCTTGCCGGCGGCAAGCTTGGCGTCGATGCCCTCCGGTAGTTCGAGTCCGAGGAAGGGCGCGAGGATGCGGCCGACGTTCGCCGCGACGTCGAGCCCGACCACGTCGGACAGCTCGATGGGTCCCATCGGCATGCCGAAGTTCTTCGCGGCGCGGTCGATGACGGGCCCGGGAATGCCTTCGGCGTGCGCGCGAATCGCTTCGAGCAGGTAAGGCATGAGGATGCGGTTGACCAGGAATCCGGGAGTACCGGCGACCGGCAGCGGCAGCTTGTCGAGGGCGCGCACGAAAGCGGCCGCGCGTCGCTCCACCTCCGGATCGAGCGTTCGGTGCCGGACGATCTCGACCAGCGGCATCTGGGCTACGGGATTGAAGAAATGCAGTCCGACGAACTGCGACGGGCGGGCGAGGTTCAAGGCCAGTTCGTCGATGGCGATGGATGAAGTGTTGGTGGCGAGAATGGCGTTCACCGGCAGGACGGGCTCGACCTGCGAGTACAAGGCGCGTTTTGCGTCGAGATTCTCGAAGATCGCTTCGATGACGAGGTCCGTCGCCGGCAGGCCCGACCCTTCGACGTCCGCGGTGAGCCGCGCTTTCCCGGCGACGATCCTTTCCGGCGTTTTCAGGCGCCTGTCGAACTGCGGTGCCACGCGCGCGATGGCCTGCTCGACGATGGCCTGCTCGCGGTCCTGCAGGCCGACCTCGAATCCAGCCAGCGCGACGGTCGCAGCAATGTCGGCGCCCATGACGCCCGCGCCGACGACATGCACGCGCCTGATCGCATGCGAGGATTGGCCGCCGAGCCCCTTCAATGCCTCCATCAGGAAGAAGACGCGCACCAGGTTGGCGGCGGTGGGCGTGGCGGCCAGGCGCGTGACGGTGCGGGCCTCGGCCTTGAGCAGGGCGCGCGTGTCGCCGGACGCACGTCGCCAGGTTTCAATCAGCGCGAAAGGCGCCGGGTAGTGCGCCTTGCGCGCCTTGCGCGCGGCCTGTTTCGTCACCATCGGCGCGATCACCTGCCGCGCCAGCCAGGTGTTGGTGGCCCATGCCCGCAACCGCTGCGCCAGCGGTCGCCCGGTCCCGCGCAGGGCGATGGCGACGGCACGCTCGACCAGCGCATCGGGTTCGGCGACTGCGTCGACCAGACCCGCCGCGCGCGCGGCGGTGGCCCCGAGCGTGCGACCGGTCAACATCAATTCGAGTGCCTGGGGAGCTCCGATCAGCCGGGGTAGCCGTACCGAGCCGCCCCAGCCAGGAATGATGCCGAGCTTGATCTCGGGCAAGCCGATGCGGGTCTTCGGATCGCTCGACGCGACGCGGTAGCGGCAGGCCAGCGCAAGCTCGGTGCCACCACCCATGCAGTGGCCGTGGATCGCGGCGACGGTGCGGCAGGGCAAACGCGCCAACCGTTCGAGGATCCGCTGGCCGCGCTCGATCGCATCGAGCACCCGGCCCTCGCGTGCGATCGATTCGAACTCATGGATGTCGGCGCCGACGATGAAGCCGGCCCGCTTGGCCGAGGCGATCACCATGCCCTTGGGCGGCTCCAGCGCGATGCGCTCGAGCAGGGAGTCGAGCTCGGCGAGGACCGGCCCGCTCATGGTGTTCACCGACGATTCGGCGCGGTCGAACCAGAGCATCAACACCCCGTCCGCGCGTGCCTCGGGACGCCAATGGCGCGGCTTGAGTCCAGGGAACATGGCGTACTCCGGTCGGTAGACGATGCATCATCGGCAGTGGCGACCACCGCGGTCAATCGCCGCGGGGCGCTCGCGGCGGTGAAGTCGCGTCGTCGCACCCGGAACCGGTCATCGCAGGAGGCGTGCGTTCTCTGCGACACCTGCCCGTCTGGCTCGATCGCGCCTTTACGGTTTGTGAACTTTTCGGAATCGACCCTGTCTACCCGTAAGCTTGACCCATTGAGCGCAACGGAGTTGATGCCCGATGGGCGAACCGGAAGCCGACCAGCTGCTGGTGGAACGCGTGCAGGCGGGCGATTTACGCGCCTTCGACCTGCTCGTGCGCCGCTATCAGAGTCGAATAACCGCGGTCATTTCGCGATTCGTCAAGGATTGGAGCGAATGCCAGGACGTTGCGCAGGAATCCTTCATCCGCGCGTACCGCGCGATCGGAAACTTTCGCGGCGACAGCCAGTTTTACACGTGGCTCTACAAGATCGCGGTCAACACGGCAAAGAACCACCTCGTGGCACAGAAGCGGCGCCCTCCGAGCGACGATGTGCAGGTCGAGGATGCGGAACATTTCGACGTCGGGTTCCAGATGAAGGACACCGCCACGCCGGAACGTGAGCTGATGCGGCAGGAAATCGAACGAACCGTGCTGTCGACGGTCGAAGCCTTGCCAGAGGAATTGAGGATCGCGATCACGCTGCGCGAGATCGATGGTCTGAGTTACGAGGAAATCGCGCAGAAGATGGATTGCCCGATCGGAACGGTGCGTTCGCGCATTTTCCGGGCCCGCGAAGCCATCGACGAGCAATTGCGTCCACTACTGCACGACGACGAAGGTGTTTGACATGAACAATCCAGCATTCGAGAACCCCGCGCGCGAACAGCTGTCCGCGCTGACCGACGGGGAGATGGCCCGGGACGCACTGCGCTTCCTGCTGAAGAGCGTCGGCGACGATCCTGCCCTGGCGCGTGCATGGACGCGCTATCAGGTGATCGGCGCCGCGCTTCGGCGCGAAGAGCAGTTGATCGTGGATGAGGGTTTCAGTGACAGGGTGCGGGTGCGCCTCGCGGCGGAGGACGTGGCCGCGACATCGAACGTCTCCACGGCGGTAGCTGAAGGTCGGTCTCCGTGGCTGCGCTGGGCTGGCGGCGGAGCGATTGCAGCGGGCGTCGCGGCCATGGCCTTGTTCGCGACCCGTGGGCCTTCCATCGACGAGGCGCTGGCGCCTCCTGTTGCGCCGACCCTGGCCCAGGAGGTCACGGTTCCCGCCGGTGAGTTGCATGCACCGGTCCAGACCCTGCCGGCCGCAGGTGGCGATGGCGCTGCGAACGGCAGCGGTCTCTGGGATCCGCGCGTACAGGGCTACCTGATGCAGCATGGTCAGGTTGCGGGCCAGATCGGGCCCACCGGCTTCGTGCCGTACGTCTACTTCATGGCGACGCCGGCACAGGTGCCGACGAACGCGTTGGTTCCAGGCGACAAGGTGGTCGCGGAGACCGACGCTCGATGATTCAACGCGTAGCGCTGGTGCTGCTGTTTGCGAGTGGACTCGCGAACGCCAGCGAGGAGGCGCGCGCATTGCTGTCACGGATGGGCGAGGCGCTTGCTACCCGTGAATATGACGGCGTGCTGCTCTACCTGCACGATGGCCGCATCGAAACCCTGCGGGTCGTGCGCAGCTACGAGGACGGCAAGCCCACCGCCCGGGTGACCGCGATGTCGGGCGCACCGCGCGCGATGCAGACCGCACCGGACGCCAGCCAGTGCACGCTGCCGGATGGCAGCGTCACCACCATCGAGCGGGATTCCATGCAGTACCTCACGGCTGCGGCCACTGCGCTGCAGGGTGTGCCGGAGGAAATCTACGAGCTTCGCGTTGCAGGCGACGACCGTGTTGCCGGTTTCGCCGCCGACATCGTCGAAGCGACGCCGCGGGACGAAGCCCGATTCGGCTTTCGCGTCTGGATTGCGCAGGCGTCCGGCATGTTGCTGGGTTCCAGCCGGTTGCGGCCGGATGGCCGCCCACTGGAGCAGATGATGTTCACGCGTCTGCGGCTCGGTGTCGCGCACCCGCGACAACCGGGCGATCAGACCCTGCGGCGGCCGCCGAGCGGCGGATTGCCGGCATTCGCGCTCGCGCCGAAAGACATTCCGGCGATCGAGTTGCCGATGGGATTCAAGTTGATCGGCGCAGGTCCGGGTCCGCGACCTGCATCGAGGCATTACCTCTACTC
>JBBRIE010000032.1:0-20490 GCA_038221545.1 Lysobacterales bacterium
CAGCTGGCGTGCGATCTCGATCGCGGCCTCGCGATTGGTGTTGAACGCGGTTTCCTCGATGTCGCTGCCCTTGGTGGCACGCGCCGAGTTGATGTCGATGGCAGTCAATGCTTCGCCGCGGTCGATCACCATAGAACCGCCAGACGGTAGCCGCACCGTGCGCTCGTGAGCATTCTCGATCTGCGATTCGATCTGGTAGCGCGAGAACAGCGGCACCGTGTCCTGGTAGAGCTTGAGTTTGCGCAGGCTTTGCGGCATGACCTGCTGCATGAACTCGCGTGCTTCCTCGAGCAGTTCCGGGGAGTCGATCAGCACTTCGGAGACGTCGCTGCGCAGGTAGTCGCGCAAGGCGCGGATGATCAGGCGCGACTCCTGGTAGATGAGGAACGGCGCTGGCTTGGACAGGGCGGCGTCGGCAATCGCCTTCCATACCTGCACCAGGTAATCGAGGTCCCACTGCAGCTCTTCGACGTTGAGTCCGAGCCCGGCGGTACGGATGATGATGCTCATCTCGTCGGGGACGTCGAGCTGGTCGAGCGTTTCCTTGAGGTTCTGGCGCTCTTCGCCCTCGATGCGGCGCGACACGCCACCGGCCCGTGGATTGTTCGGCATCAGCACGAGGTAGCGGCCAGCGAGCGAGATGAACGTGGTCAGCGCGGCGCCCTTGTTGCCGCGCTCCTCCTTGTCGACCTGCACCACGATCGACTGGCCTTCGCGGATGAGTTCGCGGATACCGGCCTTGTTGGGGTCGACGCCGTCCGCGAAGTACTCGCGGGCGATTTCCTTGAGCGGGAGGAAACCGTGGCGTTCGCCGCCGTACTCGACGAACGCCGCCTCCAGACTGGGCTCGACTCGGGTGATCCGCCCCTTGTAGATGTTGGCCTTCTTCTGTTCCTTCGCCAGCGTCTCGATGTCGAGATCGAACAGCGACTGGCCCTCGACAATAGCCACGCGCAACTCTTCACGCTGAGTCGCGTTGATCAACATACGCTTCATGGTGGTTATCCCTGGCGCTCCACCGCGAACCGGGAGGCAGCCCGTGCGCACGATCACAATCGCTGCGCGCAGCCGTGTTGGTGCGGCTGTCGCGCGCGCTTGCTGGCGCGCACCGGCGCATCTCGCCCAAGGCGGGAGCGCTGCACTACTGCCGGGTCGAACCCGGCCGACCGGCGAACTCGCGTCCACCGAAAAACCTCGCCGGAACTCAAGCGTCCTCGCGAGGTACCAGACCCGGTCCGGCATGCCAGAGGCAGCCGCCGCAGCCGCATTCGCAAGGCGCGTAAACGCGCCATCGCGATCGCAGCGCATCCGGCGACCCTGCGGTCGGCCGGATGCAGCGACGCATCCTGTTAGCATGCAGCCTGCGCGCTCGCCTTCTTCAAAGCTCGCGTCGCGGGACGTTCGAACGGGGTGGTCAGGCGGCCGGCGACGGCTCGCAAATAGTTGAAGAACCGCCGGTTTTGGCCTGCCTGCCCGCGTCCATCATAGCAATCGCAAGGCTCTCCCGGCAACGTGACCGACCAACCCCCCTCCGTTGCGGGCGATTCGAGCCCGGTCCGCTTCGTCGAGGTCGGCGAGGCCCACGTCGGCCAGAGGCTCGATAATTTCCTGTTCCGCGAGCTCAAGGGCGTGCCGAAATCTCACGTCTACCGACTGCTGCGTACCGGCCAGGTGCGTGTGAACGGCAAGCGCGCGAAGGCCGAAGCGCGCCTCGCAGAGGGCGACCGGTTGCGCATCCCACCCCTGCGGCAGGCCCAAACCGGGGAGCTGCCACAGGCCAGCGCCCGCACCCTGCGCAACCTCGCCGATGCGATCGTGTTCGAGGATGCGCGCTACATCGCGATCGACAAGCCGGCCGGGCTCGCGGCGCATGGCGGTAGCGGCATTTCGCTCGGCGCGATCGAACAGCTGCGGCAGTTGCGGCCCGGCGCCACGCTCGAACTCGTTCACCGGCTCGACCGGGACACCAGCGGCATCCTGCTGTTCGCGCGCAAGCGCAGCGCCCTGCTGGCTGCGCAGGCCGCGCTGCGCGAAGGGCGGGTACGCAAGCGTTACCTCGCACTCCTGGCGCCGGCAATGTTGCAACAGGACGTGCGGGTGGACGCACCGCTGCGGAAGTCGTTGCTGCGGGGTGGCGAGCGGCTCGTGGCCGTCGCCGACGACGGCAAGCCGGCGCGCAGCCGGTTCCGCGAGATCCAGCGATTCGCTTCGGCCAGCTACGCGGAAGTGCTGATCGAAACCGGCCGGACGCACCAGATCCGGGTCCACGCGGCGCATATCGGCTCCGCCGTGGCGGGCGACGAGAAGTACGGCGACGACTTCATCAACCGCACACTGCGCGACACCGGCGGGCTCCGCCGCATGTTCCTGCATGCCGCGGAGATGGCGTTCGACCTGGGCGAGGGCGGGAGCTACGCTTTCAACGCGCCGCTGCCTGCGGAACTCGCCTCGGTGCTTGACCGGCTCGGGTAGGAGCTGCCCTGTCCGGGTGGGTTGCCGCGTCCCGCGCGAAGTTTCGCCAATCGCGCCAGGCGAGTTCAGGGCCTCGTGGCCCATGCGCGCCCGATGCAGGAACTCGGCGCGGTTCCGGTGCTACTTCACGTCGTAGGACATCACCTTTTCCGGCTCCTGCAGGAAATTGCCCTGCACGAAGCTGACATCGAATCCGAACAGCAGCGCCATCGACGCCGTGTCCTCGACCCATTCGGCGACCGTCTGCTTGCCGAGGCGGTGCGCCTGTTCGCAGATTTCCCGGACCCGCTGCTGGTTCTCGTTATTGGTGCTGAATCCCTGCATCAGCGCGCCATCGATCTTCACGAAATGCGCGTCGATGTTCCGCAGCGTCTGGAAGGAATCAAGGCCGGAACCGAAGCGCGCCAGCGCGAAGCGCGCATGCAGCTGGTCGAGTCCCTTGATGAACTGGCGCACCGTCTTGAGGTGCGTCACCACGTGGCTCTCGGCCATCTGGAAGATCAGCCGGTCGCCGCTGACGCGATGCGTCTTCAGGCATTGCGCGATGAACTGGATCAGGCTCGCGTCCTCGATGCCCTGCGGCGATACCCGCAGGAACATCATGACCGGCCCGTTCGCCTGGCGTTCCGCGAGGGACTTGATGGCGTGATCGATCACCCAGCGATCGATGCCCGCACTCAGTCGCAGCACTTCGGCCATCGGCATGAAGTCGCCCGCTCCGAGTTCGCCGGTTTCGGTGGAGAGCCGCACCGAGACATCGAAAACCTCGCCTTCCTCGCCCTGGAGGCTCACGATCGACTGGTACAGCAGGACCAGTTGCCGCTTCTCGAGCGCTTCGCGGACAATGCTTGTGCGGCGGTTCTCGGCTTCCACCTCGGCACGGTCGCGCGCCCCCGGATCGTGCAGGACGACGCGGTTGCCGCCTTCGGACTGTCCGTTCTTGAGGCAGCGGTTGGCCTCCTCCAGCACCAGCGGCACGCTGGCGTTGAGCTCCCCGATGAGCACGATCGCCATGCTCACGCGCAGCCCGATCGACTTGCCGGCGACATCGAAAAGATGTTCCTCGAACGCATTGCGCATTGCTTCGGCGCGCTCGCGGATCCTGGGACCGTCGGCAGTCGGCGACAACACGGCGAAAGTGTATTCGCCGATGCGGGCGGCATACTCGCCTTCGAACAGGCGGCCCTTGACGAGCGCGGCCATGTCGCCCAGCAGGAGATCGGCATTGCCGAGCCCCACGCGGTCGAGCAGCGTGCGGAAGTGGTCCGCCTCGATCAGCCACCAGGCGGCGCTATTGCCGTCCTGCGACACGGAGTTCGTCAGCGTCTCCAGTCGGGAAAGCATCGCCTGGCGATTGAGCAGGTCGGTCACCAGATCGTGCGAGCGGAGCTTCTCGAGTTCCGCGGAATCGCCCGTGCCGGGGAGGCGGATCACGATCTGCTGGCAGCGCTCGTTCTCGTAGGTCGCCGGCTGGAACTCCATGACGGCGTCGAACTCGGCACCATCGCTGCGGATCGCGCGCGTCTGGAACTGTTCCGGTGGCGCCTCGCCGCGGCCCAGTGCCTTGAGCAGGGTCTTGAACGCATCCGTGTGATCCGCCGCGATCAGGTCGAGCAGCGACATCCCTTCGACGTCGTCGAAGGAATCGAACCCGAAGATCTCGAGGTACGCGTCGTTCGCGCGCAGGTGCATGCCCTCGTGCACGTAGGCGATCGGATCGCGGGAGGACTCGAGCAGCGCGTCGCAGCGCTTCTCGCTTTCGCGCAGGCTGATCTCGGCGGCCCGCAGCTTGCGGCGCGCCTCGACATCGTCGCGCGCACGCAACAGCGCCCGCGCGGTGTCGCCCATCCGCGAGGTGACCGCGATGCCGACCGCGCCGGCGGCGAGCTGCGCGAAATACGCCTCCGGATCGAGTTGATCGTGCACCGCGAGTACCGGGATGGCCTTGCCGGCAGTCGAGATCGTGGCGACAACGTCCGCGACGGGCATCGAAGTCACCAGCGGATTGACGAAGGCCACGTCGAAGGATTGTTCCTTCAACAGCGTCGCAAGTTGCTTGAGGCTTTCCGCGCGCACCGGTCGCACTGCCACGCCGCTGTTGCGCAGGTCGCTGACACGGCGCTCCGCGTCGTCGAGGGTCGGCTCGACGAGCAACAGGCGAACGAATGTGTCGGACTTGGCCATGCGGACTTCCGGAAGTTCTGCGTTGTTTGTAGCGTAATGTACCGGCGAACCGCCATCCCCTGCGCGCGGAATGCGCGCCGGTTCACGTTGCTTCAGGAGAGCGGGGTCTTGCTCGCCGCGCCTTCGATCTCACGGACCAGCCGTGGCACCAGGTAGCCTGGCAGTACCTCCCGCAATCCGTCCACCAGGCGCGTGGCCAGGGCGTCGTCGACGGCGAAGTGGGCTGCGCCGGCGACCGGATCCAGGGCGTGCAGATAGTACGGGATCACGCCGCTACGCAGCAGCCGCCGGCTCAGAGCCGCGAGCGCTTCGATCGAATCGTTCACGCCGCGCAACAGCACCGACTGGTTCAACAGCATGCAGCCCGCATCGCGCATGCGCAGCATCGCCGCGTCGACTTCGTCGTCGAACTCCTGTGCATGATTGGCGTGGATGACCACGACCTTCGAACATCGCAGCCCCTGGAGCCATGCCACGAGTTCCGCATCCACGCGGGCGGGAAGCACGACCGGCAAACGGGTGTGGATGCGCAGGGTCTTCACCTGGGGCATGCCGGCGAGGGCGCGGGTCAGCTCCGCGAGCTTCTGCGTCGACAGCGACAGCGGGTCGCCGCCCGACAGGATCACCTCATCGACTCCGGGGTGCCGGTGCAGCCACTCGATGGACGACGACCATTGATCGCGTGCGGCGGTCCCGGATGCGTACGGGAAGTGCCTGCGGAAGCAATATCGGCAGTGCACCGCGCAACTGCCGGTCGCGACCAGCAGCGCGCGTCCCTCGTACTTGTGCAGCAGGCCGTCGCCCGGGGCGGCACGCGCGGCCAGGTCACCCACCGGATCAAGGCCGTATCCGGCCATGGTCCGGCATTCATCGTCGAGCGGCAGGACCTGCCGCAATAGCGGGTCGTCGGCAGCGCCGCGGCCCATGCGCGCGACGAAGGCACGGGGTACCCGCAGGGCAAATCCATGCGGCGGGTCCTCGCTCGCAACGCCCAATCGGCATGCGTCGAGACCCAGCTCCGCCAGCAGCTCGGCTGGATCGGTGATGGCCTCGCGCCATTGCTGCCGCCAGTCGGGCGGGTGCGTCACGCGTAGAGTTGCGGGTATCATCGTTTGCCTGGCTGGTACGTCGAGCTGCCGGCGCCGCGCGCCGCCCTGACGCGATTATTCCTCATCCTGACCGGCCGCCCCGCGCGGCCGTCGCCATTTTCCGGAGCACCGCATGGCCACCTACGGCTTGAACGACGTCAAGAACGGTTTGAAAATCATGGTCGACGGCGATCCGTACACGATCATCGACGCCGATTTCATCAAGCCGGGCAAGGGCCAGGCCTTCACCCGCATCCGCATCCGCAACCTGCGCAACGGGCGCGTCATCGAGAAGACCCTCAAGGCGAGCGAATCGTTCGAGGGCGCCGACGTGATGGACACCGACATGCAGTACCTGTACTTCGACGGTGAGTTCTATCACTTCATGCAGACCGAATCCTTCGAGCAGCACCAGGCTGACAAGGTCGCCATGGGCGACGCGGCGAACTGGCTGAAAGGCGAGGAATCCTGCGTGGTCACGTTGTGGAATGGCGCGCCGCTGTCCGTGGCGGCCCCCAATTTCGTCGAATTGACGATCGTCGAGACCGATCCCGGCCTGCGCGGCGACACTTCGTCCGGTGGTGGCAAGCCGGCGAAGCTGGAAACGGGCGCGACGGTGCGCGTGCCGCTGTTTGTCGAGAACGGTGAAAAGGTCCGGGTCGACACCCGCGAAGGCAGCTACGTCTCGCGCGTCAAGTAACGGCGAGCGTCCGTCGAGCCGATGACAGCGATGGAGCATGCACCGCGCGAATGCGACCTGCTGCTCAACGCGCGGTGGGTGATACCGGTCGAACCGCATGGTGTCGTGCTCGAGCATCATTCGGTCGCGATCCAGGCCGGCCGCATCGTGGATGTGCTGTCCAGTCGCGACGCCGCATCGCGCTGGCGTCCCCGCGAGAACGTGAACCTGCCCGGCCACGCGCTCCTGCCCGGGCTGGTGAACGCGCATACGCACAACCCGATGACGCTGATGCGCGGGCTCGCGGACGACCTGCCGCTGATGACCTGGCTGCGCGAACACATCTGGCCGGCCGAGGCCAGGTTCATCGGCCCAGAGTTCGTGCGCGACGGCATCGATCTCGCCATCGCCGAGATGCTGCGCGGCGGAACGACCTGCTGCAACGAGAACTATTTCTTCCCGGACATCGCGGCCGAAACCTATTCCAGGGCTGGCTTCCGCGCGATGGTGGGCCTGCCCATCATCGATTTCCCGACTGCCTGGGCCGCGAACGCGGACGAGTATTTCGACAAGGCGACGGCGACCTTCGATTCGAACCGCGACGCGACACTGATCGGGACGTGTCTCGCCCCGCATGCGCCGTACACGGTGGGAGACGTGAGCTTCGCGCGTATTCGCGAGTTCGCGGCCGGGCGCGACCTCAGGGTCCATTGCCACGTCCACGAGACCGCGCAGGAAGTGGCGGATTCGCTGCGCGACCATGGCGTGCGTCCGCTCGCCCGACTCGACCGGCTCGGCCTGCTGGACCCGCGCATGATCGCGGTGCACATGACCCAGCTCGAGGATGCGGAGATCGCCCGCTGTGCCGAGGCCGGCGTGCACGTCGTGCATTGCCCCGAGTCGAACCTCAAGCTCGCCTCCGGTTTCTGCCCGCTGGCGAAGCTCATGGACGCGGGCGTCAACGTGGCGCTCGGTACCGACGGTTGCGCGAGCAACAACGACCTCGACATGATCGGCGAGATGCGCACGGCGGCATTGCTGGCCAAGGCGGTGGCCGGGGACGCGGCGGCGGGGGATGCCGCCAGCGTGCTGCGGGCGGCGACGCTCGGCGGTGCGCGCGCGATCGGGTGGGAGGATCGCATCGGTTCCATCGAGGCAGGCAAGCGCGCGGACCTTGCTGCCTTCCGCCTCGACGAGCTGGACACCCTGCCCGTGTACCACCCGCTGTCGCAGATCGTGTACGCCGGCAACCGGCGCCAGTTCAGCGATGTCTGGATCGATGGCCGGCCGCGCCTGCGCGACGGCATCCTCGTCGACGTCGACGTCGCGCGACTGCGCGCGGTCGCCTGCGAGTGGCAGGCGCGTATCCGGGTCGACGCATGAACCTCGCCACCGGCAACTTCGATGCAGCGGAAATCGAACGCTTCAGCGCGCTGGCCGCGAGCTGGTGGGACCCGAACGGACCCTCGCGCCCGTTGCACGATCTCAATCCGGTGCGCCTCGAGTATGTATCGCACCGCGTACGCCTGAAGGGCGCGCGCGTGCTCGACCTCGGCTGCGGCGGCGGCCTGCTCAGCGAAGCGCTGGCGCGCGCGGGCGCGGAAGTGGTCGCCATCGACCTCGCTGCCGATCTCGTCGAAGTCGGCCGGCTGCACCTGCTCGAATCGAAGCTTGCCGTCGACTACCGGCTGCAGGACGTCGCGGACCTCGCGCGCGCGGAGCCCGGCTCCTTCGACGCGGTGTGCTGCATGGAGATGCTGGAGCACGTGCCCGATCCGGAGGCGATCGTTTTCGCCTGCGCGACGCTGCTGAAACCCGGCGCGCCGCTGTTGGTGTCGACGCTCAATCGCACGCCACTCGCCTTCGCTGGCGCGATCGTCGCTGCCGAATATGTGCTCGGGCTGCTGCCTCGCGGTACCCATCAGTACGCCCGCTTCATCCGCCCCGCGGAATTCGCGGCATGGTCACGGCGCGCCGGCCTCGCGCTCGAGGACGTCAGCGGCCTGGGCTACGAGCCGCTGACGCGGCGCGCATGGCTCGCCGATTCCACCGCCATCAACTACCTGGCGTGCGCGCGCCGATCGTGATGGCATCCGAGTCGGAGCGGCAGGCGCGATGAGGCCGGCAGCGTGACGCGTTGGCGACCGCGCCTGCTCCTGTTCGATCTCGACGGGACCCTCGTCGACAGCGCGCCCGACCTCATCAACGCCTTGCAGCATGTGCGGGCCAGCCTGGGCATGGCGCCCGTTCCCGCCGGTCCCGTGCGCGCGAGCGTTTCAAAGGGCGGACGCGCGATCCTGTGCGCAGGGTTTCCGGAGTTCGACGCGTCCCAGGCCATATCGCACCTGGACGCGTTGCTCGCGCGATACCGCGCGCATATCGGGGCCGAGTCCCGGATGTTCGACGGTTTCGACCTGCTCCTCGCGCGTTGGCACGCCGAAGGTGGACTTAGCGGAATCGTGACCAACAAGCCCGCGTGGTTGACCGCTCCGCTGCTGGCCTCACTCGGACTGGACGGCATGTTCGCGGCGGTGGTGAGCGGCGACACGCTGCCGCAGCGCAAGCCGCATCCCGCCCCCGTGTTGCACGCATGCTCGCTGGTCGGCGTCGCACCGAGCGAAGCCTTGTTCGTCGGCGACGACCGGCGCGACATCGAATCCGGCCGGGTCGCTGGCACCCGCACCGCGACTGCGGAGTGGGGCTATCTTGACGGCGAGGATCCTGCCGGTTGGGGCGCCGACTGGCGTCTGCTGCAGCCCATCGAACTCGCCGGCCTGCTGTGGTGAGCCGTGATGCATCCATCGTGGGGGCGGCGCTCGCCGACTGGGCCGCCCGCGATCGCGCGGCATCGCTGCGGCTGTTCGTGCCCGAGGCACGCGAGCCCGCAACGGCTGCGCGCCTTGCCTTGGCACACGCGCTGCGGGAAAGCGCGTGGCTCGGCAGCGACGCAGCGGTTCGCGACGCGAAATCGGCCTGGTGGCTGGAGGAACTGGCGCTCTCGGCGCGGGGCGGGGCGCGTCATCCCTTGACGCGTTTCCTGGTGGAAGCATCGGACCGACCTGACTTCGCAAGCCTGTCGCGGACATTCGCAGGCTTGCCGTCGATGCCCGCCGGGCACGACGCTTCCGGTGTGCCGCCGGCGCTCGCCGAGATCGAGGCGATTCTCTGGTTCGGCTCGAACGGCGTTGATCCCGACGCCTGCGCCACGCGTGCCCATGCTGCGTGGATCGACGTGCTCGAACGCCATGGCGTCTTCGCGGCGGCGGACGCCCCGCAGATCGTGCCGCTCGCCGCCATGCACGCCAGTGCGATGCGCGCCGCCCCGGCGAACGACCCGTGGACCGCGGCGCTTCGCGCCCAGGTACTCGTGCGGCTGGCGCGGCAGGGCGATTCGGGCAGGCTTGCCGGCTGGCGCGAAGTCCTGGCGGTCTGGTCCGCGGTGCGTGCTGCGCGCCGGCGCGGCGCGTCTGTTCCGGTTGCGGAAGTGCGACGTGGAACGTGAAATCGAGAGGAGTACGCGGTCGATGACCGAAGGCGAACGCATGGATTGGAGATCCGCCGGCGATGGAGTGCGCCCAGGGGTCGCCGCATTGCCGGACTCGGCAGGCGAGATCGGCGAGTCCGAAGGCGTGGCGCTCGATTGGGTCGGGATGCACGGCATCGCGATGCCGCTGATGTTTTCGCCGGGACTGGTGGCGCCCGCATCCGCATCGATCGACGCGTGGGTGGATCTCGCCGACACGCGCGCACGCGGCATCCACATGTCCAGGATGTACTCGGTGCTGCAGTCGCAGCTTGCGAATCGGCTAGCGTCAACCGGCGTCCTGCGCGGCGTGCTGGACTCGATGCTGGAATCGCAGTCGACGTTGGCGACCCGCGCGCAGGTCGACATCCGCGGCGACCTCCTGCTGCAGCGCCGGGCGCTGGTCAGCGAGCTCGCCGGGTGGCAGCGGTATCCGCTGGTGCTGCGTGCGCGCAGATCCCACTCGGTCTGCGAGTTCGAGGCGGAGTGGCGTGTGGGGTACTCGAGTACCTGTCCCGGCTCCGCCGCGCTTGCCCGCCGCGCGCAGGCCGATGCATTCTCAGGGCGGTTCGGGCCGGGCAGGGCCCTCGTCAGTGACGTCGCGGCGTGGCTGGCGAGCCCCGCTGGCGCGGTCGCGACCGCGCACGCGCAACGCAGCGAGGCACGGGTCCGCATCCGCCTGGCTGATGGCACCGAGTGGCCCGACTGGGTTGCCATCGTGGATCGTTGCGAGGCGGCGCTCGGCACGCCGCTGCAGACCGCCGTCAAGCGCGTCGACGAACAGGAGTTCGCGGTGCGCAATGCGGAGAACCTCATGTTCTGCGAGGACGCGGCGCGCCGGCTGCATGCCGCCTTCGCGCACGCCCCGGAGTGGTTCGACTTCGATATCCGCGTGGCGCACTTCGAAAGCCTGCACGCCCACGACGCGGTCGCGCGGGCCAGCCGCTCGGGCGACTACCGCACCCTGGCGATCGCCGACTGAGGAGGGCGGTGGCAGTCGGAACCGGAAAGGCTCGGCGTAATGGCGGGATTCCAATCTTGCCTGTCGTCGCCTGCTCCCCGGCTACGGCTGCTTGCGTACCTGCAAGAGCAACTGCGGGTCGACGCGCGTCTCGAAAAGGTTCATGCCCCAATGCAAATGCGGGCCGGTTGCGCGACCGGTCGCGCCGACCGCGCCGACCACGTCTCCCAGCGCGACGCGTACCCCGACCTTGGCATCGATGCGGCTCAAGTGCAGGAACGTGGAGCTGAGCCCGTGCCCGTGGTCGATCACGAGCGTGCCGCCGGTGAGGTAAAGATCCGTGGCTGCGAAAGTGATGACGCCCGCGGCCGGCGCACGCACGCCGGTGCCCTGCGGCGCCGCGAGGTCGAAGCCCGAATGCGCGGAGCCAGGCTTGCCGTTGTAGATACGCTGGCTGCCGAACACGCCGCTGACACGCGCCTCCACCGGCAACCGGAATCCTTCGCGCCAGTCCTGCCGGTCGTCGTCGCGCGAGCGTGCCGCGGCGACCGACGCCTGCTCGCGCGCGATGCGGGCGGCGATGGCGGGGGGCGGATCGACGGTGGCGGGCGGCACGCCGTTGACGCGTTCGACGGCAAACGTCCGCGGCTCAACGCGTACCTGGTGGACGCGCCGCGCGCCCGCACCGTCGATCATCGTGACCGCGAGGGGGGCGGTGGCGTCGCGCGCAGCGGCGAACAGGTATTCGCCGCGCTGCGAAACGCGCACGTCACGCCCGTCGATTTCGATGGCGACACCGGGCGGCACGCGCCCGAACGCCACGCCGCCCTGCGCCACGCTGCGCGGCAGGTCGTCGCTTGCCTGCCCAGCGGTTGCCGCCAGCAGCACGACCGCCAGGAGGGCTCTTGCCCTGGCGACGCCCGTCGCAATTGGAACCTCGCGAACGCAGTCTCCGGTGGCGTGACTTCTGCCCGGGAGCGCGGACGTGAAATAGTGCGACCGGAACAGTCTCAATCGCGGCCCCGCATCGTCTCGAGCGCCATGCCGAGCTGCGAATCGTCGAGGCGCTCGCCGTCCCATGCCAGGTGGCCGTTCACCCAGGTCGCGGCGACGCGCACCGGCATGGTTTCGCCCTCGAATGGCGACCACGCGCACTTCGACAATAATTCCTTTTCGCGCACCGCCTCCTGCTGCGTGGGATCGATCAACGTCAGGTCCGCATGCGCGCCCTCGTGCAGGAAACCGCGCCCGCGAATCCCGAACAGGCGCGCCGGTGCGTGGCAGAAGCGTTCGACCACCAGTTCCACCGGCAGGTGCTGCAGCGCCACCTGCAGCGCATGTTGCACAAGCGGCAGGCCTGACGGCGCTTCGATGTAGGGGAGGGACTTCTCCGCGGCCGTGTGGGGTGCGTGATCCGTCGCGAGGATGTCGATCCGGCCCTCGGACAGTGCGGCGATCAGGGCGAGTCGGTCGCTGGCCAGCTTGATAGACGGATTGCATTTGATGCGATTGCCGAGCCGCGGGTAATCGTCGGCATCGAAGTGCAGGTAGTGCACGCAGGTTTCGGCCGTGATGCGCTTGCCTTCGATCGGGCCGGGCGCGAACAGCGCGGCTTCTTCCGCGGTCGACATGTGCAGCACGTGCAGGCGCGCGTCGTGGCGCAGCGCGAGTTCGCGTGCCAGCAGCGTCGACTTGATGCAGGCCTCGCGCGAGCGGATGTCCGGATGGTCCTCCGCGCTCAATCGCCGTCCCCGCGCGACCGCCTCCGCCTGGTTGCGCTCGATCGTGGGCGTGTCTTCGCAGTGCGTGATGAGCAGCAGCGGTGCCTCGCGAAAGATCGCATCGAGCGTCGCGGGATCGTCCACCAGCATGTTGCCGGTCGACGCACCCATGAACACCTTGATGCCACAGGCTTCCGACGGGATTGCCCGGCGGATGACGTCGAGGTTGTCATTGGTCGCGCCGAGGTAGAAGGCGTAATTGCCCAGCGAGGAGGCGGCTGCCCGCGCGCGCTTGTCGCGCAGGGACTCGAAATCGGTTGCCGGGGGACGCGTGTTCGGCATCTCCATGAAGCTGGTGATGCCGCCGGCTACCGCGGCGCGCGATTCCGTCGCGATGGTTGCCTTGTACTCGAATCCCGGCTCGCGGAAGTGGACCTGATCGTCGATGAGCCCCGGCAGCAACAGGCGCCCGGCGGCATCGAACTCCCGTTCGCCCCCGCGCACGCCGAAACTGCCGCCAATCTGCTCGATGCGGCCTGCGCGCACGCGCACGTCTGCCGACCAGCGGCGGCCCTCGTTCACGAGTTGTGCGTTGCGAATGACCCAGTTGCTCATGATCCGGCATCGGTGGTAGCCAGCCGCGAGTCTAGCCGTCGCCTGCCACTCGGGGCGGGGGGACCGGATCGATGCCGCCCTCGCAGCCGGGATGGCAGCGTGCCAGCCTGCGTAACGCGAGCCAGCTGCCGCGGCCGCCGCCGTGGAGTTCGACGGCCTCGATCGCGTACTGCGAACAGGTCGGATGAAACCGGCATCGCGCACCCAGCAGCGGACTCAGCCACCGCCGATAACCACGCAGGAGCAGGATCAGGGGTCGTTCGAACATGGTGCCAATGCTTGCACGCAGCGAAGCCGCGCGGTTGCCGGGGTAGGGGGCATGAGCTATAACAGCGCGCCTTCCGGCTGCCCTCGGCGTGCTCTTCGCCCTCGTCGCCGGGACTTTCCAGGAAACCGCTGACTCAGTTCAGGGTTTTTTTGTATTGCAAGGATGCTGTCCTCATAGTCCGGAGAAGTTTTCGATGGCCCCCAGTGCCACACGCAAGCCCGTTGCCGCCGCCAAGAAATCGAGCGCGGCCAAGAAGAAGTCGAAATCCCCCGTCAATGCCCGCGCCAAGGCCAAGCCCGCGCCCGCGCGCAAGGCCAAGCCTGTCCTGAAGAAAGCGAAACCCGTCGCTCGTCCGGCGAAGCCTGCCGCGCGCGCCGCGAAATCGAAGGGAGTGGTTGGCAAGCTGATGCAGAAGGTCGTTTCCAAAGTGAAGGCGGCCACCGCGCGCAAACCCGCTAAGGCGGCAAAGCCGGCGCGACCGGTCGCGAAGAAGGCGGCGCCCGCCCGCCGCGCCGTTGCGCGCAAACCGGTCGCCGTGGCGAGGAAGGTGGCGACGAGCACGACGCGCACGTCGCGCAAGCCGGTGGTGGCTGGCAAGCAGGCCACGTCCACACGAAAGATTGCCGGCAAGGCGGTCGTCGTCCACCGCAAGGCGCCTGCCAAGGCGGTCCAGGCACAAAAGCCCGCCAGGGCCGCGAAAGCTGCGCCCGCCAGGCAGGCACGCGTCGCGGCTCCCGTCGCCACGGCACCACGGTCCCCGGTTGTCGCGCCTGCCAGGCCCGTCGCGCGCCGCGCCACCACTGGTGTCAAGGCGATCGCGGTGGTCAAGGACGCCAGCAAGTCCAAGATCAAGGGCAAGCTGCTCCCACCTGAACCGCCGATGCGCAAGATCGAACGAATCGACCTCAGCGGCGTGGTGTTGCCGCCCGGGTACAAGCCGGGTCCCAGGGACGAATACATGGGCGCGAAGCAGCTGGAGTACTTCCGCCGCAAGCTTGTCAACTGGCGGGAAGAACTGGTCGAGGAATCCAAGCAGACGATCGAAAACCTGCGCGAGGAAGTCCGCGACGTCGGCGACGAGGCCGAGCGCGCCACGCGCGAAACAGAAAACTCGCTCGAGCTGCGCACGCGCGATCGTTACCGCAAGTTGATCAGCAAGATCGACGAGGGTCTGAAGCGGATCGAGGAAGGCGATTACGGCTACTGCGTCGATACCGGCGAAGAGATTGGCACGGAGCGCCTCGAAGCTCGTCCCACCGCCGAGCGCACGCTCGACGCGCAGGAGCGCTGGGAGCATCGCCAGCGCCAGATGGGCGACTGAAACGCCGCCCCGGCCGCATTCGGGACGGCGGGCCGCGCGGCCTGCCGTCCCAGCCATCGCGAGCGCGATTCAGTCCCTGTTTGCGTGCGCCGCGTGGTGCTTGATGCGCCCGAGCATGGCGTGGAGGCCGTTGCTGCGGGTGGGAGAAAGATGCCGCGACAGGCCGAGTTCGGCGACGAAAGTGGGATCGGTCGCGAGGATCTCCGCCGCACTGCGGCCGGAATACACCCGCAGCAATAACGCGATCAGGCCCGACACGATGCTCGAGTCGCTTGCGGCATTGAAATCAAGGCGATGGGCATCGCCATGCGGTGCGATCCAGACCTGGGACTGGCAACCGTCCACCTTGTAGGCCTCGGACCGCAAATCGTCGGGCAACGGCGGCAACCGCCGACCGAGGTCGATAAGGTACTGGTAGCGCTCCGACCAGTCGCCGAGCATGCCGAACTCCTCGACGATGGCTCGCTGAGCCTCGGCGCCGCTGGATTCCAGGGGTTCGACGACCGCGCTCACGTGGCGCGCTTCCAGCGCACGCCCTGCGCCGTGTCCTCGAGCACGACGCCTTCGGCGAGCAGCTCGTTCCGGATCGCATCGGCGAGCGCGTAGTCCTTGTTGCGCTTCGCCTCGTCGCGTGCGCTGATCTGCTGGTGGATGCGCACGTTGTCGTCGTCGCGGACCGCACCGCGGAACCACTCCGACGGCTCGTGGCGAAGCAATCCGAGCAGGTCGCAGCTGCCGACGAGTTCGGCGCGCAACTGCGTCTGCTGCTGGATGCCGTCGGCACGCCTCAGTTTCCCGGCGATCGCGGCGATCGCGGCCAGCGCCGCCGGCGTGTTGAGGTCGTCATCGAGCGCGGCCGCCACTTCCGGTGCCACGGTCCGGGCAGTGGCCCCGGTCTCGTGGAAGGAATCGCGCAGCGTGCCGTACAGCCGGTCGAGCGTACGCACCGACTGCTCCACCAGCGAATCGGACCACTCGAGCGGCTGTCGGTAGTGCGCGGACAGCAGCGCAAGTCGCAGCGTCTCGGGCGAGTGCTGCTGGAGCAGGTCGTGCACCTTCTCGATGTTGCCCACCGATTTCGACATCTTCGCGCCACCGAAGGTCAGCATTCCGTTGTGCATCCAGTAGCGCGCGAGCGGTGCGCCGTCGTGCGCGCATTCACTCTGGGCGATCTCGTTCTCGTGGTGCGGGAACTGCAGGTCGACCCCCCCTGCATGTATATCGAGCGTCGCACCGAGGTGCCTGGCGGCCATCGCCGAACACTCGATGTGCCATCCGGGACGCCCGCGACCCCAGGGCGACTCCCAGCCGGGGAGGTCGTCGGTCGAGGGCTTCCAGAGTACGAAGTCGCCCGGATCGCGCTTGTATGGCGCCACGTCGACACGCGCGCCTGCCAGCAGGTCGTCGGGATCGCGTCGCGACAGCTTGCCGTAACCGGGGAAGGAGGCGACGGAGAACAGGACGTGCCCCTCCGCCGCATACGCATTGCCGCGAGCGATGAGCGCCTCGCACATCGCGACCATTTCCGGGATGTGCGCGGTCGCATGCGGTTGCACGTCCGGGACCTCGACGCCCAGCGCGACCATGTCGGCCTGGAAAATCGCATCGAAGCGCTCGCTGATCGTCGCGATCGGGACACCCTGGTCGATCGCCGCGCGGTTGATCCTGTCGTCGATGTCGGTGATGTTTCTCGCGTAGCGCACCGCGCCAAACTGTCGCCGCAGAAGCCGCGCGAGCAGTCCGAACACCACGTACGGCCGGGCGTTGCCGATATGGACGTGGTTGTAGACGGTGGGGCCGCAGACGTACAGCGTCGGCAGGGCGACGTCGGCCGGGACGAAAGCCTCGAGGCGGCGCGTCAGGCTGTTGTAAACATGCAGAGGCATTGCGACTCCTTGGGAGGCCGCGATTGTAGCCAGCCTGACAAATGTTCAGGAAACGTGAAATTTGCACAGCAGGGATTCAGCAACGGGATGGTTTGATGCGTGTCTTCGTTGACCGTGCCGGCGCAGAAACTGGAACCCCAATCATGAATCGAAAGAATCAAATCAGCCTGGTGCTTGGGCTTGCGCTCGCCTGCACAGGCGCGCATGCCCAGCGCTATGCGCCGAACGGCGGCCCGCTGGCCGAGAATGTCAGTTTCGGTTTCGCCGATGTCCTGCGCGTGGATCCGATCTACCGTCAGGTCAGGCAGGCGCGTCCGCGCGAGGAATGCTTCGACGAGCAGGTCACGCGAGTCGAGCCGGGTGGCGGCGATCCCACCGGCGGCACCGTGGTCGGCGCGCTCGTCGGCGGCGCCCTCGGTAACACCGTGGGCAGGGGCGACGGCCGTCGGGCGGCCACCATCGCGGGCGCCGTGATCGGCGGCGCGGTAGGCCGCAACGTGGACCGCAACAACGGCGGACCGCCGCGGGAATACAGCGACGTCGAGACCCGCTGCCGCGTCGTCGAAGAGGTTGCGCAACGCCGCGAGCTGGTCGGTTACGACGTCGAGTACCGGTATCGCGGCGACGTCTTCATGTCTCGCCTTGACTATGACCCGGGTTCGCGTCTGCGTGTCCGCATCGGGATCACGCCAGCGCGCTGAGCCCGCGCGGGCGGTTGCCGGTTCGGAGCCGCGCGTGTTCCAATGCGTCGCATGGAATCAAGACAGCCTTGCAGCCCGCTGGTCGATCTCGGTGCCGACCAGGCCTCCGGGATGACGTCGCGCGCACGTCGCCGCATCCACTAGGCAGGGCGCGGGCCGTTTCAATTGTTCGCACGCCCGGCCACCGCCGGGCGTTCTGCTTTTTGGGGTGCCATCCGGGGAACGACGCACGTGATTCGACATTTTCTCGACACCCAGGACTATTCCCGAGCGGAAATCGACGCATTGCTGGATCTCGCCGCACGCCTCCGCAAGGCACCGCGTTCGCAGGCGATGGCCGGCCGCAGCATCGCGCTGCTGTTCTTCAACCCGTCGATGCGTACGCGCACTTCGTTCGAAGTCGGCGCGTTCCAGCTCGGCGGGCACGCGGTCGTGCTGGCCCCGGGCAAGGATGCATGGGGCATCGAGTTCCAGCCGGGGACGGTGATGAAGGGCGATGCCGAGGAACACGTCGCCGAAGTCGCGCGGGTGCTCTCGCGTTACGTGGACCTCATCGGCGTGCGCGCCTTCCCGAAGTTCCAGGACTGGGCGGTCGATCGCGAAGACCAAGTCATCAAGGCGTTTGCGAAATACGCGACCGTGCCGGTCATCAACCTCGAGACGATCCTGCATCCCTGCCAGGAACTGGCGCACGCCATGGCGCTGCGCGATCGCTTCGGCGAACTGCGCGGGCGCAGATACGTGCTCACCTGGACGTACCATCCGAAGCCGCTCAATACCGCAGTCGCGAATTCCGCGCTGCAGATCGCGACCCGGATGGGCATGGACGTGACCTTGCTGTGCCCGACGCCGGAGTACGCGCTCGACGTCCGCTACCTCGACATCGCGCGCGCCAACGCCGAAGAGAACGGCGGTTCGTTCCGCATCAGCCATGACATCGACGAGGCCTACCGCGGCGCGCATGTTGTCTATGCGAAGAGCTGGGGCGCGCTGCCGTATTTCGGCCGCTGGGAATGTGAACAGCCACCGCGCGACGCGTATCGGCATTTCATCGTCGACGAACGCAAGATGGCACTCACCGACGGCGCGTTTTTCAGTCATTGCCTGCCGTTGCGTCGCAACGTCAAGGCCACCGATGGCGTGATGGACTCGTCGGCCTGCATCGCGGTCGACGAGGCGGAGAACCGCCTGCACGTGCAGAAGGCGGTGATGAGCACGCTGCTCGCAGCGGGAGGCAGGGCATGAACTCGAAGACCGCGGGCGACGTGGTGCTGGCATTTTCGGGTGGGCTCGACACCAGCTTCTGCGTGCCCTATCTGCAAGCGCAGGGTTTCGCCGTGCACACCGTGTTCGCCGACACCGGTGGCGTCGACGCGGACGAACGTGCCTTCATCGAGGACCGCGCGCGCGAGCTCGGCGTCGCCTCGCACGTGACCGTCGACGGCGGGCCGGCACTGTGGTCGCAGTTCGTCAGGCCGTTCGTGTGGGCGGGCGAGGGCTACCAGTCGCAGTATCCGCTGCTCGTGTCCGATCGCTACCTGATCGTCGAGGCCGCGCTCGCGCGCTGCGTCGAGCTCGGTACGCGTCGGATCGCACACGGGTGCACGGGCATGGGCAACGACCAGGTGCGCTTCGATCTCTCGGTGAAGGCGCTTGGCGATTTCGAGATACTTGCCCCGATCCGCGAGATCCAGCGCGAACACACCGAGGTGCGTGCGTTCGAGCAGCGCTACCTCGAGGAGCGCGGCTTCGCGGTGCGTGCGAAACAGCAGGCCTACACGATCAACGAGAACCTGCTCGGCGTCACCATGTCGGGCGGCGAGATCGATCGCTGGCAGCCACCCGGCGCTGGCGCCGGTGGCTGGTGCGCGCCGCGCGAGGAGTGGCCGGCCGAGCCCCTGCGCATGCGCATCGGCTTCGAGCGCGGTGAGGCCGTGGCGCTCGACGGATCGCGCATCGCCGGACCCGACCTGCTGGCGCGCCTCAACCGCGAGTTCGCGCGCTACGGCGTTGGCCGAGGGCTCTACACCGGCGACACCACCATCGGGCTCAAGGGTCGCATCGTGTTCGAGGCGCCTGGCCTGGCGGCGCTGCTTTCCGCGCATCGCGCGCTCGAGGAAGCGGTGCTGACCAAGCAGCAGAACCGTTTCAAGCCGGCGATCGCGCGACAGTGGGTAGAACTGTTGTACGAGGGTTTCTACCATGACCCGCTGAAGCGCGACCTCGAGGCCTTCCTCGCATCGAGCCAGGCCTGCGTCAACGGCACGGTTACGCTCGAAACGCGCGGCGCGCGCGTCGATGCGATCGCGGTGGAGTCGCCGCACCTCCTGACTGCGAAGGGCGCCACCTACGCGCAGTCCGCCGACTGGGGCGTCGCCGAGGCCGAGGGCTTCATCAAGCTTTACGGCATGAGCAGCACGCTCTGGGCCGAAGTGAATCGCGGCCACAACCGGTGAACGCGCAGCCACGCCGGGTGGCGCCGTCGCAACGTGGGGTCCTGCCGGTCGGGACGACCCTCCATCGCGCCTTGCGGCGCTCCTGCAGGCGAACCGCAATGCCGCCTCACTGGCGCAACTTTCATCGTCCCACCTGCAGGAGTGCCGCGAGGCGCGAATGCTGCTGGGGAAACGGACGTGAGTGAGTTGTTGGCCGACGCGCTGCGTCATCTGGAAGCGCTCGTGTCGTTCGACACGCGCAATCCGCCGCGTTCGATCGGAACGGGCGGAATCTTCGATTACCTGCGCGCGCAGCTGCCCGGGTTCCGGTGCGAAGTCGTCGACCACGGCGCCGGCGCGGTCTCGATGCTGGCCGTGCGCGGCCATCCTGCACTCCTTTGCAACGTGCATCTGGACACCGTGCCCTCGTCGCCTGCATGGAGCGCCGATCCGCTGCGCCTGCGCGTCACCGATGGGCGCGCGATCGGTCTCGGCGCCTGCGACATCAAGGGCGCGGCGGCCTCGATGCTCGCCGCGGCGTCAGTTACGCACGGCGACGCGGCGATCCTGTTCACGACCGACGAGGAAGCCAACGACGCGCGTTGCATTGCCGCGTTCCTGGCCGGCTCGGTGCGC
>JBBRIE010000033.1:0-20337 GCA_038221545.1 Lysobacterales bacterium
CGACCCGAATTTCTTGTGTCCTGCGGGGAGAGTTGAATGCGAGGTGATCGAGTGCGCGCCGCCGCACCTCATGGTGTGGTCGTGGCAGAACATGTACAGCGATTCCACCAAGCAGACACCCACCATGCGAGTCGAATGGCACGTGACCGAAGTGCCGACGGGCACAAGGTTGGAGATCGTGCAGACGGCACTTGAAGGTCAGCCGTGGCTCATTCCGATTGCGATGGGCTTCGGATGGCGGCTATACCTGAAGCGCTTTCTTCCGCTTGCATTGCGCAATGTGCAAGGCAGTACGTTCACGACCGGCGCGATTCCATTGCACAAGCGCGCTTACAGGGCGAGCGACCTGTGACCTTGCCCCTGAGAAACGTATCCCTTGCTGGGTGGTTTAATCCACGCAAGGAGAATTTACATGACGAAGTCGACGAGGTCGCGTTACACGCTGGAGTTCAAGCGGGAAGCGGTGCGGTTGGTCACCGGCGGTCAGAGCGTTTCGATGGCTGCCCGGAAGCTAGGAGTGGTGGATCAGACGCTGTTCAACTGGGTGAAGGCGCATCGGGCGGGCAAGCTCAATGGCGTTGACTTGAAGCCTGCGAGCGCCGAGCAGATGGAGATCAGCCGGCTGCGTGCCGAGTTGGCGCGGGTGAAGATGGAGCGCGACATTCTCGGAAAAGCGACGGCGTACTTCGCAAAGGGATAGACGTGAGGTACGCCTGTTGCTGCCCGATGAAAATTGATCAGCATTGCGAGCCGACTATAGATCAGTCGCATAGGCCGCACATCTGTTCATTCGGGCTCTTTGGTTACATCAGGCCCTGGTCAATCGTTGCCGCTCGGAACTTTCCGGAACTGATCAAATCTCGCCGCGCGACAACATCCAGGATCAGCAAGCGTTGCACGTGGCATGCAACGTCAGTGCGGTCAATCAGGTCGCGGAGCGCAGTCATCCCGTGGCACTCTCAGCAGCCCTCAAAGCGTGACTTGAATCGAAACCTGGGCGTGTTCCGGATGGGGCTCGCCTTGGTCATGTCCATTCCCGCCCCAGTCTTCGTGGCAGCATGTCATCTGACTGGCCGTTCCTCTCCGCGAAGCGGCGGGCTACTACTGACCTCTTGAGGCCGACGCGCTACGCGTGCCGAGCCGACCACCCGCACCAACCGGGAGATCTCGATGAGCACCGTCCTGCCTGCCGCGCGCCGCGCGATCGACGAGTTCCTGCGCCGCGAGTCGGCGGCGGGCTTCGTGCTGTTCGGCGCGGCGCTGCTCGCGCTGCTCGCGGTCAATTCGCCGGCGGCGGACCTCTACGGAGAGCTGCTGGGCACGCCGGTCGAGGTGCGGATCGGCGACCTCAAGATCGCCAAACCCTTGTTGCTCTGGATCAACGACGGCCTGATGGCGGTGTTCTTTTTCCTCATCGGGCTCGAGGTCAAGCGCGAGGTGCTCGAGGGCGAGTTGTCGTCGCGTGAGCAGGTAGTGCTGCCGCTGCTAGCGGCAGTGGGCGGCATGGCGGGGCCGGCCGCGGTGTTCCTGGCGATCAACCGCGGCGAGCCGGCCAACCTCGGCGGCTGGGCGATTCCCGCCGCCACTGACATCGCCTTTGCCCTCGGCGTGCTCGCGCTGCTCGGCTCGCGCGTGCCCTCCGCGCTCAAGGTGCTGCTGCTCGCGATCGCGATTTTTGACGACATCGGCGCGATCGTCATCATCGCGCTGTTCTACACCGAGCAGGTGTCGGGATTCGCGCTGGCGCTGGCGGCGGTATGCGTGTCGGCGCTGATCGCGCTCAACCGCTCCGGCGTGGTGCGGCCGGCCGCGTACGTGATGATCGGCCTGTTCCTGTGGGTGTGCGTGCTGAAGTCGGGCGTGCATGCGACGCTCGCCGGCGTGGTGACGGCGCTTGCGGTGCCGTTGTCGTCGCGCACCGGCGCCTCGCCGCTGAAGGATCTCGAGCACGTGCTGCATCCCTGGATCGCCTTCCTGGTGCTGCCGCTGTTCGCGTTCGCCAACGCCGGCGTGAAGTTCGGCGGACTGGCGCCGGCCGACCTGCTCTCGCCCTTGCCGCTCGGCATCGCGCTCGGCCTGCTGCTTGGCAAGCAGGTGGGCGTGTTCGCCACGGTGTACCTCGCCGACCGCGTGGGCATCGCGCGCCGACCCGACGGCGTCGGCTGGCTGCAACTCTACGGGCTCGCCTGCCTGACCGGCATCGGTTTCACCATGAGCCTCTTCATCGGCTCGCTGGCATTCAACGACGCCGAGCGTGTCGACGCGGTGCGCCTCGGGGTGATCGCGGGCTCGCTGCTCTCGGGCATCGTCGGCTACCTGGTGTTGCGCTTCGCGCCGTCGCCGGCGGGGAAGTGAATCTGCGGTCCTTCGGCCCCGCCTCGCATCCGCGACCCGGGCACCCGTGTCGCGTTGTCGGCGATTTTCGCGGTTGCATTGTTGCGCGGGATCCAGCGCGCGGCGCGCGATGAAGGGCGATCAACGCAAAGATCACGGGGATCGGCGCGCGTCTTCGCAAAACCGCTCGCGCCTTGCGGCGCTCTTGCAGAGCCCCGGTTCATCTGCACGCGCGCTGCGAGGCGCCATCGCGGCCCGACCGCGTCTTGCGGCGCTCCTGCAAGCGGCCGGGACGTGCGCTGTGGGCCGGCGGTCTATTCCGTCGTGCGACCGTCGAAATGTTCCTCGACCACGTCGGTCTTGCGCGAATGCACGACGTCGCGACGGTGTTCCGGCGGGCCATACAGGGTGTACATGCGCAGCGGTGCGTCGCCGGTGTTCGTGATGTTGTGGCGTGCGCCCGCGGGCACTATCACCGCGTCGTCGTCGGAGACGGGCTGCGCGACACCGTCGATCTCGATCGTGCCCTTGCCAGCCTCGACGCGAAAGAACTGGTCGCGGTCGTCGTGCACTTCCGCTCCGATGTCCTCGCCCGGCTGCAGGGTCATCAGCACCAGCTGGAGATGGTGGCCGGTATAGAGCACGCGGCGGAAATCGTCGTTGCCGAGCGTCAGCGTTTCGATGTTGTCCAGGTAACCCTTCATGCGAACTCCGTTGTTGCAGCGAAAAAGGTCGGTTGCGGGATCGTCTGCTGCCGACCGGCAAACCCTCTCCGGACGGCCGCGGCCCCGGGCGACGCCACGATCGGCGCGCCGTGCACGCCTCGTGCCTGCGTGCGCGCGAGCGAGCGACGACGGACCGAAATGGCGCCGGCGAGGACGAGCAGGAACAGGACCCTCGCGAGGTTGAGTTCGACCCACGGGTTCACAAGGCGGTTTCCGGTTGGCAGGCCCTCGGGACTTGGCGGCGTGTGGGTCGTGATTCAAGCTCGGATATTCGGCGGATGTCTGCCTCGGGCTCGATCGGGGGTGGGCCGGGGGTTATCGCGCCGTGCGGCGCTCCTGCAAAAACCTGTGTCCTTGTAAAAATGCGGCAAGGCGGGGTCCCGGTGACCACCTGGTGAGCGGTCACGTTCCCGAGCCGCGTCCCAGGGGCGTGCAAGGCGCATGGGGGAGCGCCGCAAGTCGCGATCACAAGCCAGCACCCAGCCCGAACATCGCGCCTTGTGGCCCTCCTGCAGAAGACCCCGTCGCCTGTAGTGCACCGCGCGGTGCGATCCAGACCTGCAGGATGACCGCTACGCGCGATCACAAGCTCCCGCGCGGGCGCGCGCGCCGGGCCGTGTGCTAGAACGCGCGCATGACGTACGCCGATGGCATCGCGCCGGTACGCGCCTCCCGCCTTTACGCGTGGGTGCTGGTCGGCATCGTGGTCGGCGGACTGATCGGCGTGTTCGCTCCGACAGTCGGGGTGGCGCTGAAGCCGCTCGGCGACGGTTTCATCGCGCTCATCAAGATGCTGATCGGGCCGATCATCTTCCTCACGGTGGTGCTCGGCATCGCGGGCGTGGCCGACGTGAAGAAGGTCGGACGCGTTGGGGTCAAGGCAATCGTGTATTTCGAAGTGGTGTCGACGCTCGCGCTCGGGCTCGGATTGCTGGTGGTCAACACGCTCGAGCCCGGCGCCGGTTTCAACGTGGATCCCGCCACGCTCGACGCCGGGGCGGTGGCGAACTACGCGACGCAGGCAAAGGATCAGAGCACCACCGCGTTCCTGCTCGACGTCATCCCGAAGACCTTCGTGGGTGCGTTCACGGGCGAAGGCCACCTGCTGCAGGTGCTGCTGGTCGCGGTGCTGTTCGGTTTCGCGCTGAGCGGGTTCGGCGAACGCGCGCGCCCGCTGCTGTCGATCATGGATGCGGTCAGCCACGTGTTCTTCCGCATGATGGGCATGATCATGCGCCTCGCGCCGATCGGTGCCGGCGCCGCGATGGCGTTCACGCTCGGCAAGTACGGCCTTGACAGCCTCGGCCCGCTGCTCAACCTCATGGGCGCGTTCTACCTGACCTGCGCGCTGTTCGTCGTGATCGTGCTCGGCGCCATCGCGCGCATCACGGGCTTCAGCATCTTCCGTTTCATCCGCTATGTGCGCGACGAGCTGCTGCTGGTGCTCGGCACGTCGTCGTCGGAATCCGCGCTGGTGCCCATGATGCAGAAGCTCGAGCGGCTCGGCTGTTCGCGATCGGTCGTGGGCCTGGTCATTCCGAGCGGCTATTCATTCAACCTCGACGGCACCAACATCTATCTCACGATGGCGGCGATATTCATTGCGCAGGCGCTGAACGTGGAGCTGACCCTGACCCAGCAGCTGACGCTGCTCGCGGTCGCGATGCTCACGTCCAAGGGCGCGTCGGGCGTCACCGGCGCGGGCTTCATCACGCTGGCGGCGACGCTCGCGGTGGTGCCGTCGGTGCCGGTCGCGGGGCTTGCGCTCATCCTCGGCATCGACCGCTTCATGAGCGAGGCGCGTGCGCTTACCAACCTCATCGGCAACGGCGTCGCGACGATCGTGGTGGCGCGCTGGGAAAACGAACTGGATCGCGACGTGCTGCGCGAGGAGTTGCTGCGAGGACCTGGAGATTTGCAGCCAGCCTTCGTGCGCGCAGCGGATGCGGTGCGCGAAGCCTGATCCGGCGTCACGACGACCGACGCAGTGTCGCGGGGGCCTGATCAGTCCTCGAAGCTGTCGATCAGGATGTCGTCCGCGGTCATGAAGCCGGCGGTGATGGGTCCGACGATCTCGGCGACTCGATAGTTCTCCGCCTGGTCGAGCACGCCGAGCGCGCGGCCCTCGAACGGCGTGGCCGCCGGCGCAACGTTGGAGTTCGACAGGTACGGCACCTGTTGGCAGGCCGCGGTGCCGCCGCACGAGCCCTGGTACGCCATGACGCAGAGCACGCCCTGCGCGTACGGTTCCGTGCGCGGGACCACATGCCCGTACGCGAACGGGAAGGAGTTTTCCGACGGTGGATCGTGCGGGCTGCCGACGTCGTGGTCCATGCCGAGGATGTGCCCGAGTTCGTGCGCGAACACCAGCGAGTTCTCGACACTTGCACGGTCGACCACGCCGAAGGCGTAGCCGGCGAAGGCTGGGCCGTACTGCACCGGCCGGGTGTTCTTGTAAGCGACGCCGTTGAATCCGGAGGTGTAGTCCGCCACGAACATCACCACGTCCGCGCCGGCGGACGCGCGCAGCACCGCAATTTCCGGATCCTCCCGAACCTGCGGGAGGTCCGTCTCCGGGTTGCCGCTGCCGCTGCGAGCAACGCGCACTGCCTTGACCAGGCGCACGTGGAAGCTGTTCACCTGGCTGTTCTCGAGCACCATGTTGGTCTGGTCGACGGCCGCCTGCGCGAGCAGGTCCATCTGCGCCTGCCCGCCCCTTGCGTCGGCCGCCTCCGCACCGAACGCGACCATCACGTCGACGGTCGGTAGCGCACCCGCGCCATTCGAGGACGCGGCGGTCGTGTGCGACGACGTCGACTGCGTCTCGGGCACCACCACATACGGAAGTTGTGGCGTGATCGCGCGATCGTTCGGCAGGGCCCGCGGATCCAGGCGCGACAGGGCGTGGCCGCCCGAGCCGTCGGGATTGATCGCGTAGGTCGCGTCGCCGGCGTAGATGCGCCCGCGCACCGAGCCGCCGGACATCGTCAGCACCACGTCATGGCCGGCGCCGGTGCGGCCGCGCCACGTCGCGCTGGATCCACCGGCGGTAAATCCCGAGCGGGTAGCGGTCACCGAGGGACGACCCGGCAGCGCGATGTCGAGCGTCGCCGCGTTGCTCGAGAGTGACGAGGCTACAAGGTCGATGTCGAAAGTCTGCAGCGCACCGGTCGTCGGTACCGCGCGCGCCTGCGCGTTCTGGAGGAGCGTGGCTGCCGCGGTCGCCTGCGCGGCGGACAGCAGGAGCGCGCCGACCAGTACCGTCGACGCGATCCGTCGATTCGTGCGTGACTTCTGTCCGGGGCGCGCTGCGGACGAAGCAATGGACGAGGTGGTCATGGTGCGTGCGGTCCTGGCTTGGCGGTTCGGGTGCGCTGCTCGCGCGGCCACCCGGCGTTGCAGCGGGCGCAGGTTGGCCGCTTCGCACCGAACGAAAACTGTATGGAGCGGGCTTCGCGTGCCGCGATTCAGCGCGCGGCACGGGGCGGTAAACGCACGGTTCACCGCGCTGGCCATCGGCTGAATACGAAGCGGCAGGTCACCGTGAAGTCGGCCTGTCGATTTCACTTCGCGGTGACGGAAATGCGCTCGGCGTGTGGCCTGCGTCACGTTCGGCGCCGCGGTTCAGCCCGCGCGAACTTTCAGGCGCAGGCAAACTCTCAGATGGCGCTCCACGTCACTTGCAACTGCAATTGCATTGGCCGCCGGGGCGCGCCGCGGCGCGGCTTGTCAAGCGATCTCAACCTCATCCGAGCCGAGTACCGACCTTCGCCCGACCTTCATCGCCCCAACCGGTTGTTCCTGCCTGGAGTTGTCCGCATGCCCGCTTCATCGAGGTTGTTCGCGCAGACGCTGCTGTCGTTCGTCCTGGGCGCAGCGCTCATGGGTTGCGGCCCTGGCGTGGCCGACGCGGGCACCGGCGTGTTGCCGAATCCGCCGGCCACCGCAGCGATAGCCGGCGCCGGAGACCAGGTCGCCGTGCTTGCGGGCGGTTGCTTCTGGGGCGTCGAGGCGGTGTTCGAGCACGTCAAGGGGGTCAAGCACGTTTCGTCGGGCTACGCCGGTGGCAGCGCTGCGACCGCTCGCTACGCGCTGGTTTCCTCGGGCGCGACGCAACATGCCGAGGCGGTGAAGATCGTGTTCGATCCCGACGTCATCAGCTATGGCGAACTGCTCAGGGTTTTCTTTTCAGTCGCGCACAACCCGACTCAGCTCAATCGCCAGGGACCCGATCGCGGCCCGCAGTATCGTTCCGCGATCTTCGCCGGCGATCCGGAGCAGGCGCGCGTCGCCGAGGCGTACATCGCGCAGCTCGGCGCTGCGCGCACGTTCGACCAGCCCATCGTCACGCAGGTGACGAAGCTCGAACGCTTCCACGAAGCCGAGGACTACCACCAGGACTATGCGCGGCTCAATCCGAACGAGCCGTACATCGTGTTCCACGACGCACCCAAGGTGAAGGCGCTGCAGCGACAGTTCCCGGCGCTCTACCGCCCCCGCTAGCCACGCGCTTGCGCAGCGTGTCGCACTTCAGGGCGTGACTTCGCGCCATTGCCCCGGCTTGAGATCGCCGAGGCGATGCGCACTGACCGCCACGCGCACCAGCCTCAACGTCGGCAGACCCACCGCCGCGGTCATTCGACGCACCTGGCGGTTGCGTCCCTCGCGGATCGTCAGTTCGATCCATGCGTCGGGGACCGTCTTGCGGACGCGCACCGGCGGCGTGCGGGCCCAGAGCGAAGGCGCACTCGCGAGCACACGTGCTTCCGCAGGCAGCGTCATCCCGTCTTTGAGACCGACGCCCCGGCGCAGCGCCTCGCAGTGTTCCTCTCCCGGCGCGCCTTCCACCTGCACCCAATAGGTCTTCGGCTCCTTGTGCCGCGGATCGGTCAGTCGGTGGGCGAGCGCGCCGTCGTCGGTCAGCAGCAGGAGGCCCTCGCTGTCGGTGTCGAGCCTGCCGGCGGGATAGACCCCCGGCACGTCGATGTAGTCGCCAAGCGTCGGGCGGCCTTCGCGATCAGTGAACTGGCACAGCACGCCATGCGGCTTGTTGAACGCGATCAGCATGCGCAGCGCCCCGCGTGCGCACGGGATCGGGCGGCACGCCGCAGCCAACGCTTCAGTGCGGCGGTCCCTGCGCGGCGGCTGTCAGTGGCGTCGCCACGTTCAGCGCGCCGGCTTCACGAACTTGAAGGTCATGCGGTCAGACTCGCCAATGGCCTCGTACCTGGCCTTGTCCTCGCCTTCGGGGACCCGGAGACCCGGCGGCAGTGTCCAGACGCCGTTCTTGTAGTCGCGCGTGTCCCTGGAGTTGGCGTTGATCTCGCTGCGCTCGGCCAGCTCGAAGCCGGCGTCGACCGCCAACTTGATGACGTGACTCTCGGTGATGTAGCCGGTTTTCGCGCTCTCCGCAGGATCGGTGCCCTGCGCGGCGCGGTGCTCGACCACGCCGAATACGCCGCCCGGCTTGAGCACGTCGAAGAACGCCTTGAACATGGCCGCGTCGGTGCCCGCACCGGTCCAGTTGTGCACGTTGCGGAAGGTGAGCACGCGATCGACGGAGGCCGGGGCGCCGAGCACGGGTTGTTTCACCGGCGACTCGATGACGCGCACCCGGTCGTAGACGCCGGGCGTGGCCGCGAGCTTCTCGCGGAAAGCCGTGTTGCTCCTGGTGTAGTACTGGGTCGACGCCGGGGTCGTGGCGGTCGCGGGATCGAAAACCTGTGCGATCAGCAAGCCGTTCGAGCGGAGGTACGGTGCAAGCACTTCGGTGTACCAGCCACCGCCCGGGGTGACCTCGATGACGGTCTGGTGCGGCTGCACGTCGAAGAAAGCGAGCGTCTCCACGGGATGGCGATAGCGATCGCGGGCGCGGTTCGCCTCACTCCGGTGCGGCATTGCCAGGACCTCGATCAAGGCCAGGCTGCTGCCGGCGCGCGGTGCCAGCGGTTCCGGCTTGCCCTGCATCTCGCGATCCGCCATGAGGGCATCACCGCCTGCCTTGCCCGCCGCCGGGCGATCGGTGTCCATCGCGCAGGCGCCCACCAGCGTCGCGGCCATCAGCAGGACGAGAATCTTGCGCATCGCGAATCTCCGCACGTCGATTGAAGTCCGGCAGTTTAAGCGCTTCACCCGGGCGAAGGCCTGAACGATCGCGTCGGGCGAGTCGCTGCCGGGGTCTAGAATGTCCCCAACCCGCGCAGGATCGAAGTCCATGGCCGAGGCCACGACGCCGCAACGCGTCGAACACCAGTTGACCGACAAGGGCTACGTGCCGGTCTACGCGACCGGCATCGTCGAGCAGCCGTGGTCGACGTACACCGACGCCGACCACCGCGTCTGGTCCGCGTTGTACGCGCGCCAGCGCGAGGTGCTGCTCGGGCGCGCCTGCAGCGAGTTCATCGACAACCAGGCGCGCATGGGCATGACGCCCACGCACATTCCGAAGTTCGAGGAGCTCAACCGTGCGCTGCGTCCCGCGACCGGCTGGGAAGTGATCGGCGTGGAAGGCCTGCTGCCCGAACTCGTGTTCTTCGATCACCTCGCGAACCGGCGATTTCCGGTGACGTGGTGGATCCGCAAGCCCGAGCAGATGGACTACCTGAGCGAGCCTGACCTGTTCCACGACCTGTTCGGGCACGTGCCGCTGCTGATGAACCCGATGTTCGCGGACTACATGGCCGCGTACGGAAGGGGCGGGGTCAAGGCTCATTCGCTCGGAGCTGCCGCACTGATCAACCTGACCCGCGTCTACTGGTACACGGTCGAGTTCGGGCTCATCCGCGAAGCCGCGGGGTTGCGCATCTACGGTTCGGGTATCGTCAGTTCGAAGGGCGAGTCGATCCACTGCCTCGAATCGCCTGCGCCGAACCGCATCGGGTTCGACCTGCGCCGCATCATGCGCACGCGCTACCGCATCGACACGTACCAGAAGACGTACTTCGTGATCGACAGCTTCGAGCAGCTGATGCGCGCGACGGAACCCGATTTCACGCCGATCTATGCCGAGCTGTCGTCGTTGCCGGCGATCCCGGCCGGCGAAGTGCTGGCAACCGACGCTGTCGTGACCCGCGGCACGGGCGAAGGCTGGTCGACCGACGCCGACACCTGACCTCGCGCCTTGCGGGGCGGTGCGGGGCAGCGCGATGATCGTGCTTCGTTTCGGCTCGTGGTCGCGCCTCGCGGCGCCTACAGGAACAGGTCGTGCTGAGGGGACGGCGGGCGCGGCTTCGCGGGTGGTGTGAACTTCGTGGCGTCGAGCGCGACGCGGCCGCCCGGGAAGGCGAGCTTCGCGCGGGCCTTGCGGAAGCGCGTCGCGATGAGGTCGGCGAACACGCCCTCGCCGCGCATGCGCGAGCCGAAGCGCGGGTCGTTGTCGCGACCGCCGCGCATCTGGTTCACGAGACTCATCACGTGAGCCGCGCGTTCCGGATAGTGCAGCTGCAGCCAGTCGCGGAACAATTCCCTGACCTCGTGCGGCAGGCGCAGCAGCACGTAACTGCAATCGTGCGCGCCAGCAGCGTGAGCGGCCTCCAGCAGCGTCTCGATTTCGCAATCGGTGATGGCCGGGACGATCGGCGCCATCATCACCGACACCGGCACGCCCGCATCTTGCAACGCGCGTACCGCCGCGAGCCGGCGATGCGGCGCGGAGGCGCGCGGCTCCATCCTTGCGGCGAGGCGGTTGTCGAGCGTCGTGATCGACAGGAAGCACTGCACCAGGTTCGCGCGCGCCAGCGGCACGAGCAGGTCGAGGTCGCGTTCGATCAGCGCGTTCTTGGTGATGAGGGTGCACGGGTGTTGGGTCTCGAGCAGCACCTCGAGGATGCCACGGGTGATCGCGTAACGGCGCTCGATCGGCTGGTACGGGTCGGTGTTGGCGCCGAGATTGACCGGGCTGGCCTTGTAGCCGGGCTTCGCCAGCGTCGCGCGCAACACCTCGACCGCGTTGGTCTTGGCGTAAAGCTTTGTCTCGAAGTCGAGGCCAGGCGAAAGGTCGAGGTAGGCGTGCGAAGGCCGCGCGTAGCAGTACACGCAGCCGTGCTCGCAACCGCGATAGGGATTGATCGAGGACTCGAACGGGATGTCGGGCGATTCATTGCGCGAGACGATGGAGCGCGCGCGTTCCTCGACCACCGTCGTGCGCGGCGGTGACGCTGGCTCGCCGTCGACGAACCAGCCGTCGTCGGTCGCTTCGGTGTGCGCCTTGAGGAAACGGTTGGCCAGATCTCGTGCCGCGCCGCGCCCCTTGATCGCGACTTCGGGGCGGCGCGCGGCTGCGCCTGCGTCGGCGAAATCCCCGCCGCCGGCATCGTCCTCGAAAGGGAAATCGGGCTCGGTTGCGGTCATGGCGCGAATTGTCGCGCGTCGCGTCTCTTCACGCGCGACGCCACTCACTGCACGCTCCTCCCCATGAATGCGCCTTGCGGCGCTCCCAGAAGAGCGCGGTTGACGCCGCGCGACACGTGCGGTTCCTTCTCCCCGCACGCGGGTGGAGGGTGCCGACTGCAGGCGCACAGCGGCTGCGATCAGCGAAGCTGGCTCGAAGGACGAGCGCCAGGGATGGCGCGAGCAAGGCGGGTGAGGGGCGCTTCACGCGCTACCGCCCCTCATCCGGCGCTACGCACCACCTTCTCCCCGCACGCGGGGAGAAGGCAGAATCACAGCGCCCTGATGACCTCGTCGGCGAACTCGCTGCACTTGACCTCGGTGGCGCCGGGCATGAGCCGCGCGAAGTCGTAGGTCACGCGCTTGCTGCCGATCGCGGTGTCCATCGCGCGGATGATGGCGTCCGCGGCTTCGGTCCAGCCGAGGTAACGCAGCATCATCTCGCCCGACAGGATCAGCGAACCCGGATTGACCTTGTCCATGTCGGCGTACTTCGGCGCGGTGCCGTGCGTGGCCTCGAATACGCCGTGCCCCGTGAGGTAATTGATGTTGGCGCCGGGCGCGATGCCGATGCCGCCCACCTGCGCGGCCAGCGCGTCGGACAGGTAATCGCCGTTGAGGTTGAGCGTCGCCACCACGTCGTACTCGGCAGGACGCAGCAGGATCTGCTGCAGGAACGCGTCCGCGATCGAGTCCTTGATGATGAGGCCCGCACCCGGCTTGCCTTCCGGGATCACGTGCCACGGGCCGCCATCGAGTTCGACCGCGCCGTAGAACTCGCGCGCGACCTGGTAGCCGAAGTCGCGGAAGGCGCCTTCGGTGAACTTCATGATGTTGCCCTTGTGCACCAGCGTCAGCGACTTCGACTTGTTCGCGATCGCATAGGCCATCGCGGAATGCACGATGCGCTCGGTGCCGAGGTAGCTCACCGGCTTGATGCCGATGCCGTCCTGCACGTCGACCGTGCGCGCCGGTCCGCCCACCCCTTCGAGGATCTGCTGCCAGTCGTCGGACTTCTTCTGCGTGCCGAAGCGGATCTTGTCGAACTGCTTGGGGAATTCCGTCTGCAGAAACGACAGGAACTTCGCGGCCTCGGGCGTGCCCGGAGCGAATTCGATGCCCGCGTAAATGTCCTCGGTGTTCTCGCGGAAGATCGTCATGTTGACCTTGCCGGGCGCGTTCACCGGCGTCGGCACGCCCTTGAACCAGCGCACCGGGCGCAGGCATACGTACAGATCCAGCATCTGGCGCAGCGCGACGTTGAGCGAACGGATGCCGCCGCCGACCGGCGTGGTGAGCGGTCCCTTGATCGACACCAGGTAATCGCGGCAGGCATCGACGGTCGATTCCGGCAACCAGTCGCCGACGCTGTTGAAGGCCTTCTCGCCGGCGAGCACTTCCATCCACATGAGCTTGCGCTGGTCGCCGTATGCCTTGGCGACCGCCGCATCGAGCACGCGCACCGAGGCGCGCCAGATGTCGGGTCCGGTGCCATCGCCCTCGATGAAGGGAATGACCGGGCGATCCGGAACGGTCAGGCGACCGCGATCGTTGGTGATGCGTTGTCCCCCCGGAGGCGGCGACAGCGGCGGCGCCTTCTGCGGCGCGACCGGTTGCTTCGAAGTGCTCTGCGCGGTGGCAGCGTCGGTCATGGTGTTCTCCCCTGGTGTTTCGACGTCGGTGCAGGCGCCACCGTCTTGGTGCGGCCCTCCAACGCAAGGCGCGCATTGTCGCATGGGCGCCACCCCGTCCAATCGCCGCCCTGCTTGTGCAGGATCGCACCCAAGCCGCGAGGCTTCGCTCAGACGTCCATCCTTTCGGCAGTCGGAATGGCAGAAGGTGGTATCGCCTTGCCTCCGGGTGAAGCCTTTTTATCCTGCGGCAAGGCGATACCGCCTTCCGCCGTCGTGCGGTCGCGTAACGCAGTCAGGCCTGCATCGAGGGTGACGGGATGGCCTCAACGACGGCAGTGGTCGCGGCATCGCCGAACACGTCGCGCCAGGCGTGGTACATGGTCGCGAAGATGAGCGCGTACAGCGCGATCATGAAGGCGACATAGAGCGGCATGATCAGCACCATGCCCGCGAGCGGATGCACCAGCCCGCCGATGAAACCGAACAATGTCATCAGCAGCACCAGCGGGATCACCATCGCGATGATCGCGAGGACCACGACCACGATGTTGAGCAGGATCGGCAGCACGTTGCGCGCGGTACCCTGCAACCCGTCCATGAATGCCTCGCCGCCGCGGGCGCGCGTCAGCGCCACCTGCGCGTACCCAAAGGTATTGATGCCGAACAGCGCCAGCGCGCCGACCAGTCCGACCGCGGCAGAGAGCCAGGGTGAACCCGTGATCGGGGGCGGCGCGGCCGCAGCAGCGCCCATGGGCTCCACGAGCACGTTCCTGTACCAGCCCAGCATGTCAGGCCCGAGCGTCAGCAACAGCGCAAAAACGAAGGCCAACGAGGCCACCAGCACGATCAGCGCAAAGGTCACCGCACGCACCATGAGGTCGGTGTCGCTGAACGCGGCGAAGATCGAACTCGCCTGGCCGCTGCCGGTGCGCTCGAGCGTGTCGATGAGGCGCAACAGTCCGATCATCATGAGCGAAGCGATGAACACCATGGCCAGCGTGGCAAGGAGTTGTATCGCCATCGAAGCGCTGGTGCCTGCCAGGAGGAACTGCGCAGCGAGCTGGATGCCGACCGGCACGAGGATCGCCAGTACGAGCAGGAACATCGCGATGGACAGCGTGCCTGGATGCTTGCGGACCGTACGGTAACCGCGAACGAGCCAGGTCATGCCATTGCCGACGGGAACGCTGCGCGCGCTGCTCATGGACGTACTCCCCCAGGGACGTGGATGTCGTTGTAACACAGCCCCGGTGCCTGGCCGATGGGCGGATCCAACGCCAGGCGCGCGAATCGCCGGAGAATCGTGCGGGCATGGGGCGCCGCGCGAACGCCTGAACCGAGTTCGCGCGGACATTTGCCCTCCCCGCGCAGGTCTTCAGCACGCGCGGCGATGTACGCGCGCATGGCGGCAGCCGAAAACTCCGGGTGGAACTGCACGCCCCAGGTGCGCGCGCCGATGCGGAACGCCTGGCAGGAATCGTGCGCGGAGCGCGCGAGCACCACCGCCTGCTGCGGTACGTCGATCACGCTCTGGCGATGCGTCAACTGCGCGACGAAAGTCGCGGGCGCATTTCCGAAGAGCGCATCTTCACGCCCCGCGGCGCTTCGTTCGATGGTGTGCGTCCCCATCTCGCGGCCGGCGGGATGGTAGTCGATGCGACCGCCGAAGGCGTGCGCGATGAGCTGGTGGCCATAGCAGACGCCCAACATCGGCGTGCCTGCGTCATGCGCCTGCCGCAGCCACGAAGCAGTCGCCTCGCTCCAGGGCTCGCGATCAGAAACCATCGCGCCCGATCCGGTCACGAGCACCGCGCGGTGTGCGCCGTGCGGGGGGAGCCTTCCGCCAGCCTGCACATCGACGGTGTCGATCGCACTCGTCGGCAGGCCCATGGCAACGCGGAACCAATGCGGGAAATCGCCGAGGCGCGCACGCACCGATGCGATCGCGCGGCCGGTCTGGACGATGAGGATTCGCGGGGTTTGCATGCGCGGATGATCGCACCGCAAGCCGGGGGGTCGGGCGGTCAGGCGGTCAGGCGTCGGGCGGCAGGACGGTGAGGACTTCCGCGAGGGTGGTGATGCCCTCGGCGACCTTGTCGGCGGCGGCGACGCGCAGCGGCAGGAAGCCATGTGCGATGGCTGCGGCGCGGAATGCGACGAGATCCGCGTGCGCTGTGATCGAAGCCCGCAGGCCGCCGTCGATAGCCAGCATTTCATAGATCGCCACGCGCCCCAGGTAACCCGTATTGCGGCATTCCGCGCACCCGACCGCGACGCGCGCATGTTCGGGCATGCCCCGCGCAAAGCCACGCGTCAGATAGGCCCAGCGCTCGACGTCCACCTGGCCCGGCTTTGCGCAGTGCGCGCACAGCCGCCGCACCAGCCGCTGCGCGATGACACCCGCCAGCGTGGAGGAGATGAGGTAATGCGGCGTGCCGAGATCGATCAGCCGCGTCACCGCGCTGGGTGCGTCGTTGGTGTGCAGCGTCGACAGCACCAGGTGTCCCGTCAGGGAGGCCTGGATCGCCATCTGCGCGGTGTCGAGGTCGCGGATCTCGCCGATCATGATGATGTCCGGATCCTGGCGCAGCAGCGTGCGCACGCCGGACGCGAACGTCAGGTCGATGGCCGGCTGCACCTGCATCTGGTTGATCTCGGGCGCGACCATCTCGATCGGATCCTCGATGGTGCAGACGTTGACCTGCGGCTGGGCGAGATTGAGCAGCGTCGTGTAGAGCGTCGTGGTCGTGCCCGAACCGGTCGGGCCGGTCACCAGCACGATGCCATTGGGTCGCTCGACGAGATGGCGCCACATCGCCTGTTCGCTCGCGGAGAAGCCGAGCTGCGCGTAGTCCTTGAGTACGATGTCCGGATCGAACAGGCGCATCACGCACTTTTCGCCGAACGCAGTCGGCATGGTCGAGAGCCGCATCTCCACTTCGCGCCCGCCCGGCGAGCGCATCTTGAGGCGACCATCCTGCGGGCGACGGCGCTCGGCGATGTCCATGCGCCCCAGCGTCTTGATGCGCGCGACGACCGCGCCCATGACCTGCGTGGGCAGCTCGAACACCTTGTGCAGGACGCCGTCGATGCGGAAGCGGACGCGCGACACGTCGCGGCGCGGCTCGAGATGTATGTCCGAGGCGCGCTGCTCGTGCGCATACGAGAGCAGCCAGTCGACGATGCGCACCACATGCTGGTCGTCCGCGGTGAGGTCGCCGGTGGCGCCGATCTCGATGAGCTGTTCGAGGTTGAGGATCTTCGAGGTGTCTCGTCGCGCCTTCTCGTCACGCGCCCGTGCCACCGAGCGCGTGACCCCGTAGAACTCCATGAGGTAACGGTTGACGTCGAGCGGATTGGCAACCACGCGCTTGATGTTGCGGCGCAGGAGCTTGGTCAGGTCGGCAAGCCAGCGCGTGTCGAAAGGCTCGCTGGTGGCGATGCAGATCTCGCGCGCGTCGAGCGCGATCGGCAGGATCCGGTAACGCGAAGCGTACTCGGGCGTCACAACCTGGCCGACCGCCGCGACATCGATGCGGGTCGGATCGATGCGCAGGTGCGGGAGCCGCGCGTGGCCGGCGAGCCATTCCGTCAGGGCCTCGAGTTGAAGCACCGTGCCGGGATGGCGGGCGTCCGGCACCTTGGCGTTGGCGATCAGTACCAGCGGGTGGATCTCGGCACGCGCGCTGCCGCGCGCAGCCGTGCGCACATGTTGCGCATCCTCCGGGTGCAGCCAGCCGTCGTGGCCCAGCCGGTGCAGGGTTTCCTCGAGATCGAGGCGCCGGTTCGGCGTGAAGTCGTGCGATGCGGGCTCGAAGCGCTCGGGTTCCGAGGGCGGAGGCGGGTAAATGGCGACCATGGCTTACGAAGCATCCGCTAGACGAGGAATCGATGCTACTCCGCGCAGTATTGATGCTTGCTTTCGCAGGGTCCTGGGCCCGCTTCATCGCCGCGTGGACCAGTGGTCGCAAGCGCTGTTCTGTGCCCCGAAGGGAGGAAAATGCAAGGTGGAGCCCCGCTCGAGAGGGAAGAAAAGCGTGCTTACGGCTAAAGTGCGCCTTCCCGATTCCACGACCGCGCATGATGCAAGGCCCGACTTTCCAGGAATTGATCCGACGCCTGAACGCCTATTGGGCGGAGCAGGGTTGCGTGCTGCTGCAGCCATTCGACAGCGAGGTCGGCGCGGGCACGTTCCATCCCGCCACGTTCCTGCGGGCCCTCGGACCGGAGCCATGGCGCGCGGCCTACGTGCAACCGTCGCGGCGTCCGTCCGACGGTCGCTACGGCGAAAATCCGAACCGCCTGCAGCATTACTACCAGTTCCAGGTCGTGCTCAAACCCAGTCCGGACAACATCCAGGATCTGTATCTCGGATCATTGAAATCGCTCGGCATCGATCCGCTGGTTCACGATCTGCGTTTCGTCGAGGACAACTGGGAATCGCCGACGCTCGGAGCATGGGGACTTGGCTGGGAAGTCTGGCTCAATGGCATGGAAGTCACGCAGTTCACCTATTTCCAGCAGGCAGGCGGGCTCGAATGCCGACCGGTGACCGGTGAGATCACCTACGGCCTCGAGCGGCTCGCGATGTATCTGCAGAACGTCGACAGCGTCTACGACCTGGTGTGGGCACGTGGCCCGCAGGGCGTCGTCACGTACGGGGACGTGTTCCACCAGAACGAGGTGGAGCAGAGCGCTTACAACTTCGAGCATGCGGACACGGCGGAACAGTTGCGCCGCTTCGACGCCTGCGAGGTGGAGGCGATGAAGCTCGTATCGCTGGGCCTGCCCCTGCCCGCTTACGACCAGGTCTGCCAGGCATCGCACGCGTTCAACCTGCTCGACGCGCGGCGCGCGATCGGCGTCACCGAACGCCAGCGCTTCATCCTGCGCGTGCGCGCTTTGTCCAAGGCTGTCGCAGAGTCCTACTACGCGCAGCGCGAAAGGCTCGGCTTCCCGGGCCTCGCGGCCCGCGCGGAGGCCTCGGCATGAGCCGGCCGCAACCGCTGCTGCTCGAAATCGGCACCGAGGAATTGCCACCCGGAACCGTGGGTGCGCTGGCCGAGTCCCTGCGCGCCAACCTCTGCGCAGAGCTCGCGGTGCTCGGCATCGCCAACGACATCGAGCAGTCGATGGCGTTGTGGACGCCGCGACGCCTGACCCTGCAGTTCGGCGCGGTGGCCCCGACGCAGGACGACCAGGACATCGAGAAGCGCGGCCCGGCCGTTTCCGCAGGACTCGATGCGGAGGGCAATCCAACCCGCGCCCTCCTCGGCTTTGCGCAATCGAACAATGTGCCGGTTTCGATGCTCGAGCGGCTGCGCACCGACAAGGGCGAGTGGTTCGTGCACCGCGCAAGGCGTGTCGGCGCACCGACGCGGGATCTGCTGCCGGGCGCGATCAATGCGGCGATCGCGGCACTGCCGATCACGCGGCCGATGCGCTGGGGTGCACGCGACGTCGGCTTCGTGCGGCCGGTGCACTGGGTGGTGCTGCTGTACGGCGACGAGCACGTACCTGGCGAGATCCTGGGAATTCCTACCGGCGTGCTCACGCGTGGGCATCGATTCCACCACCCCGAGCCGGTCCGTGTCGCTTCCTCGGCGGCCTATGTCGACCTGCTGCGCAATGCGCGCGTGCTGGTCGACGTGCGGGAACGGCGCGAACGCATCCGCAAGGACGTCGGGCTGGCGGCCCGCCGCGCGGGCGGCATCGCCCGGATTAGCGACGCCCTGCTCGACGAGGTCGCGAACCTCACCGAGTGGCCAACCGCGATCGCCTGCAGCTTCGATCGCGTCTTCCTCGACGTGCCGTCCGAAGCGCTGGTCACCACGATGGAAGCCAACCAGAGGTTCTTTCCGGTCTGCGATGCGAGCGGGAAGCTCACCGAACATTTCATCGGCGTGGCGAACATCGAGAGTCGCGATCCCGCGGAAATCCGGCGGGGCTACGAGCGCGTGATCCGACCCCGCTTCGCGGATGCGCGCTTCTTCTTCGAGGAGGATCGCAAGACGCCGCTCGCGGCTCATCGCGAAGCGCTCGCGCGCGTCACCTTCCAGCAGCGCCTCGGTTCCATGTGGGACAAGACGCTGCGCGTCGCGGAACTCGCGCGCACGATTGCGGGCCGGGCGGGCGTCGACGGTGCGCTCGCCGCGTACGCGGCGAGCCTGTCGCGCTGCGACCTCGTCACACGCATGGTCGGCGAGTTTCCCGAGCTGCAGGGCACGATGGGCGGCCGCTACGCAGCCGACCAGGGCGCGCCGGGCGAAGTCGTGCAGGCGCTGGAGGATTTCTATGCGCCACGCGCAAGTGGCGACGCGATCGCGTTGACCCGACTCGGCCAGGTGCTCGCGATCGCCGACCGCGTCGACACGCTTGCCGGCTTCTTCGCGATCGGGCAGAAGCCGTCCGGCAGCAAGGACCCCTTCTCGCTGCGGCGCACCGCGCTGGGCCTTGCGCGCACGCTGGTGGAGAGCAGCCTGCCGCTCGACCTGGACGGCCTGCTCCGCGAAGCGCTCGAGCAGATTCCCGGCAACGGGATCGACGTGCCTGCCACCGCAATCGCATTGCGCGAGTTCATACTCGAGCGGCTGCGCGCCTACTACGCGGAGCAGGGCATCGCTACGGATCGCTTCAACGCGGTCGCGGCAGTGAATCCATCGACGCTGGTGGATTTCGACCGGCGGCTGCGTGCACTGGACGCGTTCGCGCGCATGCCCGAGGCCGTGAACCTGGCAGCCGCGAACAAACGCATCGGCAACCTGCTGCGCAAGTCGACCGAACCGGTGCGCGATTGCGTCGAGGTTTCGCTGCTGGAATTGGGCAGCGAGTCCTCGCTCTGGGCTGCCCTGAGTCCCGCCATTGAGCAGCTGGGCACGCAGGTCGCGGCCCACGACTACCTCGGTGCGCTTAAAGGTCTGGCGCCGTTGCAGCAGCCGGTGGACACCTATTTCGATGAGGTGCTGGTGATGGCAGAGGACCCCACGCTGCGGGCCAACCGCCTTGCGCTGCTGGCGCAACTGCGCCGTGCCTTCCTCTCGATTGCGGATATCGCGGAACTCGACCTCACGGAGTGATCCGGTAGCACGCTGCTGCAGGAGAAACTTCAGTCGGGACCAGTAGTGTCCGGTTGATCAGTTCCTCGACCGGCTGAAAGCCAGCAAGAAGGCGGCTCTCAGGGCATTTTCAGTTGGTGTCGATTTGAACGCATTCCGGCGATTGGCCGGTACGTTGCCGGGACCGATGGCTCCGGGACA
>JBBRIE010000034.1:0-20291 GCA_038221545.1 Lysobacterales bacterium
TGAGTTGAATCCGGCGGCGACCGTCAGCGACACCCCGCTTTCGCCCAGGACTCCATTGAGCCGAAAAAACACGTTGCTCGCGGTTGCAGGGCGCTGACCGATCTCGTCGACCGATCTTCGCGCGGCAAGCTGGACACCGGAAGGAACGTCGCCGGCTGTCGACAGGGATTCGTCCAGCAGCCCATTCACGAACACGATCCGAGGCGAGGGAATGCCGTCGAGCAGGCTCGGATCGACGCTGCACACAGTCGTCGAACGGCTGAAGACGCGGCGCTCCAGCGCACGCAACGATGTGTACTTCCAGGCCTCGCAGCGCGGACCGGGTAGACCCTCGCGCAGCACCGCGTCCAGGTGCATGCGACGCGCCGGGTCGGCAACGTGGCCGGCGACCAGCGAATCGAGCAGCGCGCTCATCCGGCAGCCTGCGCCGGCGCGATTCGATCCTTGATCCATGCATAGCCGTGCGCTTCGAGCTGCTCGGCGAGTTCGGGCCCGCCGCGCTCGACGATGCGACCGTCCGCCAGCACCAGCACGAAATCAGGCTTGATGTAGTCGAGCAGGCGCTGGTAGTGCGTGATGACGATGAAGGCGCGCTCGGCCGAACGCAGCGCGTTGACCCCTTCGGCGACGGTTTTCAGGGCGTCGATGTCGAGGCCGGAGTCGGTCTCGTCGAGGATCGCCAGCCGCGGCTCGAGCACGGCGAGCTGGAAGATCTCGTTGCGCTTCTTCTCCCCGCCGGAAAATCCCTCGTTGACCCCTCGATGCAACAAGTCGTCCTTGAGGCGCAGTACCTGCAACTTCGAACGCACAAGCTTCAGGAACTGCACTGCATCGAGCTCGGCCTCTCCGCGCGCCTTGCGTTGTGCATTGAGGGCCGCGCGCAGGAAGTAGGTGTTGTTGACGCCGGGAATCTCCACCGGATACTGGAATGCGAGGAACAGGCCGGCCGCCGCGCGCTGCTCGGGAGTCAGCTCGAACAGGTCCTTGCCCTCGAAGGTGATGCTGCCACAGGTGACCTCGTAGCCATCGCGGCCCGCCAGCACGTGCCCCAGCGTCGACTTGCCGGAACCGTTCGGTCCCATGATCGCGCACACCTCGCCCGCCGCCACTTCGAGCGAAAGTCCTTTCAGGATTTCCCTGCTGCCAACGCGAACGTGCAGGTTTTCGATTTTCAGCATCAACGGGATCCGGTGGAGTTTGCGGCGTACATGGGGTGTCGCAAGAAAGCGCTTCGTGGGAGCGACGCAAGTGGCGCGCCGGACTTCAAATATTTGGACAAACCGACCCGGCTCGCGCTTTGGGCCACAGGGCAAGCAAGCATCCTTGCGGCAGTGCTGATCCGGCCCGGCCATCCATGGCCGTGAGATCGTCGGGTCGCGCCAGTGGCGCGACAAGTCCCGACCCACCCCAGTCGCATCCGGCCATGGACTTCCTGTTTCTCGCCTTCAACGAGTAGCAGCACGACCCGGCGACTGGACTCGCGCATCCTGCGCTCGTCAAGTCGCATCCGGCCATGGACTTCCTGTCCATGGCGTTCGCCGACGCGCGCGCCAGTGGCGCGCAAGCGCGTCGGCTCACCCCACCGCGCCCTCCAGGGACACGTCGAGGAGCTTCTTCGCCTCGACCGCGAACTCCATCGGCAGCTCGCGGAACACCTGCTTGCAGAACCCGTCGACGATGAGGCTCACCGCGTCTTCCTGGGCGATGCCCCGCGAACGGCAATAGAACATCTGGTCATCGGAAATCTTGGAAGTGGTCGCCTCGTGCTCGACCGTCGCATCGGGCTGCTTCACCTCGATGTAGGGAAACGTGTGCGCACCGCAGGACTTGCCGATGAGCAGCGAATCGCACTGCGTGTGGTTGCGGGCCCCGATCGCGGAACGCTCGACCTTGACGAGGCCACGATAGGTATTCTGGCCGCGCCCCGCACTGATGCCCTTGCTCACGATCTTGGATTTGGTGCGCTTGCCGACGTGGATCATCTTGGTGCCGGTGTCGGCCTGCTGGTGGTGGTGGGTCAACGCCACCGAATGGAACTCGCCGGTGGAATCGTCCCCGAGCAGCACGCAACTCGGGTATTTCCACGTGATCGCGGATCCCGTCTCCACCTGCGTCCATGAGATCTTCGAGCGTGCGCCACGGCATTCCCCGCGCTTGGTCACGAAGTTGTAGATACCCCCGCGGCCCTGTTCGTCACCGGGATACCAGTTCTGCACGGTGGAGTACTTGATCTCGGCATCGTCCAGCGCCACCAGTTCGACCACTGCCGCATGCAGCTGGTTCTCGTCGCGCATCGGCGCGGTGCAACCCTCGAGGTAGGACACGGATGCGCCGTCCTCGCAGAGAATGAGGGTCCTTTCGAATTGTCCGGTGTGCCCGGCGTTGATCCGGAAGTACGTCGACAGTTCCATCGGGCATCGGACGCCGCGCGGCACGAACACGAAACTGCCGTCCGAGAACACCGCGGAGTTGAGCGCCGCGAAGAAGTTGTCGCCTCGCGGCACCACGCTGCCGAGGTACTGCTGCACCAGGCCGGGGTGTTCGCGGACCGCCTCGGACATCGAACAGAAAATGACGCCCTTCTCGGCGAGCTCCTTGCGAAAGGTCGTGCCCACCGAGACCGAGTCGAACACCGCGTCCACGGCGACGCCAGCGAGACGCGCGCGCTCGTGCAGCGGTACGCCGAGCTTGTCGTAGGTCTCCAGGAGCTTGGGATCGACCTCGTCGAGCGACGCGTACTTCGCCTTCGGCGCGGAATAGTAGGAAAGCGCCTGGAAGTCGATCGGCGCGATGCGCAGCTTCGCCCAGTCGGGCATCGGCATCGTCAGCCAGTGGCGATATGCGGCCAGCCGCCACTCGGTCATCCAGTCCGGTTCGTTCTTGATCGCGGACAGCGCGCGCACGATGTCCTCGGACAGGCCAGGCGGCAGCGACTCGCTTTCAATGTCCGTGATGAACCCGGCCGTGTAGCGGCTCGCCAGCTGGCGTTCGAGGACTTCTGCCTGTGCAACCATCAGTGGCAACCTCCGCTGCGACGCGTGCGGGATGGATCGGGGCCAGGGACGGCGAGCCGGCACATGGGGCTATCCAACGGTTCGCAGAGGGGCGTAAGCGATATCGCGCGCTGCGGCGGGCATCTTCGGCGACTGCATGTCGGCCAGGGACACGGCACGCAGCGCAGCAACCACGATCTCGCTCACCCGGCGCCAGTTGCTGCGTGCGCCGCAGTGCGATTCGAAACTGCAGCGTCCCGCGTGCGAACTGCATTCGGTCATGCCGATGGGACCTTCCATCGCGGTGACGATATCCGCGAGGTTGATCGACCCGGGCGCGCGCGCGAGTCGATAGCCGCCATGCGCACCTCTGAAGGACTCGACCAGGCCCGCCTTGGCCATGCGTTTCATGAGCTTGCTCACCGTCGGCAATTCCAGGCGGGCGCGTGCAGCCAGGTCGGCTGCGTTGACCACCTCGCGACCCGGACCTGCGAGGCAGGTCATGAGCACGCAGGCGTAATCCGTCAGTCGGGCAACTCGCAACATGGACTTGGTTACCCCTTCCGTCGTTCAATCGGTACCGAAATGGTACTGAATAACGCCGCCCAAGGCCAGCGGGAGCGTCACGTGCCGACCGGCCCCGGCCCCCATCCGCCGCTCGTCGCCAGCGTCCTGCCGTTCACCGCTGGAATAGCAGGGCGTGACGCGATGCGCTTTGGACTAACGCCTGACTCGACACAATTGTTATCTGCAAAGGCTGGAGCGGTCGCCTAGACTTTCGCCCCACCCAGCCCACATGGCACACACCGTGCTGGGTATTCGACAGCGCGAACACAGAGGTGCCGGAATGAGCGCGGAGTTGCGGACACTGCAACGACGCAACTGGGTGCGGGAGGTAACGGGCGAAATCGAGCCCGATATCGTCGTTGCGTCCGCCGACGCCAGTTTCCGGAGTTACTGGCGCGTGCGGAATATCGCGCATACGCCGATCGTGATGGACGCGCCTCCCCACAAGGAGAACATCGCCCCGTGGGTCGATATAGCGCAACGCCTGCGCAACGCCGGGCTGCATGCACCGCATGTACACGCGAGCGACGTCGATCTCGGCTTCGTGCTGATGGAAGATCTGGGCAGCAGCACCTACCTGCCCGCGCTTGACAAGCAAAGCGTGGAGGCACTCTACGGCAAGGCACTCGATGCATTGCTGGTCATGCAACGCGACATTCCATGCGGGGACCTGCCTGCGTACGACCGTTATCAGTTGCGCCGGGAGCTCGACCTCATGCCGCACTGGTTCATCGGACGACACCTCGGTGTCGCTCCCCAGTGTGGCGGACACGACGTGCTGGAATCCGCGTTTCACACGCTGATCGACGCGGCGCTGTCGCAGCCGCAGGTATTCGTGCACCGCGATTTCCACAGCCGCAACCTCATGATCACCGATACGCAGTCGCCCGGCATCATCGACTTCCAGGATGCGGTGTGCGGTCCCATCGCCTACGACCTCGTGTCGCTGCTGCGCGATTGCTACATCGCCTGGCCCGAGTCGCGGGTGCAGGACTGGGTTGAACACTACCGGTTGCGGGCGGTGGAAGCGGGATTGACCGACGCGGACGCAGGTACTTTCCGGCGATGGTTCGACTGGGCGGGCGTGCAGAGGCACCTCAAGGTACTCGGCATTTTCTGCCGGCTCTGGTATCGCGACGGCAAGCGCCAATACCTGGCCGACCTGCCGCGCGTCTGGGCGTACACGCACGAGGTGTCCTGCAGGTACGAGGAACTCGTGCCCCTGGCGGAAATGCTCGAGCGCTGGATCGCGGGGCGGGAGCTGACCGAGCCTGCCTTGTGAGGGCGTTGATCCTCGCCGCCGGGCGCGGCGAGCGCATGCGGCCATTGACGCTCACGACGCCCAAGCCGCTGCTCGAGGTCGCCGGCAAGCCGCTGATCGACTGGCACCTGGAGAAGCTCGCGGCGATGGGTGTGCGGGACGTCGTCGTCAACACGTCGTGGCTGGCAGTCCGGATCCACGAACACGTCGGTGACGGTTCACGACATGGCGTGCGCATCCGCTTCTCGCACGAAGGCGACGAACCGCTCGAGACCGGAGGGGCTCTGCTGCATGCGCGCCTCATGCTCGGCGAGGATCCATTCCTGCTCGTCAACGGCGATGTGTGGACCGACTTCGACTTCGCGCGACTGCCGGCGGATCCGCCGGGTCTCGCGCACCTGGTGATGGTGCCCGTGCCCGCCCAGAACGCTTCCGGCGACTTCCATCTCGACGATGCGGGGCTAGTGCACGGGGCTGGCGGCGCAAGTTCCACCTACTCGGGCATCGGGATGTTCCGCATGGCCCTGCTGGACGATTGGCGCGGCGCCATGGGCGAAGTCGCCGGCGCCAGTCTCGACCCACCACGATTCCCGCTCGCGCCGTTGTTGCGCAGGGCGATGTCGGCGGGGCGAGTCACCGGGGAAATGCACCTGGGCCACTGGACCGATGTCGGCACCCCCTGGCGACTGGCGGATCTCGACCAGCGCCTGCGCAGCGGGATTAGCTCGCGCGATCGCTGATAGTCAGGCCCGCGGCTCGGTCGGTTCGCTCGGCAGCCCGATCATGCGGCGCAGGAACGGCACGGTAACGCGGCGCTGCGCCGCGAGGCTCTCGCGATCGATGCGGTCGAGCAGGCGCATCAGCGCAGACAGGTCGCGCGCCTGCCGACGGAACAGGAAGTCGAGCACCGCATCGTCAAGATCCAGGCCGCGGCGATTCGCATGCCGGATCAACGCCGCCCGGCGCGCGTCGTCGTCGAGCGGTGCAAGATCGAAGGTCGGCAGGCTGGCGAGGCGCGAAACCAGGTCCGGCAGTTCGAGGGGAAGTCGAAGCGGCGTGACGCGCGCTGCCAACAGCATCGTGCCGCCAGCATCGCGGACGCGGTTGAACAGGTCGAACAGCGCGATCTGGGCGAGCGGGTCTTCGGCCAGCGCATCCACTTCGTCGATGGCGACCAGTCCGGGCGCAAGCACCGCTGACAGTGCATTGGCTGCCTGCTCCGCCAGGTGGCCGAGCGGCAGGTACTGCGCACGCGCCGCTGCCTGGCACGCCGCGATCAGGAGATGGCTCTTGCCGCTCGACGCGGGTCCCGTCAGGTAGGCGGACGGGCCGCCGTCCGCAACCGCGCGAGCCGCGGCCACCGCCGCGCCGTTGTTTGAGACCTCGAAATCCTCGAATCGCTGGTGCGACGGAAACCGCAACTGCAAAGGCAACTGCGGAGGCATCAGGCGCCGACGCCGGGCTCGGTTTCGTCAGTCGGCAGCGGCTGTCCATCGGCGGACACAAGTTGCACGGTGGTCGCGGCCGGCACCCCCGTGGCTGCCACCCCGCCATAGAACTGGCTGGCCAGGTAGCGACCGTAGGCGTACCGGAGCAGCACCATCGCCACGGCGGCGACGGGCAGGGCGAGCAATACGCCGACGAAACCGAACAACTGGCCGCCCGCCAGCACCGCGAACATCACCGCCACGGGATGCATGCCGATCTTGTCGCCGACCAGCCAGGGGGTGAGGAAGAAACTTTCGAGTGTCTGGCCCACGGCGAGAACCCCGAACACATAAACGAGGTGGATGAGGTCGCCATGCTGCACCAGCGCGGCGATGCCGCCGCCCAGCACGAGCACGATGCCGCCGAGATAGGGAACGAAGCTGGCCAGTCCGGCCGCGAGCCCGATCAGCAGGCTGAAGTCCACGCCCGCGAGCATGAGGCCAAAACCGTAGATGAACCCGAGCACGATCATCACCAGCAGCTGTCCGCGCAGGAACCCGCCGAGCGTCGAGTCCGCTTCACGCGCGAGTCTGCTTACCGTCGGCTCTATCGCACGCGGCACCAGCGCATGCAGGGCGTTGATCATGCGGTCCCAGTCGCGCATGAAGTAAAACGCCACCACGGGGATCAATGCCAGGTTGATCGCGATCCCGAGCAATGCGAGGCCTGAGCGTGAGAACCACGCAAGCACCGTCGCCACCACGCCACCGGCCCGCTCCCAATTGTCGCGCAGCAGCGAGGCGAGACGATCCGGATCAAACGTTTCCACCGGCATGCGCAGGTGCGAGCTGAGCCAGGGCACCGCGGTCGCGTTGTACCAGGACACGTACAGCGGCACGCTGTCGATCAACTTCACGATCTGCTGCTGCAGCGCGGGAACCAGGAGGATCAGGGCCAACGCAAGTATGAGCAGCAGGAACAGCGACACGACGACGACTGCCCAGGTGCGCGTGAGCCCGGCGCGCATCAGCTGGTCGATCAGCGGATCGGCCACATACGCGAGCATCGCCGCAAACGCGAACGGCGTCAGCACGGGACCCAGCAACCAGATCAGGAACCCCAACGCGACGATGGCGGCAAACAGCTGCCACCGTTGCGCGCGATGCATCACTGCCCGATTCGATGCGGCCATTCGCGCCTCGCGCGCCTGCTCCAGGTGATGACGTAGTGTACGCCGCTGGCGAGCGTCGCCGCTGCCGCGAGCCACAGCAGCGACGTCGTCGCGGCCGGGGGCCAGTACCAGACCCCCAGGTTTTCCAGCAACGCACCCAGCACCAGGGCTATCTGCAAGGCGGTCGTGACCTTTGACAATCGGCTCGGCTGCGTGGGCAGCGATCCGATCAGGTTATGGTACGCCACCGCCCCGCCGACGATGAGCGCATCGCGGCCCACGGACAACGCCAGCCACCAGCAAGGCAGGTGGCCTGCAAGCACCAGCGCGAACGTCGCTGCGAACAGGAGCAATTTGTCGGCGATGGGGTCGATGCGCCCGCCGAGCTCGCTCTGCCAGCCGAACCGCTTCGCAAGCAGGCCATCGAGCGCATCCGACGCGCCTGCCGCGAAGGCCCAGGCCAGCGCGAGCGAGTGTTCGCCCGAGTTGATGGCCCACGCCAGTGGCACGGCCGCCAGCATGCGCAGCACGGTGATGATGTTCGGGATATGGCGCAGAGGCGACATGTCGGAAAACGCGTGCGGGCTCAGCGTCGCAGCGCGAGTTCCAGCAGCGGCAACGACTCCGCGGCGAGCGGCAGCGGCTCCGCAGCCAACGCGGCCGGCTCATCCGGCGCGCTGGTCACCGTGTCGTCCGGGTAAGCGATGCCATCCGGCAGCGCGGGGTCGACGGGAGGTGGAGGAATCTGCACGACATCGAGAACGCCATCGCTCTCGAGCATGGTCGCTAGCCGTGAAGGCGTGACCACAAGGTCAAGCCGCAACAGCAGGCTGTCGGCATCGGCCCCGGTGGCCTCGACCGCCTGCACGACGTGCAGTCCTTTCAGGTAATTGACGATCCTGCCGAAGTCGCTGCCCGATCGCACGCCCGCGACGCGCGCGGCGTAGCTCGCATTGATGAGGTCCTCGGGATTCGTCGCATACCGCGCCGCGAGGCGGTTCGCGCTGCCATCCACCGCATCGGCCAACGCTTCAGAGGCATTCGCGTGGATCGCAAGCCACTCTTCGCTGCCGCCGGAGCGTTTCAGGTCGACAAGGGTGTAGCGGCTGTTCCAGCCATCGGCCGTCCGGCGCAGCCGTGCGAGTACCGCGGCCTGTGTCCCGTAGCGCGACGAAGCGGCGCGCAGCGCACGCATCTCGCCGAGCCAGAGGCTTTCGATCGGTGCGCGTCCCTGGTCCTGGTAATCCCAGGCCGGCAGGACGACCTCGAATCCTCGCTGCTCCGCCTGCCGCAACAGCGCGCCGAGGGCGGCGGACTGATTGGCACTGGCGACTTGCCGTGCAGGGCCGCTTTCGATCACCAACCACGCCAGCAGCGACGGTCGCTGGCTGGTCCAGATGGGTCTGCCCGCCGTACGCAGGATGGTGTCGACGCCGGCGGCATCGAACTGCGCCAGCAGGGTGGTGACGGACGATTGCGCGCCATTGGCGCCGGTCACCACCTCGCTGCTGTAATCGGTCTGGGTCAGCAGCGAGCCCGCCAGTCCGACCTGGCCGGAAACCGCGGGGTCCGCCGCAACTCCGGAATCACCGGACACCTTCACCAGCACTTGCGCGAGCGCGATTGGCAGCGCGCGCGCGCGCTCACCGGCGCCCTGGTTGGCTACCGTGACACTGCCGGTGTACAGGTCGGCGGCAGGCACGGCTGCCGCGATCGCCAGACCCGTCAAGAGCGCGGCCATGAGGCGAAAAAGCTGCTTCATTCGGTATCCATCCAGTCTGTTTCCGGGCACCTGCCGTGGACTGCGGCCCAGTGGCCGTTATCCGGGGCGAGGCACCCATTCGGCTCCAGTCTGCCCAATGCTGGCTGCAACGTCTATCATCGCGCGCACCGCTGCAGGCTTTCCCCGTGCGCGCATCCTTGCCGACCCCCCTGACCTATCGCGATGCCGGCGTCGATATCGATGCGGGCAATTGGCTCGTCGAACGCATCAAGCCGCTGGTGGCGCGCACGCGCCGGCCGGGGGTACTGGGCGGCCTCGGGGGTTTCGGGGGGCTGTTCGATCTCGGCGGTCGCTATCGCGAGCCGGTGCTGGTGTCGGGCACCGATGGCGTTGGCACGAAGCTCAAGCTTGCACAGCAGCTCGGGCGCCACGACACCATCGGCATCGATCTGGTCGGCATGTGCGTCAACGACGTGCTGGTCTCGGGTGCCGAGCCGCTGTTCTTCCTGGACTATTTCGCCACCGGCAAGCTCGATGTCGATGTCGCGGCAGCCGTCATCGGCGGCATCGCGCGCGGCTGCGAGGAGTCCGGATGCGCCCTGCTAGGCGGCGAGACCGCCGAGATGCCGGACATGTATCCGCCGGGCGAATACGATCTCGCGGGCTTCTGCGTGGGCGCGGTGGAGAAGTCCGCGCTGCTCGACGGCGGTGCGGTCGCCGCGGGCGACGTGCTGGTCGGCGTGTCGTCGTCGGGCGCGCATGCCAACGGCTTTTCCCTGATCAGGCGCGTCCTCGCCCGTAGCCACGACGCCCTCGGGACCCGACTTGGAGACGTCGCGCTGGTCGATGCACTGCTGGAGCCGACCCGGCTGTACGTAAAGCCCGTGCTCGCGCTGCTCCGGGACTGTCCCGTGCATGCGCTTTCCCACATCACGGGCGGGGGGCTGTTGGAGAACATCGTCCGCGTCGTACCGGAAGGACTCGGTCTCGACATCGACGCGCAGGCCTGGCCCGTGCCTCCGCTGTTCGACTGGATCGCGCGCGAAGGCCCGGTGTCGCCGCACGAGATGTGGCGTACGTTCAACTGCGGCATCGGTTTCGTGGTGATCTGCGCGGAAGCAGATGCCAGCGCGGTATGCACGCATCTCGCGGGCAGCGGACTGGCCCATTGGACGATTGGCAAGGTCACGCACCACGACTCGGGCGAGCGAGTACGTATTGGCTGACGCAATCGACGCCGCGCACCTGCGGGTTGCCGTCCTGGTATCGGGTCGAGGGTCCAATCTCCAGTCATTGATCAAAGCGCGCGACGCGGGCATGCCGGTCGACCTGGTGGGCGTGTTTTCGGACCGGAGCGACGCCGCGGCGCTCAGGCATGCAAGCACCGCCGGCATCGCCGCGATGTGCCTGCAACCGGCGGCATTCGTCGACGAGGCGCGCTACCAGCGCGCGCTGTTCGCCACGGTTGCGGCCAGCCGTCCCCGGTTGATCGTCTGTGCGGGCTTCATGCGCATCATCCGCGCGGAACTGATCGCGGCGAGCGCCCCGATGATCAATATCCACCCTTCCCTGTTGCCCCTGCATCGAGGGCTCCACACGCATCGCCGCGCGCTGGAGGCTGGCGACGCCCTGCATGGCGCCAGCGTGCACAGGGTCACGGCGGAACTCGATGGCGGACCCGTGCTGGCGCAGGCAAGCATGCGCATCGAGGAGGAAGACGACGCGGCGTCGCTCGCCGCCCGGCTGCTGCCACTCGAGCATCACCTGCTGGTCGCTTGCGTCGGCGCGATCGCATCCGGAGAAGTGGTGCTCACCGCGAATGAAGGCATGCGCTTCCGCGACACGGAGATTGTGCGGCCCCTGCGGTTCGATCCCCGCGGCAATTCGCTGTCGCTTGGTTGAGGCACCGCCGCAGTCGCGCCGGTGCACGACTCCCGGGACACGAACATGAATGCGGCGAACCATCGAAGCCGCGCGGGGTCCGTACGCTCAACGCCAGGAAACGAAGGAGAACACGCTTGATCGCAGGCTTGAAGTGGAAACGACACGCTCCGCTGTTGACGTTGACCGTGGCGGGCGGGCTCGCGGTGCTGTGCGGCAATGCACTGGCGCAGTCGAAGGCGCCGGAGTTGCTGCCCTACAAGGCGCGTTACCAGGTACTGCGAAATGGCGACACGCTCGGCCAGGCGGTCGTGACGCTGGCGCGCGACGGCGTCGCCTGGCGGATGCGATCCGAGACGCGGGGCACGCAAGGACTCGCCGCGCTCGCGAAGGTCGAAATCGTGGAAGATTCGCATTTCAGAATGCGCAAAGGGCGGCCCGAGACACTCGACTACCGCTTTCACCAGAAGGCCGCCTGGAAAAATCGCGAGCGCGCGGTGGAAGTGGACGCCGCCGGCGGCAGGATCGTCAGCTCCGAAAAGGAACGGCAGCATCGATTCGCCTATCGTCCGGGCGTGATCGATCGCCACATCGTCACTCTTGCCCTTGCGCAGGACCTCGCCCGTGGCGAGACCGGCGACCTCCTGTATCCGGTCGTAGACCGCGACGAGTTCGAGGATCATCGTTATCGGGTCGGCGGAAGGGAGACCGTGACGTCACCCCTGGGCGCGCTGCGTACGCTGCGCGTGACGCGCGTGCGCGAGAAGCCCGGCAGGGTGACCGACAGCTGGCTGGCGGTCGACCGCGGCTTCGTGCCGGTCAAGGTCCTGCAAACGGAACCGGACGGCGAATCCTTCGAGTTGAGGCTGCTCGAACTCGTTCGCTGAAGCCACGCGCGCCGCTTGACCTCGCGCGAACGCTCACTAGACTATGCGGCCCTTCCCGAGTAGCTCAGCCGGTTAGAGCATCTGACTGTTAATCAGAGGGTCGTCAGTTCGAGTCTGACCTCGGGAGCCACACAGGAAAAAGGCCGCAGAGATGCGGCCTTTTTTTGTGGCGCGAACCGTCAGATCACCAGCAGTTGGCAACCGTACCGGCCGACACGGCCTTGACGCCGGTGTGGGTAATGCTGAGGTTGCCGCAGGTGTCATTGACCTGGTCGCCGGTGCGAGTGGCCGTCACTGTGTAGGTGGTTCGAGCCACGTTTCCCAGCGCCACGTTGTAGGCCGCGTCTCCCTGGGTGGGAGATACGTCGAGCGGCGCATCGAGGGTGTCATCCCCTCCGGCGCAGCCCAGGTAGGTGTTCGACGCGGTGAAACACCGCTCCATCATCTGGGCAACCTGCACGACGTCGGTCTTGGCCTGGCCACGTTTGCCCTTTCTAATCGAATCGTTGTACGCGGGCACTGCCAGCCCGGCCAGAATCGCGATCACCAGCACGACGATGGCCAGCTCGATGAGCGTGAAGCCTCGATACCTGCGCGGAATTCGGCCCGCACGCGCGCCCGCGCTGCCCATTCCCGACCTCTCCAGAGGGTTTCTCATCGGACTTGCCGCCATGACTGCCTTCCGCAGGGCCGCGGCAAGGTGAATTCAGGAGAGTTCGCGGCGCGGATCACCACGCTGCAAGGCGTATACAACTCGTTATCCGTGGGCAGCGGAGGTGCAGGCGCACAACCGGGTCCCGGAACGCACGGGCGAGGCGGCGGATCGCAACCCGGATCGACGCCTCGCACGCACTGCCGCGGCGGCACGATCATCACCGATTCGCGCACCGGCCCACCGGGACCCCCCTCAGAACCCCCGCCGAGGGCAATGCCTCCGCAATTGGTGCCGCAGACCGCATTCCCCGAGGAGCCCGCGCGAATCGAACCGAGCCCGGCCGCGCCCGTAACGGCGTCCAGGCCATACAGGAAGTTGAGGCCACCCGGATTGCACTCGGTTCCAAGCGGCTGGAAGGTCGTGAAAAACACCTTGCCCGACTGCACCCGCGGGATCCCGACGAAACGCTCGCCCAGACCGGTTCCCCCGCCGCCGGACTGCACCACCAGGTCGAGGAAGAAGCCATCCTGCGTGGTGTAGTCCACGCCGTTCCTCGTGAGGTTGCGCGCAACGGCCACACCGGATTCGGCGGCCCCCGCGGTTTCCGCAGTGATCTGCTGCTCCTGCAGTGCAGCGCGACTGCCCGTGATGGGCGCATTGCGATCCAGCACGCCGTACAACGTCATCACGGGGGGATCGGCATCCACCGAGCTGTCGCCCGTGAGGAAATAGGAACCCGAACCGAAGTACAGCAGGACGCCATTCTCCGGTCCCGTGGCGATCTCGAAGCCGCCGGTGACCGGCTGCGGATTGCCATCACGATCGGTTGCGGTGAAGAGCGGGGTCGCGCCGCCGGCACCAAACGCGACGCCCCAGCTTGCCGACGACGACCCGCTCAGGTCGAACTTCCAGACATTGCCGCGATAGTCCCCGCCATAGATCGTGTCGACCTTGCCATTGAAGTCGAGGTCGAGCCCCACGATCTGGCCGAGGCCGTTGGAGAAGTCCCCGCCATCGTCGGCCTGGATCTCGCCAACCACGAGCCCGGTGCCAAGGTCGACCAGCATGAGCGCCGGGTTACCGTTGACACTGTTGAAACCGTTGCCGAACGCGGCGTACCAGTTGTTGTCCTCGCCGCGGATGATTTCCACCCGCCCGATCGACTGGCCGATGTTGTCGTTGTCGGCACTGGTGAGTTCCCACATCAGGTCGTCCGCGTCGAACGCCGCCGGCGAAGAGACATCGAGGGCGAACACGCCCTTGCCGCCCGCACCCGGAGAGCCGACCAGCACGGTCTTCCAGCTGCCAAGGCGTGCGTCGCCGATGTTCAAATCGCCGTCGACGTAATACTCGTGCGAATACGAGGGCTTCGGCAACTCACCGAGTTTGCCGACGACGCTCGAGGGAATGAAGGCGAAAAGCTCGGCGCCCCCACCCTCTGCTCGACCGTCGAACGCATGCAGCATGCCGTCGTTGGCGCCGATGAAGACCGCAGACGACCGCGTCGACTTCGCGGCCAGATACGCGCGATACGACGCAGCGAACGCGGTAGCGGTCGGAGACGCGTCGATCGGCAGTCCGTACCCGTAATCGTCCTTGGGAGCGGCGACCACCGGCCGCGAGTTGATGATGTCGCCGAGTACCACGGATCGCTTGCGGAACGGTCCGGCGCTCTGCTCCTTGGACTGGTCGCCACGCAGATAGGACACGATATCGTCGACGGTGGTCAGTGGTCCGAACAGCGCAATCGACTGCGATGGAGTCAGGCCAATGCGTGCGAGCTGGTCGATCGGCGTCGAACCAAGAGCCGTTGCCTCGAACTCCGCCATCTGCGACGACATCGCATTGCCGGTTGACTGGCCGACGAAGATGTTGCGCGAGGATTCGGCTGGAAGCTGGTTCACCGCCTCCCAGCGCTGGGAGCCCAGCGCGCCGGTCGGCGTAATGTCAAACGCACGCAGGTTGCCCGTCCAGTCGGCGCCGCTCGCGTCCACCTGGAACGTCGCGTCGTAGGTCAGCGATCCCGCGCCCACGCGCGCACCGGTGACCGTGAGGGCGCCGGTGGGCCTTGCGATCTCAGAAATCTGGTCGAACGCCTTCTCAAGCTGCGGCCGCAGCGTTGCGGGGTTGGTCACCAGGAAATAGTTGTCGGGAACGCCGTCCAGGTCCTTGTCCCACTCATTGCCGGCAGTGCCGGCGGCGCCATCCGGCAGCCCGCTGCCATTGGCGTCGTCGAAGCCGCCGTACTTGGCCGCATACCAGAGCGGATCGCGCAGCAGCAGCGCGCCCCCCGAATTGCCAGGACGGAATACGCGCGTGTCCTGAAGCGGCATCAGCGTGTTGTCGGCCAGCCTGGGGCAGTCCGCCGGGTTGGCGCAATCGCCGGCCCACTTGATGGTGCCATCGGGATACTGCGGTGTGTCGAGTTTGTAGCGCTGGACACCGGCGCCGACGCAAGCCGAGTTGCCATCCGAGTCACGCACAACGAGGTAGGTACCATCGCGTGCCTGCGTGCCGGAAATTATGTAGCCCACGTGGTGCATGACCGAGCCTGCCTGATACTCGGAGTGAAGGGTGACCGACAAATCGCCCGTCGCCGTTTCGGCCAAGGCGTAACGCACGATCACGTCCATGTCGTGATCGTTGCCCTGTTCCACGTCCTCATAGTTGATGCGAAAGACGGCGGAGCCGCGTCCTTCGTTTATCGCGGAGTCGGTCGGCGCGCCGGGCAAGTTGACGATGCTCTCGACGTAGAAGTCGACGATCGTGTTGGTGGGGCGGAAATCATCGAGACCCTGCAGGACCCGGAAGTCGTCGCCGCGTACCGAGCAACCCCCTCCAGGGTGCGCGATCGATTTCGCGAAGGGCACAAGGCTCACAACGCCAGCGCCAATCGGGAACTGGATCCTGGGCAAAGGCGACGCCAATGCGACGGAGAAGGTGCGCACATTCTGCTGGCCTTCAACCTCATTGACGTCGGTCTTGAAGCCGTAGTTGGCGACCGCAGCAGAATAGTAGCTGCCTTGCTTGCTGGGCTCCTCCGGAGCGAGGCCGCGGATGTCGCTGAAGCTGCTTGCGGCCTTGGCGGTAGGTGCGCCATCCGCGACGCCGCCAGACTCACCTATGAAAACCGAGCGCCCAGAACCAAACTCCTTGCCCCAGATGCTGTCTGCGACCCCGCCCGCACTGAACGAACTGATGGTGGTCGGCATCGACCCGCCGGAGGTGTTGTCGCCGGCAAAGGCGCTGCCGGGAAGGCCGCTGTCGTATGAAGGATTGATATCGCTGATGACCGTCTGGAACGGCTTCGCGCAAGCAGGAAATCCGCCGCCCGCAGGCGCCGCCGCGTAAGGATCCTTCCAGGTCTCAGTGGTGAGGCCCATCGTCGTCTCTTCGGTGGCTCCAACGGCGGAACCGCCTGTCGAGAAGCGCGCGTTCGGGGTGGCCGCGCCGGCGAAATACCGGAGCGACTCGAACATCATCTCGCCGATGGGGTTGCCCCACATGCGGCATTCGCCGTTCGCGAGCGCACGCCATCCAAGCGCCGGGCAGCCTTGAGCGCCGTAGCTCCAGAGATAACTTGCGGTGCCGGGATAACCGAACCCGATCATGCGCAGAGCGTCAAGGGTCGACACAATTCCATCCACGTTGGTCAGGAATACACCGGTATCCTGGTTGACCTCTTTCTTGAAGTCGTCGATGTTGCGGCGCAATACCCCGCCCTCGGTGTTGTTGAACTGCGAGCCCGTGATGAGACCGAAGAACATGCGGTCCGACTCGGCGTATTCGTGCAGCAATCCAGTCGGCTTGAACGAAGACGCGCCGCCGCCCGAAGGTTTGTACTCCTTGCATACGCCTGCTTCGCGCAAGTTGGCCGTCGTCGGGCACGCGGTGACCAGCACGGCATAGTCTGTTCGAGTCGCGCCATTGGCTGTGCAGCTCGACTTCGTCGTGCTGCCGTTCGGTGTGCAGTCGTTGCCGGCAACCGGGCGTTCGATGGAAAGCCACTCCCAGACTCGCGAATCCGAATTGTTCAGCACCCGCAATAATGGGGTGCCGTTGTCGGACAGCGCGGTGTTGGCGAATAGGTGGCGCCTGCCGGTCGTCGGTTGCATCAACGGTGCGTAGCTCGCGATGTTGTAACCGTCGACCGCGGTGCTGGTGTACTCCTTGCCGAAACTGTGCGCGTCCTGCGGAACATAGGCGCGCTTCAGCACCGTCTCGGTCGCAGTATCGGTAGAGCGCATGCCGCCGTAGAGGACCTTGCGCAAGGCGTCCATGCGCGAGGTTGTCAGGTAATTGAGGAAATCGCCGCTCCAGGATGAGGAGCACTGCTTGCCGTCCGAACCCGCCGCAACGGTCTGCGGGTTGAACTTGCTGCCGTCGTGGCTATAGCAGACCTTGGAATTGAAGTATCCGTAATAGTCGATCAGGGCAGGCTTGTAGCCGATATCAAGGATGCCGTCGCCGTTGAGGTCGGAGGCGTCGTTGTACGCCTCGTAGTAGATCTTGTGGTCCTTGCCTACCACAAGCATGTTGAGCGGAGGCACGGATTGCTGGCGGAACAGCGGCTCCTGGGCGATCGGCAGGTCGGGCGCCGCGGTGGCGGTCAGCGGCGAACCGAGTCCGCCCAGCACGACGATGGCGGCGATCAGGCCGGGATGGATTGCGCTGCGGGTCTTCATGACATAACTCCGATCCTGTGCGCGCATGCGCTCAGGGAATGAATACCGTTTCGACCACCACCAACGAGGATTCGTTGGCAGCCCGGTCGAAATCGAGGCCATTGATCTGGTACATGTTGCCCGTGCTTTCGTTCTCCTTCTGCCCCGCGCGGCGCGAGGAATAGGGGAAGCAGCGGTCGATGCGTCGCGTGTAGACGGTACCCGCCGCCGGCAGGGTCGTTGGCCGTGCCCAGGCGTCGACGTCGAACGGCACGCAGCTTTCGTTGTCGGCCGGCAGGCTGGTGCCGTTCGCGTACGCACGCGCGAATACGGTCTCGCTCGCGCGAACCTGCCCCTCGGCGTTCTGGAATGCAAGATTGATGGTCCGGAAGTTGCCGGACATGCGCTCCTGAAGCACCGTCACCTGCATCGCCGCGAGACCGAGCAGCGTGAAGATCACGAGCAGCATGAGCGACACGAAAAGCACCGCTCCCCCCTGGGAGCGCGGACCTTTCAGCATGGTTGTCTGCATGAGCTCAGTTTCCGAAAAGTCGATTGCGGACCGCGATGCTGTTGACGTACGTCGTGCGGAGTCGCCCGTCGTCCGGCGGCGTGAGGGTCAGGCCAAGCAGGCGGTAATTGGGTGGCTGGTCGCCGATGCCGCCGAACTCGGTACTGCGCATGAGCAGGCCGACCCGGACCATGCCGACACGATGCCAGTCCACCTGCTCGGGTGCCGGGGCCGCGTCGATCGCGGCCGCCGTGTCGTACTGATCCACCGCGCCATCGGGCAACGCCACCGCCTGCATGTCGCGGCCGTAGAGGAGTTGGAGATTCTCCACGCCTTCCACCAGTTCCTCGGCGACCGGCGACAAGTCACGCGCGAATCGAAGCCGGAACAGGGAGGGACCGCCGCCCGCCCCGATGCCGATGTAGTACGCATACAGCTCGGCGCGATGCAGTGTCGACGAATTCGGCAGGTAGGATTCGTCACCGGTGAACCCTGATGCGTTGAGTCCAGTAGCCTCAACCTGGAAAACACCGAATGCATCCGCCGCGGTGGTGTTCTGGAAGACGCTGGTCTTCAGGCAATCGGTCAGCGCGTAAACGCCGGTACCGGTAGTCATGTCGACGAACGCGCGGCTAGCCGCGGGAATCGTGACGGTCGGGGGCGTTGCGAAATTCGCGACCGCGGTCACCTGCGCGCTGTCGGTGCTCATGAAACGCACCACGACCACGTCGCTGCCTTCGACGACGCGGTTCGCGAGCACCGCGGGCAATGCTGGCGCCCACGCGTTTGCGTTGCTCGAGGCCACCGGATTGGACGAGAGAGCGAGCGTGTTGGTGGTGCCGGTGTTGAGCGCCTCGTACCCCTGAATCGCCAGGTCCACGCGAACCGGATACTGCGCGGCGGTGGTCACGCCTGCATTCCGATTGGCGAGGGTGATGAAGTGCGAATGCACGTCCGGCGGTGTCGGGGGGCGGCCCGCGCGGAGGTCGGCATCGGTTTCAAGGTAATGGGCGGCGTCTGCAACGCAGCCCATGTGGCCGGCCATGCGCAGGTCGCGTTGCAGGAAATCCATCGCGAAACGACCATTTTCCTGGACGCGCGCGAGACCCTCGGTCGTCTGGTAGGCCACGCGAGTGCCTGAAAACAGCTGCACGAGACCGAGCAGCAGCAATCCGCTGATCGCGAGCGCGACCATAATCTCGACCAGGCCGAGGCCCTGCGTGCGCCGGAATGAATTGGGAGTGGCCATCTAGATCACCGACTGCACGACGAAAGTCTCTGCCTGCGAACCTGCCGCGAGCCAGCGGGCATCGTCCCAGGTGATGGACACGCTGATGAGTCCGCCATTCGCCCCGGGAGTGATGGTGATGTCCGCCTCGCCGTTCGGCAGGGCACGCTTCACATGGCACATCCAGGCGACGGTGTCGTCACCGACCGGGTCACCGGTATTGGGCGTCATCGAGCACGTCGATTCATTGACCGAAGCGAAATCCCCGACATCGATGTATGCATACCTGAAGGCGAGCCGGCGGTTTGCACGCGCCATCTCGATGACTTCGTAGGCGAGATTCGTCGCGACCGTGCGGTGGTTCGCGCTCTGGCTGTTGCGCAATGCCACGTTCTGCAGCATGGCAAGGCCGAGCAGCCCGAAGCCCAGGACGAGCAGAGACACCAGTACCTCGATCAGGCTGAATCCGGAAGAGTTTCGGCGAGGCGGGTTCAAGCATGAACGCTTCATGGGCAGGAGCCTTTGATCGAACGCAGCTGGCCAGTGTGCGAGATCGCGAGATCGCGCCGGAACGGCGCTCCAGCCGTGCAACTGGGCGCAGGCTGCAGCGTGAAATCCGCGGTCGCGCCGATCGCGATGTCAGTGGGGTCCGCGAGTCCACGCGGGGTAAAATTGATCTGGTCGATGCCGCCCACGCTCACCATGGAGAGTCGGGGCTGGGGCCCGGTGACCCGGAGGATCTCGGCGGCCTGCGGCGAATTGTCGTCCACGCCCTGCTCGCCCCAGACGATCCAGCCTGCATTCCAGTCGTTGCCGCAGGTCGCGCCATCGGTACTCGCGCAGATCCCGGCACCCAGGTTGGTCTTGATCGCCTCGCTACGGGCCAGGCTCAACGACGCGAGCAATTCGTTGTTGCGGGCGACGACCCGGTTCGACTGCAACGTCGCCTCGAAACTCGGCAGCGCACTCGCGGCCAGGATGGACACAATCAGCACCACCACGGCCAGCTCTATTAGGGTGAATCCGGCAACGGGCAAGCGGCGGGCCATGGGCGGTCCTGTGACAGTGCCGGCGGAAGGCTACTCCGGTATGCGTCCCGCGCAGCCGCAGCCGCGATGACCGGCGTTCCACCGCCGACGAGCGCACTGCTCCTGTGCGCCAGTGCTCGCTATCCGCGAATCGACGCCGCTGCCCGTGTTGACCCTTCCGGCGTGTCGCCAGCGCGCACCTGCGAGGCCAATGAATCTCGATCGGTCGCGTTCAGGCCACGATCCTGTAGCAGGGCTGGTAAGCCTTGGCGCCGGGCAACTTCATGCGGTGCT
>JBBRIE010000035.1:0-19632 GCA_038221545.1 Lysobacterales bacterium
GGTCGATGTGCGGCTGCGCCCCGACGGCGGCAAGGGCTTGCTGGTGAGCGGCTTCGCGGGCTTTGCCGAGTACCAGCGCGAGCGTGCCTGGACCTGGGAACGACAGGCGCTGGTGCGCGCGCGCCCGGTTGCTGGAGATCCGGAACTCCGCGCGCGCTTCGCCGAGCTGCGCGGAGAGCGATTGCGTGCCGGGGGCGATGCAGGTGGCCTGCGCGACGACGTGCGGTCGATGCGCGAGCGCTGGCGTCATGAACTCGATCGCAGCGACGCCGGGTGCTTCGACCTCAAGCAAGGCGCCGGGGGGCTGGTCGACCTCGAGTTCCTGCTGCAGTACCTGGTGCTGGCGCATGCACCGCGGCATCCGGAGTTGACGGGCGCCACGCGTACGCGCGAGTTGCTCGTACTCTGCGCGCGCGCGGGCCTGTTTGATGACGTCATGGTGGCTTCGCTAGCGTCCGCGCACGAGGCGCTGCTGGCCGCAGGACTCGACTGCACACTCGACCTGCGCGCGCGGCGCCTGCCCCGCAATCCCGCCATGGCGGATGCCGCCGCGGCCATCCGTGCCGGCGCGGCGCAGCACGGACTCGAGCTGCCCGACTAGCGCGTCAGGCGAGCCGCGCGAACAGCAGCGCGACGTACGGCACGAAGAACCCGGTCGCGAACAGCGCGAGCGCCGCGTGCAGGCGCGCCTTGCGCGACACCATCGACAGTGTGCATAACCCGAGGAACACGAGATGGAAGGCGAGGTTGGCGCCCTGCGGCCAGCCGCCTTCCAGCACCCATTCCTTCGCGAGGCTGATCGTCGCGACCGCGAACAGCACGGCGAAGAACCACCGCGCCTGCCGCCAGTAGTGGGTGCGCAGGTCGAGACCGTCGACGTCGTCGGTCGGCAGCACCAGCGCCGCCGCCACGTACAGTGCCAGCGGCTGCATCAGGACGATGCCGAAGCCCGCGAACGTCCAGTCCGCGCGATCGCGCAAGCCGAACATCGACCACCACATCTGCACGTGCACGAGCAGCAGGATCCCGGCCCAGGTCCATGCCGGCCAGTAGCCGGCGACGTCCTCGCGGCGGCGGATGAGGCGTCCGAGCGCGCCGAGGACGTGCGCGATGCCGAGGCCGAGGATGATCGACAGCAGCACCGAGAGGTAACTGAAAGCATCCGTGCGCGCGATTCTAGGGCGTGGCCAGGCCGCGTTGTATGCGGTCGGCCACGGCGGTCGTCTCGCGCAGCGGCGCGTGCGGCTCGCCGGCGAACTGGCCGATCCGTGCCACGGGCGAGGCGTGGTTCCCCGCAGCCAGCGCGGAGTGGAACCGCGCGAGCTTGCCGCGGGCTCGCTCGGGTTCGAACACGAACACGGGATGCCCGGTCGCGCAGGCTTCGCTCGCGAGGTTCACGGAATCCGCGGTCACGAGCAGCGCATCGGCCTGCGCGAGGAAGCCGGCATAGGGATTGGGCGCGCTGGCCGCGGGAGCCGCGCCTTCGTGCAGCGTGCCGGGGCCGGCGAGGTAGGCCAACCGTTGCGCTCCCGCAGCCGCAAAGGCGACGAGGCGCGCCGCGAGCGCGGGCGGGGTGCGTCGCGATGTCGACAGCCATACGCTGCCGCCGCACTGTGCCTGCCAGGCATCCGCAACCCGCAGTAGCCGGTCGAGCGCTTCGCCCTCGAACTCCCATTCGCGGTGCGGGCCGCCGATCAGCACGGCCAGTCGAGGAGCAGCCGCTGCGGCGAGCGACGCATGCGCCCGTGCCGCGTCGGCGAGCCACTGCGCGTCGACCGCGTTGAGCGCGCCGAGCGTGGTGATGACGTTGGGGCCCTCGAGCCGGTCGTGCGCCGGCGCGACGATCCAGTCGAAGTGGCGAGGCGCGATGCGCGGATCGAGGATCTGCACCACGCGGCATCCCGGCACGCGGGTTCGCAGCAGGGCCGTCGCGAATGCGGCCGCGCGACCGCAGCCGATGGCAAGGGACGGCGGCGCGGCCAGCGCATCGCGCAGGGGTCTGGGCAGCGCCTGCGGCCATGGCCAGCGCAGCCGCGGGGCGGACCAGCGCCACGGTGCATCCAGCCGGACGACGAACTCACGGCAGGGCCGGCCCAGCGCACGCGCGAGCGACAGCGCCTGGCCGCGGTTGCCCGCGCGCCCGTCGTGCAGCACCCATGTTTCCGGCAAGTGCGACAAGTCCATGCCAGCGTCGAGGTTGCGAAGGCGCCGAGCGTATTGGCAATGCGTGCGGATTGCTCGTATGGGGATCGGCGAGTGGGTACTCGCGGAGGCGGGCGTCAGGAAAATCGGCGGGGGTGCTACTGAACCGTGGCTGGACCCACGATGGCGGGACCGAGGCCGACACCGGCGGGCCGGATACACTCAAGCACTGCGTCCACTGTTCGCAAGAATCCGTACCATGCCGCCAGCACCCCTGCCGCCAGCCGCCCTGCCGCCAGCCGCCCTCGACACGCTATTCCGGGACGCCCGCACCCACAACGTGTGGCAGCCCGGCGCGGTGAGCGATGCCGACATCCACGCGATCCACGCCCTGCTCAAATTCGGCCCGACCAGCGCCAACTGCTGCCCGGCGCGATTCGTGTGGGTCAGGAGCGCGGAGGCCAAGGCGCGCCTGCGCCCGTTTCTCGACGACAGCAACGTCGACAAGACGCTGTCCGCGCCTGTCACCGTGATCGTGGCGCACGACCTCGAGTTTCACGACCAGCTGCCGATGCTGTTTCCGCACGACCAGAGCGCACGCAGCTGGTTTGCCGGGAAGCCGGCGAAGATCGAGACCACCGCGTTCCGCAACGGCACCCTGCAGGGGGCCTACCTCATGCTCGCGGCGCGGTCGCTGGGCTTCGACTGTGGGCCGATGTCGGGGTTCGACAATGCGCGGCTCGACGCCGAATGGTTCGCCGGCACGTCGTGGCGTTCCAACTTTCTCGTGAACCTTGGCCACGGGATCGCGTCCAAGCTGTTCCCGCGCTCGCCGCGGTTCCCTTTCGAAACAGTCAACCGGATCGAATGATCCGATGCGAAGGAGTCGTTCCATGCAATTCAAGAACTTCGTCGCGGCCATGGCCGCGTTCGCCGCGAGCGCCGCGCTGACGGCCGCGCCCGTGACCTACACGCTCGATACCTCGCACACGATGGTCACCGCCACGTGGACGCACTTCGGGTTGTCGAAGCCGAGTGCCACCTTCGGTGGTGTCGAAGGCACCCTTGTCTACGACGCCGACGCGCCGGAATCGTCCTCGGTGAAGGTGACGCTGCCGCTTGCGGGCCTCGACGGCCACGACGCCGATTTCAACGCGCACCTGCGCAGCAAGGATTTCTTCGAGGCGGAGAAATTCGCGGTTGCCAGCTTCGCCAGCACCAGGGTCGAAGCGACGGGCGACGGCAAACTGCGCGTCACCGGCGACCTCACGATCAAGGACAAGACGCATCCGGTGGTGCTGGACGTAACCGTCAACAACGTCGGCCCGCATCCGATGTCGAAGGCCCCCGCGGCCGGCTTCAACGCCACCACCACTCTCAAGCGCTCGGATTTCGGACTCGACCTGTACGTGCCGAACGTCTCCGACGAGGTGCAGCTCGTGATCACGACCGAGGCGCTCGAGGCGAAGGCGATGGCCGAGCGCAAGGCAAAGAAAGCCGCGGCGAAGAAGTCGTGACGGTCGCGCCGGTCCGCCACGCGGATCGCGCGCAGCCATGATCACCATCCGGTCCGCGCAGGCGCGCGGTGCCGTCAGGAGCAACTGGCTCACAAGCCGCCATACGTTCTCGTTTGGCGACTACCACGACCCCGCGCACATGGGCTTCGGCGTCATGCGCGTGCTCAACGACGACCTCGTGGCGGGCGGTGCGGGGTTTCCCCCGCATTCGCACGCCAACATGGAGATCCTGAGTTTCGTCGTGAGCGGCGCACTGGCGCACCGCGACAACCATGGCGGCGGCGCGACGTTGCGCGCGGGCGACGTGCAGTGGATGAGCGCAGGGCACGGCATCCGCCACAGCGAGTACAACGGCGACCCCGAGGCGCCGGTGCACTTCCTGCAGGTGTGGATACAGCCGGACGTGTTGAACGCAGAACCCGCGTACGGCGATCGCCATTTCCCCGCCGAGGAGCGCGCGGGTCGCTGGTGCCTCGTGGCGGCGCCGGGCGGTATCGACGACGCGCTGGCCATTCGCCAGGATGCCAGCGTCTACGTTTCCGATCTCGATGCCGGGCGCGAACTGGAACACCCGCTGCCGCCGGGGCGTCGAGCCTGGTTGCAGGTGGTCTCCGGCGAAATCGACGCGGGAGGGCAGTCCCTGCGCAGCGGCGACGGTGCCGGCCTTACGGACGTGACCTCATTGCGGGTGCGCGCGACGACGGACGCCAGCCTGATCCTGTTCGACCTGCCGTAGCGCGGAGCGACGCGAGTCGCGATCGCATCGGCGTACCCCCGGCCACGCCATGCGGCGCTGCCGTCAAACGCCCCGCTCCTTCCGGTCAGGAAGCGTCGCGACCGCTCGCGAGGCCGTCGAGGTCGAGTTCGGCCAGCGCACTCTTCAGCGTGTCGATGTCGATCCCGTTACCGCGCAACTTGACCATGAAACGGCTGTTCACCGCAGTCTGGTACTCGCTGCTGCTGCCGTCCTTCTGCCACGACTCCTGCACCCAGTTGCCGTCGCGCTGGTAGGTCTTCTCGACCCGCGTGTCGGTCTCGTTCTCGGACTCCATGCCGGCCAGCCCCGCGAACGCGAGGAAGTTCGGCGCGCCGGCCATGTCGACGATCTCGACTTCGAGCGAACGCTGGCCGTCTCCATAGTTGGCGGTCGCGGTCGACACTTCCATGCCCATCGCCGCATTGCGCGATGCGCTGAGCGAGGATCTCGACATGCCCGCCATTGAATCGGGCAGGTAGGGCTTCAATGCATCCGGCGCGAGCGCGCGCACCCCGGGCTTGCCGCCCGCGAGCGCGCCCATCGCGGCGTTCATCGCAGCCGCGCTCGCGGCTGCGGCTGCCGCGCTGTCGCCCGATTTCGCCGCCGCCGCGGCCGCGGCCTTGGCCGCTTCCACCCTGGCCCCCGCCACTTCCATCTGCGCGCCTATCGCCGCCAGCTTGCCAAGTGCCGAATCGGGATCCGCGGTGAATTCGCCGCCGTTCTGCGCCGCCACGTTGGCGAGGCCGGCACGCGCGCTGCCGGCGGTGATGGAACCGACGATCGCGCCGAGCACGATCGCCAGCACGATGCCGATCACCGCGATCGAGACGATGTAGCCAACCGACTTGTCTTCGGGATTGCGCATCGTGTGGGGCAGGCCCAGGTACAGCAGGTACACCGTGTACAGCCCGAGCAGGCTCAGGATCGTGAGCTGCGGCACGATGCCGAAGATGCCGGCCACGAACGACGCCGTGCAGCCGTAGGCGGAGAGCTTGAGCGCCTGCAGGAAGTTCTTCTCGCCGCCGAACGTGGGGGCCAGCGCGTTCGCGACCAGCGCCAGCAGGTACACGAAACCGAGGTTCATCGCGTACGTCAGTACCAGCGTCGCGATCAGCGAGCCCATGCCGGGCCGGATGGTGCCGACGAAGGGGATGGTGATGCCGAACACCGATTGCCCGATGAAGGCCGCAACGGGGCCGATCGCGGCAAGCCACACCACGTAGTTCTTGTAGATGTCCGCGACGGTCGTCGTTTCCGCGGCGATGACCGGCCACTCGGTCTTCGGCGTCAGCAGGATGTTCTTGACGCGTGCAATCAGCAGGTTCAGGTCCATCGTCTTGTCCCCGGGTTCGGATCTGGTCACGCGCGGCGCGGCGCGGCGCTGCTGCGGAGTGTACCGCCGGTGCCTCAGCCTTCGGCGCGTGCCGCAAGCGCTGCCACGGCCGGCAGTTCGCGGCCTTCGAGGAACTCGAGGAAGGCGCCCCCGCCAGTGGACACATAGTCGATGTCGTTCGCGATGCCGTACTTGTCGATCGCCGCGATCGTGTCGCCTCCGCCGGCGATGGAAAACGCCGTGCTCGAGGCGATCGCCTCGGCCATCGCCCGCGTGCCGGCGCCGAACGCATCGAACTCGAACACGCCGACGGGCCCGTTCCACACCACCGTGCCGGCGCGCGCGATCGCTTCGGCGTAACGCCTGGCGGTCGCGGGCCCGATGTCGAGGATGCGATCGCCGGGAGCCACTGCGTTCACGGGCTTGACGGTGGCGATCGCCGTCGGCGAGAACTCTGTGGCCACCACCACGTCGGTCGGCAGCGGCAGTTCGACCTTGCGCCGGCGCGCGTCCTCGACGATGCGTTGCGCGACGTCGACGAGGTCGCGCTCGACCAGCGAGTCGCCGACCGGGTGCCCCATCGCCGCGAGGAACGTGTTGGCGATGCCGCCGCCCACGATGAGGCCGTCCACCTTGGCGACCAGACTCTCGAGCAGCGCCAGCTTGGTCGACACCTTGGAGCCGCCGACGATCGCCAGCAGGGGCCGCGCCGGGGCTTCGAGCGCGCGTGCGAGCGCGTCGAGCTCGGCCATGAGCAAGGGACCGCCGCAGGCCACGCGCGCGGCGCGGATCACGCCGTGGGTCGAGGCCTGCGCGCGATGCGCGGTGCCGAACGCATCCATCACGAACACGTCGCAGAGCGCCGCGTACTTCGCCGCGAGTGCGGGGTCGTCCGCGCCTTCGCCGATGTTCATGCGGCAGTTCTCGAGCAGCACAAGGCTTCCGGGCGCCACGTCGACGCCGTCGAGCCAGTCGCGCAGCAGGGGCACGTCGCGGCCCAGCAGCTCCGACAGGCGGCGCGCGACCGGCGCCAGCGAATCAGCTTCGCTCCACGCGCCCTCGGTTGGGCGGCCGAGGTGCGACATGACCATCACCGCGGCGCCGGCGTCGAGCGCGCTGCGCAACGTCGGTAACGACGCGAGCAGGCGCTGGTCCGAAGTCACCGACCCGTCCGCGATCGGCACGTTGAGATCCTGCCGGACCAGCACGCGCCGGCCCGCCAGCGCCACTTCGTTCATTCGCAGGATTGCCATCGACTCATCCACTGTTGACCAGCGGCAATTGTAGGAGCACCGCAAGGCGCGATCGAACAGGCGCCTCGGTCGTCACCAGTCGGTCGGGCGATAGTCCTTGAGGAACTGGCCCCACGCGTGCGTTCCCGTGTTGATGCCGTCGATGATGGGGTCGACGATGCGCGCCGCGCCGTCGACGATGTCGAGCGGCGGGTGGAACCGTTCCTCCATCGCCTTGCGCGCCGCGATCTCGGCCGGGTCCTCGTCGGTGACCCAGCCGGTGTCGACCGCATTCATGTGGATGCCGTCGTTGCGGTAATCGGTCGCGGACGTGCGCGTCATCATGTTGAGCGCAGCCTTCGCCATGTTGGTGTGCGGGTGCCGCGTGGTCTTGAAGTTGCGGTAGAACTGGCCCTCGACCGCGGACACGTTGACGATGTGCTTGTCGCGCCCCGGCGTCTTCAGCATCAGCGGCTTCAGCCGTGCGTTGATCAGGAACGGTGCGATCGCGTTGACGAGGTGCACTTCCAGCAGTTCCACCGACGGCACCTCGGCCATCAGCAGGCGCCACGAGTTGCGCCCGCGCAGGTCGACCTGCTGTCGGTCCTGGTCGAGCCGGCCCTCGGGGAAGAGATGCGACTGGCCGAGCAGTTCGTCCGCGAGCAGCGGCACCTGCGAGAGTTGCGCGGCATGCGTGAGGCCGGGTGCGTGCGCGTGCGCGCGGTCGGCGGCGCGCGACAGCGCGCACGCGTCCGCGAGCAGGTCGACGCCGCGGAGGCCCTCGTAGCTTCCGAGCAGGCCGCGGACCGCGTCCGGCATATCCCGGTGCGCTGCGGTTTCGGCCGCCATCATGTGCGCATAGAACTCGGGCGGTCGGCGCACGGTCTGGCAGGCGTTGTTGATGATGAAGTCGAGGCGCGGCCGCGTCTCGACCAGCGTCTGGCAGAACGCCTCGACCGAGGGCGTGTGGCGCAGGTCGAGCCCGAAGATCTCGAGCCGATGCTGCCATTCGCCAAAATCGGCTTCCGCGGCATAGCGCGCGGCCGAATCTCGCGGGAAGCGCGTGGTGACGATGAGGTGCGCACCGGCGCGCAGCAGCTTGATGCCGGCCTGGTAGCCGATCTTGACGCGGCCGCCGGTCAGCAGCGCAACCCGGCCGTGCAGGTCCGCGGTCTCGCTGCGTTTGGCGAAGTTGAAGGTGGCGCAGGCGGGACAGAGCTGGTCGTAGAAGTGGTGGATCTCCGCATACTTCTGCTTGCACACGTAGCAGTGCCTGGGTTCGACCCACTCGCGCCGCTCGACCTCCGCGTCGGCATCGACGTCGCCCTCCCGTGTCTCGAAATCGACCGGCGGAAAAACGTTGGGCGTGGTGAAAACCGGCTTCGCGCGCAGCGTACGGATGCCGGTGGCGTCGAGCACGACATCTTCGCGCAGGTTCTTCTCCGCATTGCGCTCGCGCTTGAGCTGCCGGCGCTTCTTGCGATGGTCGACCGGATCCGGATGGTGGTAGCGGGTCACCGCCTGCTTGAGGCGCTTGCGCTCCGCCTCGGGCAGCGCCTCGAGCAGCGTGGCATCGGCAGCCACCGACTCCAGCAGTTCGCACGCGACGCGCAATCGCTCTTCCAGCGACTCTCTACCGTTTTTCAACGTGGACATCCGCACCCGCCCGAACAACGCAGCCCGCGATTGTAGGTGCGAGGCGGGTCGCGAAATACCGTGGCTACCCAATCGCGCCTTGCGGCACTCCTACAATGTCGGGTGATGGACACGCAAAGCGCAACAATCGAGCAGGCCGTATCGGCGCTCCGCCGCGGCGAATGCGTGGGCCTGCCGACCGAGACGGTGTACGGGCTCGCCGCCGACGCACGCAACGTGCAGGCGATCGCGCGGGTGTTCGCGCTCAAGGGTCGCCCGCTTGCGCATCCGCTGATCGTGCACATTCCCGATGGCGATTGCCTGGATGAATGGGCGGTCGAGATACCCGAGGCGGCCCGCCGGCTCGCGGCCGGCTTCTGGCCCGGCCCGCTGACGCTGGTGTTGCGGCGGCATCCGTCGGTGCTGGACGCGGTCACGGGCTCGCAACCCACCGTCGCGCTACGCGTGCCCGCGCATCCGCTTGCAGGCAGCGTGCTGGCGGCGTTCGGCGGCGGGCTGGTGGCTCCGTCCGCCAATCGGTTCGGGCGCGTGAGCCCCACTACCGCGGCGCACGTGCGCGCGGAGTTCGGGGACGCTCTGCCGATCGTGCTGGACGGCGGCGCGAGCGCGATCGGCATCGAGTCGAGCATCGTCGACCTGAGCGGCGATACGCCGCGACTGCTGCGGCCCGGCATGCTCTCGCCCACCGCGATCGAACACCTGCTCGGCGCGACGCTCGCGCGCGGCGCGCAAGTCAATTCGCCGCGCGTCCCGGGCAGCCTCGCGAGCCACTATGCGCCGCGAACGCCGACTTACTGGATCGATGGCGGGGCGGACCCTGAGGCCTTGCACGCTGGAGCGCGAGCGCACGCGCTGCAGCGGCCCGCCGTGATGGTCATGGATGCGTTGCCGCCGGGCATGGCCGGGCGCGCGATGCCTGCAGATGCGCAGGATTACGCGCGCGTGCTGTATGCCACCCTGCGCGAACTCGACCAGGGCGTTTTCGACGGCATCCTGGTGGCCGCGCCGCCGGATACCGCAGCCTGGCTCGCGATCCGTGACCGCCTCCGGCGCGCCTGCGCGCGGTGATGCGAAGTGGAGCTTTGCCGGAAAATGGCGGGGCGTGCTGGTGGCGGGGTGATCTCCGAAGCGGAGCTTTGCTCCGCTTCTACAAGAGCCGGGAATGGCGGGGGGCTTGCCGGGCCGCGCGGTGATGCGAAGCGGAGCTTTGCTCCGCTTCTACAAGAGTTGTGCGATGTGCGGGGAATCAGCGCGCGGCGTGCAGCGCTTCCGACATGTCGAGCAGGCGGTTCGAGAAGCCCCACTCGTTGTCGTACCAGCTCAGCACCTTGACCAGCGTGCCGCTCATGACGCGGGTCTGCGTGGCGTCGTAGATCGAGCTGCGCGGGTCGTGGTTGAAGTCGCTCGACACCAGCGGCTTGGTGTTGATGCCGAGGATGCCCTTGAGCGGACCGTCGGCCGCGGCCTGCACGGCCGCGTCGATTTCGGCGATCGAGGTGGCACGCCTGGCGACGAAGGTCAGGTCCACGACCGACACGTTGATCGTCGGTATGCGCATCGCGAAACCGTCGAGCTTGCCGTTGAGTTCCGGCAGTACCAGCCCGACCGCGGCCGCGGCGCCGGTCTTCGCGGGAATCTGGTTGAGCGCGGCGGCGCGCGCCCGGCGCAGGTCCGAGTGGTACACGTCGGTCAGGACCTGGTCGTTGGTGTACGCATGGATCGTGGTCATGAGGCCGTGCTCGATGCCGATCGCGGCATGCAGGACCTTGGCCAGGGGCGCGAGGCAGTTGGTCGTGCAGCTCGCGTTCGAGATGACCTCGTGCGAGGCGCGCAGCTGGTCGTGGTTGACGCCGAACACGAAGGTGCCGTCGACGTCCTTGTCCGCCGGCGCGGAAATGATGACCTTGCGGGCGCCGGCCGCGATGTGGGCGGATGACTTCGCCTTGGAGGTGAAGAGGCCGGTGCACTCGAGCACGATGTCGACTTCGAGTTCGCGCCACGGCAGTTTCGACGGGTCGCGCTCGGCGCACACGCGCACGCGGTCGCCGTTGATGACGAGATCGCCGCCTTCGACCGAGACGGTGCCGGGGAAGCGGCCGTGAGCCGTGTCGTATTGCGTCAGGTGGGCGTTGGTGGCGGCGTCGCCGAGGTCGTTGAGTGCGACCACGCGCAGGTCTTGCTCGCGCCCTGCTTCGTAGATCGCACGCAGCACATTGCGGCCAATCCTTCCGAAACCGTTGATCGCGATCCTGATCGCCATGCAGACCCCCTCGAAGCTTGCGCAAGGGGCGGGATTGTAGCGGCTCGGTGGACGCGAGGCTTCGCGATCAGGCCATTGCAAGCGCCTGGCTGGGACGTAGGCGCTGCAGCTCGCGTTCCGCGGCCCTCGCGCGGCACCCGACCGGGCCAGCGCCGTTGCGGTGATCGCTACGCCGCTGCGAAACGCGGCAGCCAGACCAGCAGGTGCGCGAGCCTCGCGCGCACATCGGTTTCCTGCAGGAGCAGCTGGCGCTCGGTCGGCGTGAGCGGCAGTTCGTTTGCAAGCGTCCAGGCGACCCAGGCCGAATCGTCGAAGCGCGAGGCGTGCGCCGATCCGAGTTCACCGCCCGCGCGGTCCGCCATGCGCCGCAGCAGCGTTGCGAGCAGGCCAAACTCCGCGGGTAGCGGCAGGGATTCGTCGGCAGGCAAGACCTGCACGTGCCCGATCAGCAGGCCGGTGTCGCGCACGCGCACCTCGTCCACGCGCACCCTGCGACCGCCACGGACGCGGATGCCGAGCAGGCCATCGGGCAGCGTCCAGAAATCCTCGATCGCCGCCTCGCAGCCGATCGATGCGGGCACCGCGGGTGCGCCTGCCTCGACGCCGTCGAGGATGAGGCAGATCGCGAAGCCCCGACCGACGCGGCCGCACTCTCCGATCATGTCGAGGTAGCGGCGCTCGAAGATGCGCAGGTCCATGGTGCAGCCCGGCAGCAACACGGCCGACAGCGGGAACAAGGGCAATTCGTCCGCGCGCATGCACCACCAGGAAAGCAGAAAGGGTTGGAGGCAATCAGCCGAGCTTAATCACCTCCGTCCACTTTTTGGAACTACATCTCGTCGGGCAGCACCTCGGCGCGGCCGTCCTTGTAAACCTTGACGGCGATGTATCGCGGGCCGCCCGGCAGGACGCCGAACATCATCAGGCGGTAGTGGTCGCCATTGTCCGCAATGTGCTTGAGGAAGAACGACTTGGTCGCTTCCTCGGTGAAACCGTTCGCGCTGGCGTAGTACTTGAACGCGGCTTCGCCGGCCTTCCAGGCCTCGAAATCCGTCGCCACCGGTCCCGTGGTCGGCAGCTCCTCCTTCACCAGCGTTTCCGCGGGGCCGGTCGGTTCGATGATCGGCTTTCCGAACGGGTCCGTCGCGGCAACGACCGGGGGCGTGAAGGCGGGGGTCGCAACCTTGGCGGGCGCGGGCCTGGTTGCGACCGCCTTGGGCTCGGGCGCGGGCTCGTCGCGCGAACACCCGATCGTCGCCAGCGACAGCGCAAGTGCGGCGACGGCGACCAGCCGCTGTGAAATTGGAATCATGGTTTCGTTTCCTCGTTTGTATCGGTTGGGGCCGCCGCGTGCCGCTGCAAAGCGGATTCGCCCCGCCCCGGGTGTTGTTGGACCAGCCATTCGGCAAAACGTTTCGGGGCGCCGTCGAATCCACCGTTGCTCATGAACACGCAGCGGTCGCCCGCGCGCAATTCGTCGCCCATTTCGGTCAACAGCGTAGCGGCATCGCCGACCGCGCGAGCACGTCCGGGCAGCCCTGCAAGCACGCCGTTCACGTCCCATGCCGCGTCCGCGGGATGCAGGATCCACACTTTGTCGGCGTCGGCGAGCGCGCCCGGCAGGCCGGCCTGGTGCGCGCCGGCGCGCATGGACGCACTGCGCGGCTCGAGCGCCACCAGCACCCGACCTGTGCCGTGCGCGCGCAGCGCCGCCAGCGTGGCCGCGATCGCGGTCGGATGGTGCGCGAAATCATCGAACACAAGCACGTCTTCGTGGTCGGCAATCAGCTGCAGTCGTCGCAACGGCGCCCGGAACGTCGCGAGTGCCGCCAGTGCCGCGCGCGGGTCGACCCCCACAACGGTGGCGGCCGCGAGCGCCGCCAGTGCGTTCATGACGTTGTGGCGGCCGAGCAGTCCCCAGGCCACGTTGCCGATCGCGTCGCCGCGGTACGACACCTGGAAGCGCGAACCATCGGGGGCATCGAGTCGCCCATGCCAGTCGGCGCCCACGCCCGCGTCGATCGCGAACCGCGTGACCCCCGACCAGCAGCCCATCGCCAGCACTTCGGCCAGGCGCGCGTCCTCGGCGTTAACCACGACGTGTCCGCTCGAGGGCACGATCCGCAGCAGGTGGTGGAACTGGCGCTGGATGGCCGCCACGTCGTCGAAGATGTCGGCGTGGTCGAACTCGAGGTTGTTGAGCACCGCGACATGCGGCGCGTAGTGCACGAACTTGGATCGCTTGTCGAAGAACGCGGTGTCGTATTCGTCCGCCTCGATGACAAAATCGGCCCCCGTCCCGAGTCGCGCGGACACGCCGAAATTCTCGGGCACGCCGCCGACCAGAAAGCCGGGAGCGCGCCCGGTCTGGTCGAGGATCCACGCCAGCATGCTGGTCGTGGTGGTCTTGCCGTGCGTGCCGGCGACCGCCAGCACGCGGCGTCCGCGCAGCACGGTCTCGCCCAGCCACTGCGGACCGGACCGGTACGGCAGCCGGCGGTCGAGCAATGCCTCGATCGCGGGCATGCCGCGGCTCAACGCGTTGCCCACGATCACGAGGTCGGGCGCGGGTTCGAGGTGCTCCGCCGCGTAGCCCGGGTGCAGGCGAATGCCGAGTTCCCCGAGCTGCGTCGACATCGGCGGATAGATATCGCGATCGCTGCCTTCGACGTCCTCGCCGAGCTCGCGCGCGAGCGCCGCGAGGCCGCCCATGAACGTGCCGCAGATACCGAGGACGTGGATCTTCAAGTCGCGGGCAGTGTCGGCGCAAACTGCGCGATGCCGATCGCCAGCACCAGCTCGGCGATGGTGAGTGACAGAGCGAACGTGACGCCGCGCGTGAGCGGCACCTCCAGCGCGTGCCGGAAAATGTTGCCGCGCACGAGCAGCTGCCAGGCCACGACCACCAGCGACAGCGCGCCAGCCAGCATCTGCATGCCCGTCATCTGCGTTCGATCCGTTGGCAGCGGCAGGGCCATCGAGAGCACGACCGCGGTTGCCATCGCGAACAGCAAGGCGACTGCTATCAATGCGGATCCGGTCTGGACGAAGCGCGCGTGGCGCTGGTGGATGCGCAGCACCGCGAAAGTCACCGCGAGGATGACCCCGATCGATGCGGCCACGCGCACCGCTGCGCCGGCGAAGTCGTTGGCGCCGAGCAACCGGGTGGCAAGGAGCGATTCGGCCACGACCGCCGCCACGCACAGCAGCAGCAGCAGGGTCTCCGAATGTGGCAGGTCCTGGGGACCGCGGCGCAGCAGCATGAGGTCCCGCACCACGCCGGGCAGATCCGAATACGACGCCATCTGCTCGCGCGCCCCGGCTACGGCCGTGCCGGAACGCGCGCGAGCGTGTCGCGGATGCGCCGGGTGACCTCTTCGACGGAGCCAACCCCGTCGATTTCGTACAGTTGTCCGAGTTCGGCGAAATGCGCGATCAGCGGTGCCGTCTGCTGGCGGTAGACGGCCAGTCGCTCGCGCACGGTCTCGGGGTGGTCGTCGTGCCGCCCTTCGGCATTGGCGCGTCCGGCCAGACGCTGGAACAGCAGGTCCTCGCCCACGTAGAGGTACAGCGCCGCGTCGAGCGGCTTGCCGAGGCGTTCGAGCAGTGCCTCGAGCGCTGCTGCCTGCGCCAGGTTGCGCGGATAACCGTCGAGGATGAAGCCGGACTGCGCATCGGGTAGAGCCACGCGCCGTTCGAGCATGCCGAGCACGATCTCGTCGCTCACGAGGCGCCCCTGGCTCATCACGCTCTTCGCCTGCCGGCCGAGCGGCGTATCGGCCGCCACCTCGCGGCGCAGCAGGTCGCCGGTCGAGATGTGGGCCACGCCGAGGGTCGCTTCGAGCAGGGTCGCCTGGGTGCCTTTGCCGGATCCGGGCGCGCCGAACAACACGATACGCATGAAGAAAAGGATCCTTGGCGGGTCCCGGACGAACCCGCGCGGAGACGCGCGGTTGCCAGACACGGGTCGGCAACGCTAGCGTTCAGGCTTGGCGCAAGTCAAGGAAACCGCGGCGCGGTGCCGTACGGGGAGCCCATTCGTGACAAACAGACGGTTGGCGAAACCGGTCGCAGCGCGTCCCGGCAAGCGCGGACAACTTCTTTATGCGCAGTCGGGCGGTGTCACCGCCGTGATCAACACGACGGCGAGTGCCGTGCTTACGCGTGCGCGAAACCGTGGCGTCAAGGTCATCGCCGCGCGCAACGGCATCCTCGGGGTGCTGCGCGAGGAACTGTACGCGGCGTGGCGCGAGACACCGGCCGCGGTACGGGCACTTCGGCATACGCCGGGCGGTGCATTCGGCTCCTGCCGCTTCAAGCTCGGCGACCCGTCGAGGCAGCCAGGTCTCTATACCCGGGTTATCGACGTGCTGCGCGCGCACGATATCCGTTACTTCCTCTACAACGGCGGCAACGACTCGGCGGACACCGCGCTCAAGCTGTCGCGCATCACGGGTGAGCTGGGGTATCCGCTCGCCTGCGTCGGGGTACCGAAGACGGTCGACAACGACCTTGCGGTGACCGATTGCTGCCCGGGTTTCGGCTCGGTGGCGAAATACACCGCCGTGTCCGTGCAGGAGGCGGCGCTCGACGTGCGCGCGATGGCCGAGTCCTCAACCAAAGTGTTCGTGTACGAGGCCATGGGCCGGCATGCGGGCTGGATCGCCGCAGCGGCTGGACTCGCCGGCGTCGGCGCAGACGAGGCCCCGCATCTCATCCTGTTTCCCGAGCGCAGCTTCGACGAAGCCGATTTCCTCGAACGCGTGAAGGGCACCGTCGAGCGCGTCGGCTGGTGCGTGGTGGTGGCGTCGGAAGGCATCCGCCTCGCGGACGGGCGCTTCGTCGCCGAAGCCGGTGGCACCGATGCGTTCGGGCACGCGCAGCTCGGTGGCGTGGCGGCGTTCCTCGCCGATCGCGTGCGTACTTCGCTGGGCTTCAAGGTGCACTGGACCCTGCCGGACTACCTGCAGCGATCGGCCCGCCACCTGGCCTCGGCCACCGATGCGGAGCAGGCGTGGGCAGTGGGCGAGGCCGCGGTCGACCTCGCGCTGGCCGGCGCGAACGCGGTGATGCCGGTCATCGAGCGGCTGCGCGACGCGCCCTACCGGTGGCGGGTCGCCCCGGCACCGCTCTGCGACATTGCCAACCGCGAAAAGACGTTGCCCGCGAGCTTCATCCGCAAGGACGGCTACGGCATCACCAGTGCCGCGCGGCGTTACCTCGAGCCGCTCATCCGCGGCGAGGACACGCCACCCTACGACCGGCTACGGGGCCTGCCGAAGTACGTCGCGCTGGCGAACCGGCTGATCGAGCCGCGCCTGCCTCCGTACTCGATCACCGACAAGTAGCGCTTTCCCCCTCTCCCCGTGAACGGGGAGAGGGGGAAAGCAGCATGGCGATCCCTGCGGGAGCTGCGCCTGCAGGGAAGAAGGGAAAAGCTGAGTAGCGAACCTTGCAGATCGGCGCCGAGCAAGGGAAGCAGGCACCTAAAACGGGCCGAGCGCGTGCGCCCGCACGATCAGCTCCGCTTCGCGCGCGGGCGCAAGCGGCCGCGGCGTATGGATCAGGAGATACTGGTGCTGCGTCGGCCGGAAGCCGGCCTGCAGGTCGACCTCATAGGCGCGTGCATCGCCGCAGTAGCCCACGTGTGCGTCGGTGTCCTCGAAGCGGTGGAAACCGTAGCGCAGCATGTTGAGCGCGATGCCCCCGGCATCGCGGATCGCCTGCTGGCGCGCCGTCGGCAGCGCGCGCAGCGCGTCGCCGTCGGTCACCAGGCCGCCCACCAGCACCATGTCGCCGAGGCGATGGAAATGCACGTAGCAGACGGGGACCAGCGCACCCCGGGGCGCATCGTCGCGTGGCCCGGTGCGCGCGAAGGCGACCACGTGCGCGGGCACGCGCGGCGCGTCGCTGCCGTAGCGGCGCCGGAACAGGGGGTCGATGAAGAACCCGCCGTCGTCCACCACGCTGATCGAAATGAAGTCGCGCAGTCCCTCGGGCAACTCGAACTCCTTTTCTGCCGGGTCGGTCATGCGGAGCCCGTGGCGCGGTGCGAATCCAGCAGCGCGGCGAACGCCTGCGCGGAGCGCCAGTGTTCGCCGCAGACGAATCGCGGCAGGCGCCAGCGATCCGCCGCGCTGTCGAGCGGCGCCGGTTCCGTGGTGAACGCGGCGCGCAGCCCGTGCGTTGCGACCTGGCGCGGGAAATACTCGTCCGCGAGGAACGGGCTCACCTGTCCCCACGGGTACGCGAACAGCCGCGGCGTGCGCAGGGTCACGCGTTCGATATAGGCGCTGGCCTGCTCGATCTCCGCTTCGGCCTCGGCCAGCGTCGCAAGCGTGTCGAAACGGCGCTCGCCGTCCATTGCGGTGCGCTCGAGCGACGGGTGGTTGTGGTCCCAGCTGTGCGACTCGATAGCGCCGAGGCCCGATCGCTGCACCTCGAGCCACCAGTCGTCGCCCCACCAGTCGAGCGCGAGATAGTCGCGCCGGTCGAGTTCGGACCGTGCCTCCGGCGACGCGATCACGAAGCTCGAGGCATGCAGGCCCCGCTGCCGCCCCGGGAATTCCTCGTGGAAGTCGCGCAGGATGCCGTGCATGCCTCGCTGCGGGCCGCAGGTGGGATGCTCGGCATCGCGTGCGTCGAGCATGCAACCGTCGTCGAGCGTCAACCCCACGCTGTCGCCGAGCGTGCCCAGCTCGCCGCTTTCCCAGGCGTCGACCAGCTGCAGCAGGGGCCGCACGGTCCAGCCCGCGCGGTCGAGCGCCCGCAGGTCGCTGGCGAAGGCAACGTGGTCGTTCAGGGAATAGTCGTGCCCGCGCACGTCCACGGAGTGGTAGGTCAACACGAGGGCCGTCATCGCGCCAGTCTGCCGGGCCGCGCCCCACGCCACAATGCGCGCGCTCCGGCCGCAGCGGCGCAGGCGGCCAGAGCTCCCCGCGGAAACCCGGCCCGGCGGCGCAAGCGGCCTATGACCGGAGGCATTGCACGACCGCGGGGCGCGGCGCAAGGTCGCCCGTGGCGAGGTCGTGTGATACAACGCGCGGCGGTTTGCCGCGCGCCGGTTGCGGCCGCGGCTTGATTCTTACCTTTCCTGGGGAGTGGGCATGTTGCAGCAATATGGTTTGATGCTGTCGCTGGTGTGCGCGGCGCTGGCAATCGTGTTCGGCGTGATCTGGTCGCGCTGGATCCTGGCGCAGCCTGCCGGCAACGACCGCATGCGCGAGATCGCGGACGCGATCCAGGTCGGCGCTCGGGCCTACCTCAACCGCCAGTACCTGACGATCGCGATCGCGGGCGCGGCCCTGTTCCTGGTCATCGCCTTCGTGCCGGGCCTCGGCTGGCCGACCGCCATCGGTTTCGCGATCGGCGCGATCCTGTCCGGCGCCGCGGGCTACATCGGCATGAACGTGTCGGTGCGCGCCAACGTGCGCACGGCCGAAGCCGCGCGCCGCGGAATCGGCCCGGCGATGGACGTGGCCTTCAAGGGCGGCGCGATCACCGGCATGCTGGTGGTCGGTCTCGGTCTGCTCGGCGTCGCCGGCTACTACGCGCTGCTGCTGCGCATGGGCATCGAAGAGGCGGCCGCGCTGCACGCGCTGGTGGGCCTCGCGTTCGGTTCGTCCCTCATCTCGATCTTCGCGCGCCTCGGTGGCGGCATCTTCACCAAGGGCGCCGACGTCGGTGCCGACCTCGTCGGCAAGGTGGAAGCCGGCATCCCCGAGGACGACCCGCGCAACCCGGCCGTGATCGCGGACAACGTCGGCGACAACGTGGGCGACTGCGCCGGCATGGCCGCCGACCTGTTCGAGACCTACGCGGTCACGCTGATCGCGACCATGCTGCTCGGCAGCCTCATGGTGGCCGAGGTCGGCGTGAACGCCGTGCTGTACCCGCTGGTGCTCGGTGGCGTGTCGATCATCGCCTCGATCATCGGGGCCTACTTCGTCAGGGTGAAGGCCGGCGGCTCGATCATGGGCGCGCTGTACCGGGGCGTGATCGTCTCGGCGGTGCTCGCCGCGATCGCGTTCTACCCGGTCACGACCGAACTCATGGCCGATTCGCCGTTCGGCTCCATGAACATCTACCTCTGCTCGCTCATCGGCCTCGCGCTGACCGGCGCCATCGTCTGGATCACCGAGTACTACACCGGCACGCAGTACAAGCCGGTGCGGGACATCGCCCAGGCATCGACCACCGGCCACGGCACCAACATCATCTCGGGCCTCGGCGTGTCGATGAAGTCGACCGCGCTGCCGGTACTCGCGGTGTGCGCGTCGATCTACGGCGCGTTCGACCTCGGTGGCCTCTACGGCATCGCGATCGCCGCGACCGCGATGCTGTCGATGGCCGGCATGATCGTCGCGCTCGACGCCTACGGCCCGATCACCGACAACGCGGGCGGCATCGCCGAAATGTCGGAGCTGCCGCCGGAAGTGCGCGCGGTCACCGATCCGCTCGACGCGGTCGGCAACACCACCAAGGCCGTGACCAAGGGCTATGCGATCGGTTCGGCCGCGCTCGCGGCACTGGTCCTGTTTGCCGACTTCACCCACAACCTCGAAGCCGTCAACCCGGGCGTCGTGTTCACCTTCGACCTGTCCGACCCGGCGGTGATCATCGGCCTGTTCATCGGTGGCCTCATCCCCTACCTGTTCGGTGCGATGGCGATGGAAGCCGTCGGTCGTGCGGCAGGCGCGGTGGTGGAGGAAGTGCGTCGCCAGTTCCGCGACATC
>JBBRIE010000036.1:0-19030 GCA_038221545.1 Lysobacterales bacterium
GTTCGCCGTAGCGCGTGTCGTTCGGCGTGAGGATCGGCTGCAGAAGTTCATCGATCTCGATGTATTCGACGCCCGGGTCCAGCTTCATCAGGCTCATGAAGAATTCGGCATCGGTTCGCGACACTGCGCGATCTAGCTTGATGACGTCCGCTTCCACGGCAAGACGGCGCAGATGCTTCGCCGGATGGCCCGCGCGGGCTGCCGCGGTCACCGACGCGATGGCGCCATCTTCGACGGAATTGCGCGATTCGGTTCCGGATTTGTACTGGATGATGAACTGCGAAATGGAATCGCGGACGTCGGTCACGGGCGCCGGAGCCGGCGCCAGCGTACCGCCGTTATTCGAGAACGACTGCGCCTGGATCGCGCTGGCCGCAAGGCCTAACGTGACGGCCAGAACCAGCGGCTTGATGCTCGCACTACGTCGAAATGAACCAGTCATGGAGTCCCCAATCGTTGTTGGTTGATCGCCCGGAGGCGAAGCAGAGACACCTCCTGCGTGCAATCGGGCCGCACCCCCCAAGGCGAGGACGTCAAAGGATGTCCAGGCATTCGGTACGCAGAAGGACTATGACGAAAAGAAGCCAGCGATTACGCGCCGCCGCGAGTGCAACGGCCGGCGGACAGTACTGCCTGTGATACCGGCGTCAACGGGGGGAAAATCATGGCAAATGCGCCAGCGAGACAGGGTTTGACGCGGCGCAACATCGAACCGAGCGGACGCTAATCCGTGCAGGAAGGCACTTTGTGACGCTTCGCGTCAGTTCCGTTTGCGCCGCAACATGAATGCTCGATTCAATTGGTTGCAGTCCGCTCTCTGAATTGTGACGGTCGTCACGCAAAAAAACCGACCCACCGACGTGTAACCGGTGTCATCGCGACGCGGGGATCGGCCTACAGGGGCGTGCGGTGCCGGTGGCGGTCAGAGCTGCGAGCTGAAGGGCTCGGCCAATCGCTCCGCCAGGCGTTCCTGCCAGGAACGGTTCTGCCACATCTCGTAGGTTACGCGTCGGGATCTTCCGATGTCCTGCTCGAACACCGTCTGCATCTTCTGGGCGAACCCCGAATCATAGATGTTGAGATTTGCCTCGTCGTTCAGGCTGAATGATCGTGCATCAAAATTGGTGGAGCCCACCGACGTCATGATGCCGTCGACCACCATGACCTTGGTGTGGAACATGGTCGGCTGGTACTCGTAAATCTCGGCGCCATCGCGCAGCAGAACGCCCCAGTTCGCGCGCGAGGCACTCCGCACGATCGCGGTGTCGATGTGCTCCCCGGGCAGAACCAGGCGAACGCGAACGCCGCGGCGCATCGCCAGGACCAGGGTCGCGCGCGTCAGGCGGTCCGGTACGAAATACGACGCCGAGATATCGATCTCGCGCGTGGCCGCGCCGATCGCCATGAGGTACATGAGCTGCATGCTGTCGCTGCCCGAGTTGGGGGAACTCGAGAAGACCTGGGCACGCATGCCACCCTGTGCGTCGATGGGGGGGAAATACCTGGCGCCCTGCAGCACTTTCCCTGTCGCCTGCAGCCAGTTGTCGTTGAACACGGCCTGCATCTGCCCAACGGCTGACCCTCGGAGCCTGAAGTGGGCGTCGCGCCAATGGTCGGAGTCCTCTGCATTTCCCAGCCATTGATCGGCAATGCCGACTCCGCCGGTGAATGCGACCTGACCATCGACAATCAGCAGTTTCCGGTGCGTCCTGTTGTTGATGCGGCCGAGGTTGTACCAGTGCAGAGGCCGATAGAGGTGCACCTGCACCCCCGCTTCCTTCATGGAGTCGATCAGGACGTCGTCGAGGTTGCTGCTGCCGACTGCATCCAGCAGGAGGTGCACCGCGACACCGGCGCGAGCGCGATCCGCCAGCGCGTTCGCGAATTCTCTGCCAATGGTTTCCGACCAGTAAATGTAGGTTTCGAATGCGATGTAGTGCTTGGCCTGCCGGATCGCCACGAGCATCGCGGGGAAGATCTCGTCTCCGTTGTGCAGGTAGTCGACCTGGTTGCCCGCGACGATGGGCGTCCCGAACAGCAGCGACATTTCGCGCTGGAATTGCGAGTCTTCGAGGGCGTAGGTGTGCTCCAGCGTGCGTTCGACCTGCGTCTCGGGCACCACAAAATTGAGCGCGAACACGACGACCAGCCCGCCGACAAGGAGGGTTGCAAGGAACAGCAGGCCGTGGCGCTTGACCACATCGAAGACGCGCATGGCGGGAATTCCGTTGGGTGGATTTCGGGGCAGCCGACGGGATTCATCGGCTGGACGGGAGGATACGGACTACGGACGTGCCGCTGCGGGGAGTTCCCGCAGTCCCGAGGGGTGCAGTAGTGGATCGTTCATCGCAGTGAACCGCGGTTGACCGCACCGCCACGCGTGCACGGCTTCGTTACGCGTCCACCCGTTAGTTTGGCTGCGTGTTGGATCCGGTGAATCCGGTGTCCGCGCAGGAAGGTCGCTTCAGCGATCGTGCGGGGCAGTAATGAAAAACGCAACTCCAATGGAGAATGACATGAGCAGTTTGAATCGTGATCCCATCACCGGCGCCAAGGGCGCGCATCCCATCGGCACCGGCGTCGGCGCCGCAGGCGGAGCCGCCTCGGGAGCGGCACTCGGTTCCCTTGCTGGACCGGTCGGTACCGTTGTCGGTGCGGTGGTGGGTGGCGTGGCGGGCGGGCTTGCAGGCAAAGGTGTTGCCGAAGCCATCGACCCGACAATGCAGGACGACTATTGGCGCGAAAATTACAAAAGCCGTCCATACGTCGACGCCTCCAAATCCTACGACCACTACAACGATGCGTATCGATACGGGTGGGAGTCCCGCGGTACGCACGCCGGACGCGAGTGGCAAGAAGTGGAGGGCGATCTTGAGCGCAACTGGGACCAGGCCAAGGGTTCCTCCACCCTGGCGTGGCAGGATGCGAAGCAGGCGACGCGCGACGCGTGGCATGCGGTCGAGAAGCGGCTGCCTGGTGACGCCGACAACGACGGGCGCTGAGCTGCTCCGAGGCGGATTGAAGGCCTTCAACCGGGACCACGGCGCCATGCGCCGTGGTCTTTCCGTTTGCGGGTCCGGCAGCGCATGCAGTAAAGTCGCTGGCCGCCACCGAATGCGAGAGTAGTCGCGCCCCAACGGGCCCGACGCGAGCGGTCGATGCGCGGACGATACGGAGAGATGTCCGAGCGGTTGAAGGAGCACGCCTGGAAAGTGTGTATACGGCTTATCCCCGTATCGAGGGTTCGAATCCCTCTCTCTCCGCCACTGCATGTTTCCGGGATGCGCACCGTCGTGGGTGCGGTGCAGTTTTTGCGGGACCTCCATGGTGACTCCCGTCGGTTCCTCGCGACGCTAGATCGCAAACCCCGCCAGGCCCGGAAGGGAGCAACGGTAGCGGTTGATGCGGGTGCCGGGGTTCGGCCGGCGGGGGTCGCCACCTTTACTGGAGACGTCGTTTCGCGTTCACGCCAGCGTTGCATGCGGCAGTGGACGGCAGGGGGATTCGTGAGCATTGAACGCGGACAGTGGCCGCTGCCGGCACGCTCTTCGAGGCGGGCAGCCGGGGGTTGAACACTTCCACCGAAGCGTCTCGGCCATGGGCTCCCGAATTCCCGATCGGCCTGCTCTGGCTACCCGCGCTCGGCGTCGCCGCGCGCTATTACACGACGTTCGGTGACGCCCTGAGGACGCGCGGAATCGCGCTCGAAACCGTTGAATGGCGTGGCACGGGTCTAAGCCCGCTGCGCGCCGGTCATCGCGAGGACTGGGGCTATCGGGAACTGCTGATCGATGCGGAGCAAGCGCTGCTCGACGTGCAGCAAAAACATCCCGGGCGCGCGTGGATGGTCGGCGGACACAGCATGGGTGGACAACTCGCTGCGCTGCTCGCGGCCACCACGGGTGGGGACTTGTCCATGGCCAGACCAGCTCGAGGACTGGTGCTGGTGGCCACTGGCGTTCCCCACTGGCGGTTCTACCGCGGACGCATGCGCTGGGGCATTCGCGCGTTCACGTCCTTGTTGCCGGCGTTGACTTCGGTCGTCGGCCACTTTCCCGGCAGCGCGCTGCGATTCGCGGGCCGCGAAGCCCGGGGAGTGATGCGCGACTGGAGGCATTCGGCGGTGACAGGACGCTACGCCGCCGCGGGAGTCGAACTGGATTTCGAAGCCGCGCTCAAGTCGCTGGAACTGCCGGTATGCGCGATCGCGCTTGAGAACGACGCACTCGCACCGCCGGAATCGCTGCGCGCGCTGCTCGCAAAGATGCCAGGCGCCGAGCCTTTCGAACGCGTCCTGGGAGCGACTCACCTGGGCGTTCGCGCCGACCATTTCGGATGGCTCAGACAGCCGGATGCGATCGTCGTAACGATCGCATCCTGGGCCCTGCATCACGGCATTTGGCCCTCAACCCCGCAAGTGGCAAAAGCTCAACGGCGGAGCAGGTAGGCCCGGTCGCCGCGGACCTGCACGCGGTCGCCTTCGCGGATTCCGTTCAAGTCGTTCTGACGGGCGATGATCGCGCGTCCGTCGTCAGTGCGGATATACAGCTCGAAACCATCGGAGTTCCGGTTCTTTTCGATCTCGTTGCCGACGATGCCGCCAGCAACGGCACCGGCCACGGTTGCCGCCGTGCGTCCGCTGCCATCTCCGATCTGGTTGCCGGCCACGCCGCCGACGATCGCGCCGATCACCGCTCCGCCGCCGCTCGACTCTCCGCGTCCGTCGAAGCGCTGGATGCGCTCTACCCGGCCGCAATTGTCGCAACGCACTTCACGATATGCCCGGCGATCGTTATTGCGCGAGTCGTCGTAGCGGGTGTCGTAGTAACCTGAGTCGGTGGCGCATGCGCCGAGGAAAAGTGACATCGCGGCGACGGCCGTGAGTGCAAAAGGCTTGCGGTTCATGGTGTGCTCCAACGGAGGATGGCCGCCAAAATAACGCGCGCTGCCTGAATGGATGCGCGCGCCGCCGATCGTCCATCTGCGCTTTTCCCAAACGCGTGCCCTTGAGTTCAGTCGTCCTCGCCTGGCGCGAGATCCTCGAGATGTGGCGCCAGGCCAGTGAATGCCTGGAGAATGTCGATGCCCTCCAGGACCTCGTCGTCGCGCAGCAGCGCGCGCTGGAGCAGGGCGCCGGCGCACAATCCGGTCGGCCTTCGCCGCAATCCCCGAGGCGGTCCGCGTGGCCCATGATCCAGGCATTGGGATTGTCTCGTTGCGGATAGGCGATGAGGTAGTACTCGCCCCTGGGCAGGTCGCCGATGGCGTACTCGTCCTGGCCCGAAAGGGTCAGCTCGCAACGCCGTCGTGCGCTCAGGTTGCGATCGGTGGGCACGGCGCACACGCGCATCGGCGGGATTTCAGCTGCGGGAAACGCGATGGCGCCGGTGACAGCGCCATGTTCCGCGTCGGCGTCAGTCGCGAGGGCCGCCGACGAGTCGTTGGGAATCCGTACCCGGCAGATCAATTCGGTCACGTCATCCTCGCGCACGTCTGTGCAAGCGACGTACCCGAATGGCAAGCGCTGGCCGGGTTTTCAGCCGCCGGTCCTGTACTGGTCATGGCAGTCTCGGCAAGCGGCGTCGATGTCACGGAGCGCGCTGCGCAATCCGGGGCAGCCCCGCTCGGTACCGAGTCGCCGCACGCCTGCCTGCAGCTCGCGGGATTTCCGCTGCAATTCCTCATCGACCACCAGCGTGTCGGCAAGGGCGAGCGGGATCATGGCCACGAGCGTCGTAATCATTTGCAGGCGTTCCGGCGCAGGCGGCTGGCAGGTTGCGGCGCGCAACGCCTCGTCGGCTTGCCCGTATTCGATTTCGAGCAGTTGCATGAGTACCCGCGCTTCGGTCGCTGGCGGCACCATGCGCCCGGCGACGTTGAGCGCAGCCATCGCTCCGAACACGATGCCGAGAGCACCGCAGAGAATCAGGGCGCCTGCGGAGGTTCTGCCGGCAGGTGCGTGGGCCGGCTCATTGGTCATCCGGGGTACCCGAGGCGAGCATCGGACGCGGTCCGTGTGGCAGGTGTGCCCCGTCGTGGCGGCAGGACCGTGGCGCCACGATATTGCGCCAGGTCGTCGGCACGCTCATCCGTGCCGGCGAGGCCAACCAGTCGCATCGTCGATGCGCCAGAATGATGGTCTCGAAGGATTCCGGCCCCATGAACGACGACCGAGGTGGCTGCAGTTGCAACCGAGCTTAGCGGACGCCGATCATCCTGCCGTCGATCCACGATTCGCGGGCATCGACCGGCTGTACGGGGCGGGTAGCGTGGCGCGGCTGTCGGGCGCGCATGTCGCGGTCGTTGGTGTCGGAGGGGTGGGCAGCTGGGCGGTGGAGGCGCTCGCGCGCACCGGGGTGGGCGCACTGACACTGATCGACGCGGATGAGATTTGCGTGGGCAACACCAATCGCCAACTGCACGCAGTCAAGGGGCAATACGGGCGGCTCAAGGTCGATGCAATGGCCGAGCGGGTGCGCGCGATCAATCCGCACCTTCGGGTCACGCCGGTTGCTTGCTTCCTGACTCCCGCCAACCTGGGGATGATTCTGCAGCCCGGGTTCGACCTGGTCCTGGATTGTTGCGACGCGTTCCGCGTGAAGGTCGAGTTGATCGCGCATTGCCGTCGCAACAAGCGCCGGTTGATCGTGTGCGGTGCCGCAGGTGGACGCACCGACGCCGCCCGCATCATGGTCCGCGACCTCAGCCGCACGGAGCACGATGCGCTGCTTGCCATGATCCGGCGCAAGTTGCGCGGCGAGTTCAACTTTCCACGCAATCGGGATCGCTACTTCGGCGTGCCGGCGGTGTTTTCGCTTGAGAATGTGCGTTATCCGCAAGCGGATGGCAGCGTGTGCGGCCTGCGGCCGGACAAGGCGGCGGATCCGCTCAATCTCGATTGTGGCGGGGGGCTCGGTGCCGCGATGCACGTGACCGCGGCGTTCGCGATGGTGGCCGTCGGCACGGTCCTCGATCGCCTGCTTGCGCCACGCGTACCATCCCCCTGAAGCAACGAGACCGGTGACGTGCCCGGTCCGGGCCCGAGGCTGCATTCACGGACTTCCGCGTCACGCCCCCAGTCGAAGCAGTTCCCGGGCATTGCGCGTGGTCGCGGCCGCGAGGTCCTCCGGCGATTCGCCGCGGAGTTCCGCGACACTCGCCAGCACGTCCGCAAGCAACGACGGCTCATTGCGTTGCCCCTGCCTCCCGCACAGCGGCTGGTCGGGCGAATCGGTCTCGAGGACCAGTTGCTCAAGGGGCATGGTGGCGACAATGGAACGCAAGCGGCGCGCTCGCGGATAGGTCACGGGTCCCCCGATGCCAATGAGAATGCCGAGCTTGTGCAATGCGCGAGCCTGGTCGGCGCTGCCGGCGAAACTGTGCACGATGCCGCGGATCCCGGGAGTGCCTTTCAGATGCAGGATGACCGCGTCGACCGCGCGACGCGCGTGGATCACAAGCGGCAGATCGAACTCGCGACCCAGTCCGACATGTGCGGAGAACAGAGCCTGCTGCAGGTCGCGATCGAGTCCGGGATCGAGGAAATCGAGGCCGCATTCGCCGATCGCCAACGGCCGCTCGCGCTCGATCCACTCGCGAAGTCGCTCGAGATGCTCCGGCCGGTGCGAGGACAGGAAAAGCGGGTGTAGTCCGTAAATGGCGTGCAGGCCCTCGTTCTCGCTGCAGACCTGACGAAGCGCGGGCCACGTGGCGTACTCGATGGCAGGCACCAGCTGCTCCAGGACACCGGCCTCGCGCGCGCGATCGATGACATCCTTTCGATCCTCGTCGAAACCGTCGACGTCGATGTGCGAGTGCGTGTCGAAGAGGCGCATGTAACCAGCATGCGGGCGATGACGCCTCGGGACAAGACCGGCCCACGCATCGCACAAGCCGCGCTTGCGCCACAATCGGCTCCCGTTTCCGTTGGCAGGCGTCGCATGTCCCGCTCCGTCCTCGTCTTGCTCCTGCTTTGCCTTTCCTGCGCGTTCGCGGCTTGCGACGGCGCGCCGGAAAGCCCCGATTCCGCGCAGGTTGCAGCTGCGCCGGAAGCGACGACCGAAGTTTCTCCGGAAGCCTCCGTGCCAGCGTCCTCCGCGGGGATCCAGCAACGGCACGAATCCACGGAGCGTTACGAGTACCGTGTGCGCTGGCCGGACGAACTCGCGCGCGACGCGGGCATCGAGGCCGCCATGCGCGCGATCGCGGACGATCGCCTGCAGGAGTTCATCGAGGCGGCCGGTTCCGCGCCGGCGGACTCGGGCCGATGGACGCTGGAACTCGACTTCAGCGCCTGCGCGGGCACAGCGGAGTTGCGCTGCATCGCCGCTGATGGTTCAGTGTTCACCGGCGGTGCGCATCCGTTGCCGATCATCGAGCGGCTCCTGTACTCCTCGACCCGTTCGACGGCACTGCGTCCTGACCAGTTGTTCACGGACGCCGATGCCGCGCTGCGCGCCATCAGTGCGCGGGCGAGCGAAATGCTCCTGACCCAGAGAATCGCGCAGGCGGCGGTGTCCGGTGCGCCGGCAGACGCCGCAGCACGCGCCTCCATGCGCGGCGAAATAGCAAGTGGTGCGGAACCGTCCCCGGCGAACTATCGCCTCGCCGAACCCGTGGTATCGGGGTCGGGCCGAATCAACGCGCTCAAGTTCCTGTTTGCGCCTTATCAGGTCGCCTCGTACGCGGAAGGCACGCTGGTAGCCGAAGTGCCTGCCACGGTGTTCGCGCAATGGCTGCGGCCCGAATTCGCCGGCGAATTCGTCACGCGTTGATCGTGGCAGCGCGACGTCCTACATCAGCCACCAGGTCGCGAGCGTCAGGAACACACCCATGCTGACGACGTCGGTCGCGGTGGTGAGGAAGATGCTCGAGGCCGTCGCGGGGTCCGCGCCCGCGCGCTGCAGCAGGATCGGCACGCCCGAGCCCGCGATGCCGCTCAGCATGCACGAGACGAGCATCGCGAACCACGTGATCACCGCCATGATCCAGGCATCCGGACGTCCCTGCGAATGGGCCATGAAGAACATGCCTGCGCCTGCGACCAGTCCAGTCATGCTGCCGTTGAGCAGGCCGAGCCAGGCTTCCTTGCGCATGACGCGGCCTTCCGCGCCCGGCCTGTAGTCGCCCAACGTCATGCCCCGCAACGTCACTGCGAGCGCCTGGCAGCCGGTGTTCCCGCACTGGCCCGCCAGCACCGGCAGGAATACGGCGAGCAGCACGATTTCGTTGATCGTCTCCTGGAACACGCCGACCACTGCGGCCGCGAGGAATGCCGTGAGGAGATTCAACTGCAGCCAGGGATGACGCGACTTGAGACTTCGCTGCCAGGGTGTTGCGATCCTCTCTTCCTTCTCGACGCCGACCATGGTGCCGGCCTGCGCGCTGATCTCGAAGGCCTGCTGCTCGAACAGGTGCTGTCCACGCACGATGCCGAGGAGCCGGCCCGACTCGGAACACACGGGGTACTCGGGATAGTGCCGGGTGACGACTTCGCGCATCGCCTGGAGCTGGTCGCTTTCCGGCCGCAGCGAGAAAGGGTTGGGCATGGCGACCGCGCCGAGCAGCGCGCCGTCCGGCGCGAAAAGCAGATCGCGGAACGTGCTGACGCCGATCAGCTTGCGATCCTCATCCAGGCAGTAAATGTAGGTGATGAGATGTTCCGCGATGAGGGCGCGCAGTCTCGCCACAACGTCCACTATCGGCGTCGTCGCGGGAAACGCCGCAATTGGTCGCTGCATGAGCCGGCCGACGCTGCCGTCTTCGTATCGAAGGTTGCTTGCCCAATCGCCCGCGCCGTTGCGCGCGTCGGCGATCTGCGCGAGGCGGTGCTGGTGCGCAGGCGTCAGGCGTTCGACGACCTCCGCCGCCTGGGCCGGGTTCATCAGCGACAGGGCGTCGCTCGCGGCTTCGTCCGACAGGGCTTCGACGGCGTCCGCCGCTCCCTCGGGATCGAGGTCGCTCAACTGCGGTCGATTTGCTCTTGTCTGGATCATTCCGCGAGCTCCGGGCGCGGGCACGTCCGGTGCCGGCGAAAATGCTGGATGGGTACGTCGCTGGTCCGGAAGATGGATGACCTCGGGTCAGCGGGGTGCGGAACGCGCCCGGCTTCTCGCGCTTCGCTCGCGCTCCTGGAGCGTCTCGCGACTTTGCTTCCAGCTGCCGAACAGCAGCGTCGCGAGTCCCAGCAGGATTTCGTCGATGAAAGGAATGGCGTCCGGCACAACAAGGTCGGCGAGGAAAAGAGCCCCGACCAGGACGAAGAGTTGTGGAAAGCGCAACCTGCGGGCGAATGCCAGCACCAGGGCAATTGGATTCATGGGCACAACCTCAGCACGCGAAGTCGAAATACATTACTTGGGAATGGCCCGATGGGGGCGGATCGCCATGCCGATTGCGTAAGCCAGGCTGGTCAGCCCGACTGTCGCGATCAAGGTCCACCATTCGTTCGCGCCCAGCGTGGCCGCGATCGCGCACAAGGCCAGGAAAGTGAAGGGTGGCGCGAAGTTCTCGAGCGCCCGCCGGCCCGGAGTCTCGGCCGGATCTCGTCGGGCGAGGCGCCACGCGGCCAACGCCACCAGCGCGTAAAGCAGGCAATTGGCTCCGCCCGACAACAACGCGAGGGTGGCGAAGCTGCCGCCCATCGCCAGTCCCCACGCGACGAGGGCATGCGCGGCCAACGCCACCACCGGTACCGCACTCCCGCGCGATACACGCGCGAGTGACGACGGCAGTTGCCGGTCGCGCGCAAGCGCAAAAATGAGTCGCGAAGTCCCGACCAGGTTGCCCTGCAGGAATCCGAGCATCGACACCGCTGCGGTCAGCAGGAGTACCGTCGCCGCCACGGGATGAATGCGGCCCGCTGCGCTGGCGAGCGGGGTCGCGTCGTTCGCGAGAGCCGGTCCGAGCAGACCCTGCGCAACCGCTTGCAATCCGAAATACAGAACCACCACGAACGCGGTCGCCCACATCGTCGCTCGCGGCAGGTCGCGCCGCGCGTCGCGCATTTCCGCAGCGGGGGTCAGCGCGGTTTCCATCCCCGAATACGCAAACATGACCAGCACCAGCGCCGCGCCCATGGCCTGCGGCTGGATGTTCCCGGTCGGGACCAGATGCGAGGGCTCGATGAACCAGATGCCGATTGCAACGAGGATCACCAATGGCGTCAGCTTGAGGATAGCCAGCGTGACGATGGCCCGGATCCCCAATCGCATGCCGCGGGCATTGAGGACGAAGAGAGCCGCGAAAACGGTCGACAGCACGCCTGTGCGCGCCAAATCCGTCGCGAAAGCGGGCCACAGCTTCGACAGTTGACCATGCAGCGCCACGGCGACGCCGGCGCAGGCCGTGACATTGCCGAGCCACATGATGACGCCGGTCAAGAACCCGGCGAACGGGCCGAAGGCGCTCTCGGCATAGGAATAGGGGCCTCCCGTCGTCAGCACCCGTCGTCCCGCCAGGGCAAAGCAGATCGCCACGGGAACGATCACCATCGCACCCAGGAGATAGGCGACCGGCGCCACCGATCCCACGTGAACCGCCACGGCCGCGGGCAACACGAATATGCCGCCACCGACGATCACGTTGACGATGGAAGCTGTGAGCGCGCCGCGGCCGACGACCGGTCGGAGCCGCGCCTCTTCGGCGGTGAGCGGCGCTGCTCCCGGAACGGCCTCCATTGCGGTCATGCTGTGCTCCAGCAACGCCGCCTGCGCCTGCAGTCGGGACGTGTGCTGACTAGAATGCCACGACACCAGAGGGGATTGAGCCATGTCCAACGTATTCACCGCGCGCCCGCGGATCCCGGGCTCCGCCGGCAAGCGCAGCTTGTGGGGATCCCTCATCATTGGCGTCGCGATCCTCGTCGCGGCCATCGTGTTCAAGCCGTTCGCGATCGTCCCGAACGGTTTCCGCGGCGTGAAACTCACGTTCGGCAAGGCCGCGGAACCTGCGCTCACCGAAGGCATCCACTTCGTCATGCCCATGGCGCAGCGCATCTACAAGATGCCGATCCTGGTGGAGAAGGCGGTCACCGACGGCGACGCCGCGTCGCGCGACCTGCAGCGCGTTACGACCCAGGTTGCGCTCAACTACCACATCGATCCGACCAAGGTCGTGCGCGTGTATCGCGAACTCGGACCATTCGAGAATATCGCGTCGCGCATCATCGACCCTGCCGTGCAGGAAGCAATGAAAGCGGTGACTGCACGCTACACCGCGGAGCAGCTGGTGACCAAGCGGCCCGAAGTTGCGCTGGCGATCCGGGATCTGTTGCGCGAGCGGCTGCTGCGCCACGACATCATCGTGGACGAGTTCGCGATCACCAACTTCCATTTTTCCGAGAGTTTCGCCCATGCCATCGAGGCCAAGACGGTGGCGGAACAACAGAAGCTCAAGGCGGAGCGCGATCTCGAACGCATCAAGGTCGAGGCCGAGCAGCGAATCGCGCAAGCGCGCGCAGAGGCGGAGTCGCAGAAGTTGAACGCGGAAGCGCAGGCGATGGCGCTGCGCCTGCAGCGCGAAGTGATCACTCCCGAGCTGATCGAGCTCCGGCGTGTCGAGGCGCAATTGCGCGCGATCGAGAAGTGGGACGGCAAGTTGCCGGGTGTGACGGCCGGCGCAGTTCCGTTCCTGCAGATCGAACAGCCCGCTGAACGGGATTAACAGCACTGCCGCCGCGTTCAGCGTGACCTTGCTGGAATGGCTCCGGAGTTTCGCGGGCACTGTTGCCTGCGTTCAATCGGAGAGCAAGATGAGCATCGCATCCAATTCCAGGATTCTGGCAGCCGCGGTTCTGCTGGCCCTCGCACCGGTCGCCGTCAGTGCTGCCAACTACGCGGACGTGGTCCGCGTCACCGAAGTCGGAGACAACGACTGCCGTTACGAGGATCGTCGTGAACGCGACAGCGACACCGACGGCAAGATAGTCGGTGCGATCGTGGGCGGGCTGGTCGGTAACCAGATCGGCAGTGGTTCCGGCCGGGCGGTGGCTACCGTGGGCGGCGCGGTGGCCGGTGCGGCGATCGGCGGCAAGGTCGATCGCAACAACGACAACGGTCGCCGGAGTGACGATCGCTGTGAGAACACCGCCTACCGTGTCGACTACCGCTGGAACGGCGACGTACGCAGTGCTCGCTTGGCGTATAACCCGGGTCGGAGCGTTCGCGTCAACCGCAACGGTAACGTGATCCGTTAGGCGCTCACGCGCTTGGGAGAAATCCCTGGAAGAGGCCGCCCGCGAGGCGGCCTCTTGCTTTGCGGTAGTGCGATCCGCGCGCGAACGGCGTCGCACTTCCCTGTCGACGATCCGTCAGGCCCATGGTTTTCTGAATCGCCGCCTCGAACAGATGAATGGGAGCGTCGGAGTCGGCTCTGCATTCAGTCGAGTGTTGCTCCAATGGATTCCGTAATGAGCAGGCTCTCTTGCCTGCACAATCGGAGTTCGAGATGAGCAAGAAAATTGAACAGTCGGTACTTGCACTGGCTGCGGCGACAGTGCTCGCATTCGCACCGTTGACACCAGGCAACGCCGCAGATTCCACGCAGCCAATGCCGATCACGGGTGCGGACGTGACCCGGAATGTTTGCCGCAACGACGACGTCAGCGTGATCAAGCGCGTGCCGGGCAACGAACGCGACGGCAATGTGGTCGGCTTCGTCGTGGGCAGTGGTAGTGGCAAAGTGGTGGCGACGCTGGGCGGGGGTTTCGCACATCGGATCGATCGCCATGACCTGGCGCGTCACGAGGTCGTAACGGTGGAGCCTACCTGCACGGATGGCATCGCGTTGCGCTGACCAGTCGATTCGCAGAATGCCGGCAAGGCCGCCCCTGAGGCGGCCTTGATCTTCATGGGCGCCCTTCGAAGGCTCCATTGGTTTTTGCACGCCCGGGCTGCATGACACAATCGCCCCGCCTCCGGGGGATCCAGTCCGTGCCTAGTCTGCCGTTGCGTTATTTGGCGTTCGCCATCTCCATTGCGCTCCTGCTTGCGAGCGCGGGGATGCTCGTCCGCGGTTTTCATTCTCCGATGTGGTTCCTGCTGTTCGGCGCAAGCGCGGCCCTGACCGTAGTCGGCGTCCGTGACGTGACGCAGGTCAAACAGTCGATCCGCCGCAACTATCCGCTGCTCTCGCACTTCCGTTTCTTCTTCGAGGCGATCCGGCCCGAGATTCGGCAGTACTTCGTGGAATCGGATGTCGAGGAGATTCCGTTTTCGCGCCAGCAACGGGCGCTTGTCTACCAGCGCTCGAAGAACCAGCTGGATACGCGGCCGTTCGGCACCATGGGCCAGGTGTACCAGGCGGGTTACGAGTGGATCAACCACTCGATGCGGCCGACGCACATCCCCAGCCACGATTTTCGCGTGGACATCGGCGGTCCGGATTGCACGCAACCGTATTCGGCAAGCGTGTTCAACATCTCCGCGATGAGTTACGGCGCGCTGTCGCCAAACGCGATCCTCGCCCTGAACACCGGGGCGAAGCGCGACGGATTCTTCCATGACACGGGCGAAGGCTCGATCTCGCGTTTCCACAGGGAGCCTGGCGGCGACCTGGTGTGGAACGTCGGCAGCGGCTATTTCGGCTGCCGTAATGACGACGGCAGCTTCAGCCCGGAGCGCTTTCGCGACACTGCGTGCCTGCCGCAGGTGCGGATGATCGAACTCAAGATGTCGCAGGGCGCGAAGCCCGGCCACGGCGGCGTGCTGCCCGCGGCCAAGGTGTCGCCCGAGATCTCCGTCGCGCGAGGCGTGCCCATGGGGATTGACTGCATCTCGCCGCCTTCGCATCCCGCGTTCTCGACCCCGATCGAGATGATGGAGTTCATCGCGACGCTGCGCGGTCTCTCGGGCGGCAAGCCCGTGGGCTTCAAGCTTGCGATCGGCCATCCCTGGGAGTGGTTCGCGGTGGCCAAAGCCATGGCGGCCACCGGCGTCACGCCTGACTTCATCGTGGTCGATGGCGCCGAAGGCGGAACTGGCGCAGCGCCGGTCGAGTTCATCGACCACGTGGGCGCGCCGCTGCGCGAGGCGTTGTTGCTGGTCCACAACACGCTGGTGGGGCTCAACCTGCGCGGTCACGTGCGCCTGGGTGCCGCCGGCAAAGTCGTGTCCGCATTCGACATCGCGCGCACCATCGCGCTAGGTGCCGACTGGTGCAACGCCGCACGGGCCTTCATGTTCGCGGTCGGGTGCATCCAGGCCCAGACCTGCCACACCGGCACCTGTCCGACGGGCGTCACGACCCAGGATCCGCGGCGTTACCGGGCGCTCGTGGTCGAGGACAAGGCGACGCGCGTGGCGAACTACCACCGCAACACGATGCGCGCGCTGCACGAATTGCTGGAAGCGGCGGGGCTCGATCACCCGAGCCAGCTCGGGCCGGAACATGTCATACGTCGCATGTCGGTCAACGAGGTGCGCTCGCTCGCGTCGCTTTACCACTTCGTCCAGCCGGGCGAGCTGGTGGATGGTGTGCCGGACCACGCCGTGTTCAAGATGTTCTGGCACCTCGCGACGCCGGATGCGTTCCGCGCGCCGCCGAGCCTGTTGTCGATGCGCACCACCAAGATGCGTTGACTGGGTTAGCATTCCGCCGACCCCGAATCGCGAATCCGCAATGCGCCTCGAATCCAAGTTGCCCAGGGTGGGCACCACGATCTTCACCGTGATGTCGCAGCTGGCGGCGCAGCACGGCGCGATCAACCTCGGCCAGGGCTTCCCCGATTACGACGGGCCGGTGCAATTGCGGGAGGCCCTCGCGCGCGCCATGTCCGAGGGCCGCAACCAGTACGCGCCGATGGCGGGGGTCGCGCCGTTGCGCGAGGCGATCGCACGCAAGATCGCACGCTGCTACGGCGTCGAGGTCGATCCGGTGACCGAGGTCACGGTCACGTCGGGAGCGACCGAAGCCATCTTTGCCGCCATTGCGGCGGTGGTTTCCGCGGGTGACGAGGTGATCGTGCTCGATCCCTGCTACGACTGCTATGAGCCGGCGATCGAACTGGCCGGTGGTCGCGCGGTGCACGTGCCTTTGCGCGCCCCCGAGTTCGCGATCGACTGGGAGCGGGTCGAACAGGCCGTAACCCCGCGCACCCGTCTGGTGATGGTGAATTCGCCGCACAATCCCACGGGCGCCATCATTGGCCGGGCGGATCTCGATGCATTGGCGTCGCTCGCCGAGCGGCACGACCTGCTGGTGCTGTCCGATGAAGTGTACGAGCACATCATCTTCGATGGCGTGCCGCACGCGAGCGCATTGACGCATCCGGCGCTCGCCTCCCGCACGTTCGTGATTTCGAGTTTCGGCAAGACTTACCATTGCACCGGATGGAAGGTGGGCTACTGCGTCGCGCCCGTGGCCCTTACGGTCGAGTTCCGCAAAGTGCACCAGTACCTCACGTTCTGCACGTTCACGCCCGCGCAGTTCGCCTTCGCCGCAGTGCTCGATTCGTTGCCGCAGCACGATCAGGAACTGCCGGCGTTCTACGCGTCGAAGCGCGACCGATTCCGCGAGCTGTTGGCGCCATCACGCTTCATGCTGCTGCCGGTGCCAGGAGGCTATTTCCAGCTCGCCGACTACTCCGCGATCAGCACGCAGTCCGACACCGGATTCTGCGAGTGGCTTGTGCGCGAAGTCGGTGTCGCCGCGATCCCGCTATCGGCCTTCTATGCCGATTCGCCGGTGCAGCAGCGCCTGATCCGGTTCTGCTTCGCCAAGACCGACGCAACCCTGGAAGTCGCTGCGGCCCGGCTATGCGCGATCTGAGGACGGCCCTCGTCCAGGGCGAAACCGTGTGGCGCGACGCTGCCGCCAATCGTGCTTACTACGGTTCGATGGTGTTGCCGCTCAAGGGTGCAGTGGATCTCGTCGTCCTGCCGGAGACCTTTACTTCGGGCTTCAGCAACGAGGCGGTACTCGAGGCCGAGACCATGGACGGTACGACCGTCGAGTGGATGGCCATCCTGGCAAAGGAAATCGACGCCGCCGTGGTTGGCAGCGTGGTCATGCGCGACGGTGACCGGGTATTCAATCGACTGCTCTGGGCCACGCCCGAAGGATTGCTGCGCACTTACGACAAGCGCCACCTGTTCCGGATGGCCGGCGAGCACGAGCGCTATGCCGCGGGCCGCAATCGGCTCGTGGTCGAGTGGCGGGAGTGGCGTATCTGCCCGCTGGTCTGCTACGACCTTCGGTTTCCCGTGTTTTCGCGCAATCTGCAGGGCAGCGACGGGCGCATGGATTTCGACGCTCTCCTGTACGTGGCCAACTGGCCGAGAGCCCGTCGCTCCGCGTGGCGAATCCTGATGCGCGCGCGGGCAGTGGAAAACCTCTGCTACGTCGTTGGCGTGAATCGCGCCGGCCAGGATGGAAACGGCATCGGCTATGCCGGCGATAGCGCCGCGATCGACTTCATGGGGGAGCCACTGCTCGAACTAGGCGCGACGGCGCAGGTGGACGTGGTTTCGCTGGACGCAGCTGCCCTGTCGGCCCATCGCTCGCGCTTTCCGGCCTGGATGGACGCTGATCGTTTCACGCTACTTGAGTGACCCCGGGATGCGACGGGGGAATCCGAGATTAACCGCCGCCTAAACTGCCTCGCCGGAGGGGCATCGATGCGGGTTCAGGTTCACGGCCCTTGTGCTAGATTCCGTTCACTTTCGACAGAAGGGGTGCGGAATGCAAAACCGGAAAGTACATGCCCGCTTGATCCTGGCCGCGTTGGTGGCGGCGTTTGCGCTGTCCGCGTGCAACACGGTGGAAGGCGTGGGCAAGGATGCTTCAGCAGCCGGCAAGGAGATCCAGGAAGAGGCGAACGAAGCGAAGAATTGATGCCGTAGCCGGTTCTCGGCTGCGGTGGTACCCCATCCCCACGCCCCTATACAGGCGCTGCGGAAGTGCTGAAAGACGTAGTGCAACATCACCCAATCCAGGAGCAGTCACCATGCAGAACAACAAGAATTTGTCGAAATTGCTGCTTGCCGCGTTGCTTGCCGCATTCGCGCTGAGCGCCTGCAACACGATCGAAGGCGCTGGCAAGGACGTCGAGGCCGCGGGTGAGGAAGTGCAGGACGCGGCGAACTGAGTCCGCACTCCTGGTGATCCAGCGACCGGCCGCCCTGTGCGGCCGGTTTGCTTTTAGGGGTCCCGATGGCACCGGCGAGCCCGTTTCCTCGTATTCTTGGCTGACTCAACAAGCGAGGTTGGCCATGAAGTCGATTGTGCAGGGGGTATGGTTGGGCTTGGCGATGTCGCTGCTGGCACCGGTCGTGGTAGCGCAGGACAAGCCGGTGGTCGCAGTGATCGAATTCAGGAACGAGTCGGGCGCGGCGTGGTGGAGGGGCGGGGTGGACTGGGAGTTGTCCGGCATGCTCTCGAACGAGCTGGCCGCGACCGGCAACTTCCGAGTGCTCGAGCGCACCAAGCTCGAGTCCGTCCTTTCCGAACAGGACCTCGCCATGTCGGGTCGCGTGGATCCCGCGACCGGTGCCAGGTTCGGCAAGCTGGTCGGGGCGCAGTATCTGGTGGCGGGTACCGTCACGGCGTACGAGGAAGACACTGCCAGCACCGGCGGCGGGCTCTCGTTCGGTGGCGTGTCGCTCGGCTGCAAGTCAAGCAAGGCCTATCTGGCAATCGACCTGCGCGTGATCGATTCGACCACCGGCGAGATAGCGTTCGTCCGGACTGTCGAAGGCACGAGCAAGGGTGGCGGCGTCAGTGTCGGGCTGTATCGCGGTGGGTTCGGCGGCACACTCGACAATGAAAAGAACACGCCGGTCGGCAAGTCGATTCGTGCCGCGCTGGTAGAGGCTTCCGACTACCTGACTTGTGTCATGGTCGAGAAGAGCTCGGGTTGCCGCGCGGAGTTCGACGCCAAGGAATCGCGTCGGCGCGATTCCGCGAAAGGCGCGCTCGATCTCGATTGACCGTCGGCAGCCGGACCAGGCCGGCTCAGTCGGCCTGGTCCGATACTCGAAACGGCCTGCCTAGGCGGGCCCGCGGCGTGTCGGACCACCGGGCCGCCGCGGCC